>CAYTJL010000039.1:36986-46065 GCA_964437785.1 uncultured Polyangiaceae bacterium
TGCTGCGCGGCCGGGTCATACGCATGTTGCTGCGCGGCCGGGTCATACGCCTGTTGACCCGGGGGGGGTTGGGGGGACCCATTCGGCCCCTCCATCGTAGGAGCCGGCTGTGGCGTCGGCTCCAACGGAGGGAGGCCGGCCGGCGCCTCGTCGGAGGTCGTCTCGATATCTGCGTCGGGCGCCGTAATCATCGCTCCGCGCATGTCGGGCGGTGGGATCATCTCCTCGCGTTGCGCAGGGACGATGACCGGCGCGGGCGCGGGCGTAGGCTCTTTGGGAGCCGCGGGCGCGGCGGCGGGAGGAGGCGCGGGGGGCGGAGCCGCGGGTTGAGGAGCGGGCTTGTGCTCTTGAGGAGGAGGCTTGGGGGGAGCCTTCTTGAGCTTGCCGGCTTTGGCGCGTTCGAGGCCCGCGGTCGCGTCCGCGTCGCCGGCCTTCATGCGGAGCACGCGGCGCCACGCGTCGGCGGCCTCGCGCGCGTCGGCGATCTCTTCTTCCCAGATGCGGGCGACCTTGCGCGCGAGCTCGGCGCGCAGGTTCGGATCGCGGCCGCGGAGGATCTGATCTTCGTAGAGCTGGATCATGCCGCGGTGATCGCCGAGGTCCGTGAGGAGCGCGGACAGCTCGTTCATCACCTCTTGATCGGCGGGCGACAGATCGTGGAGCTTCTTGAGGTCGACCGCGGCGCCCTTGGTGTCGCCGAGCACGTCGCGGCGGAGGCGCGCGCGACGCTGGAGGAGCTTGCGCACGAGCGGCCCGTCGAAGACCTCCTCGAGCGCGCGCGTGATCGTGGCCTCGACGCGCTTCATGTCGTTGAGGTCGCGGCCGAGCGCCTCGATCGCGTCGAGCGACGCGTCCTCGACGTGGGTGACGAGCGCGTCGCCGAGCCACCCGAAGGCGCGGCCCACGTCGTTGAGATCGCGCTGCGCGATGGTCGCGGCCCTGCGCAGGAGCGAGCCGCGCGTGCGGCCGCCGTCGCGCGAGCCCTGCCCGCCGCCCGCGAGCGCCTCGGCCAAGATCGCGCGGAGCGCGGTGCTGCCGCTGCGCTCGTCGCCGAGCCTCGCCGCGCCTTCGAGCAAGTGGATGGTGTCTTCTTGTACGCCGCCGCCGAGCGCGAGCTCGAAGAAGCCGCGCGCGCGATCGTTGACGCCGCGCTCGGCCGCGACCTGGGCCGCGCGCGCGAGCGCCGCGAGGCGATCAGCGGGCGCGCGGCAGCGGCTCACCTGGCGCTCGTAGAGATCGATCACGTTCGCGGGCGAAGGCGCGAGCGCCGCGAGCCGCGCGAGGAGCGGATCGACCTCGGCCGCGGGCACGCTGTTGAGCGCGCCCTCGCCGTGCTGGATCGCCTCGAGCGGATCGACGCCCGCGCGGACCTGCATCTCGGCTTGCCGCACGAGCTCGGCCGCGCGCGGCGATCTCTTCGAGCTTCTCGACGAGCGGGCGATCGGCGCCGCGCGATCGCGCGACCTCCATCGCGACGCGCGCGGCGTCGGCGTCGCGGCCGATCTCCAAGAAGCGATAGAACGCTTGTTTGAGCGCGTCGTTGCGCTCGGGGCCCGAGCCCGACTCGTTCCAGGCGACGAGCTTGGTCGCGACGATGCCCTTCCAGCCGAGCTTGTCGCCGAGCGCGACGTACGCGTCGCGGCAGGGGCCGTCGCCTTGATCGGCGAGCTTCTCGAGCGCGGAGAGCGCCTCGTCGCCGCGGTTCTGCTTCTCGCTCAAGATCTCGGCGAGCCGGATCGTGAGGCGCGAGGCCTCCTCCTCGTCGCCCTCGACCTCGATGAGCTGCTGCATCAGCGTGACGACGCGCGGCCAGTCCTCGACCTCTTCGCAGAGCCTCTGCAGGCGCGCGATCGCGTCGAAGTCCTCGGGATCGGCGGCGTTGACGATCGAGAGCGCGCGGATGGCGCCGCGCGGATCGGTGAGCGGTCCCTCGTAGAGCTGCGCGAGGCGCTGCGCGAGGTCGACCTTCTCCTCGCCCTCGGCGAACGTGATCTCGCGCTCGAGCGCGGCCGCGGCGCCCGCGAGGTTGCCCTTCTTTTCGTGGAGATCGGCGATGGCGTGGAGCGCGAACCGGTTCTTGGGATCGAGCTCCTTGAGGATCGCCTCGTAGCGCTCGATCGCGCCGTCGCCGTCGTTGATCTCGTCGGCGAGGATGGACGCCTCGCGCAGCGCGATCGTGAGCTTGGCCTGCGGATCGCGCGAGACCGCGCCGAGGCGGCGGAGGAAGTCGACGGCCTCTTGGTGCTCGCCGCGCTCGACCGCGTCCTCGACGAGCTGGTGCAGCGCGGCCTCGTCGTCGCCGTCGTTGAGCACGAGGAGCAGGCTCTCGCGCGCGCCCTCGCGATCGCCGATGGTCGTTTGGATCTGCGCGGCCGTGCGGCGCGCGGCGACCCGCTTCTGCTTGTCGGGGATCTTGTCGGCGCGGCCGAGCAGGAACATGACGAGGTCGGGCTCGCGGCCGTCGCGCTGGTAGTGCGAGGCGAGCGCGTCGGCGTACGCGTCGTTCAGCGGATCGATCTCGGTCGCTTGTTCGAGCTTCGCGATCGCGCTCGACGAGTCGTTCGCGCGCGCGAACAGATCCGCGGCCTGCGCGAGCAGCGCGGCCTTGGGCTTGCCGTCGGTGAGCTCGGCGCGCCGATCGATCGCGTTCGCGGCGGCGTCGAGCCTGTTCGCGGTGACGTACGATTTTTCGGCGAGCTCCCAGATCTTCGCTTGCCCGAGCGCGTCCGCGGCCTCGGCGTACGCGTCGCCCGCGCCGCTGTGATCCTCGGCCTTCGCGCGCAGATCGCCGAGCTTTTGGAGGAGCGGGCCCTTCGCGTTTTTGTCCTCGATGCCGCCGACGGCGTCGCTGATCACCTGCGCGGCGAGGTCGAAGCGCTCGGCCTTCTCGTAGAGCTTGACCGCGGTGTGGATCGCGGTGTCGTCCTCGGGCGTGTACGACGCGATGCGCGCCCACGCCTCGGCCGCGGCCGCGGGGTCTTTGCGCTTGCCTTCGTGGAGCTGCGCGAGCTTCTTCTCGATCGCGATCTTCTGCTCGACGTCGGGCGTGCCCATCGCCTCTTGTTCGAGCATGAGCGCGAGGTCGTCCCAACGCGCGCCCTTTTCGAGCAGCCTGCGGAGCTGATCGCGCGCCTGCTCGTCGCCGCGATCGATCTGGCAGACCTGCTTCCACGCTTGAATCGCGGTCTCGATGTCGCGGAGCTGCGACTCGCAGATGCCGGCGACGTCGCGGAGCTGCGCCTTGCGCGTGTCGGCCGAGACGTTCGGCGCGCGCGACGCCGCGAGCAGCACGTCGCGCAAATCCGCGTACATGCGCTTTTGGCGGAGGTGCTCCTCGACCCACGAGAGCGCCTCCGAGTTCGCGGGATCGATCTTGAGCGCGTCGCGGTACTTCGCGAGGGCCTGCGGTTTGCGACCTTTTTGGGATTCGCCCGAGGCCTCTTCGAGCAGGCGCGGGAGGTCGGCGGCGCTGCCGGCGGACGGCGCCGAAGGAGCGGCCGCAGGGGCCTGTGGAGCTTGCGCGCCTGTTTGGGGAGCCTGCGCGAACGCGGGTTGTTGCGCGCCTGTCTGCGGTTGCGCGAACGCGGGTTGTTGCGCGCCCGTTTGAGGAGCTTGCGCGAACGCGGGTTGTTGCGCGCCGGTCTGCGGTTGCGCCTGCGCGGGAGGTTGCGCGGCGCCGCCGAACGCAGGCCCTGCGGGTTGTTGCGGGCCGGTCTGCGGCTGCGCGGGATCGGCCGAGAGCGCTTGGAACTGTTGCGACGCAGAAGGTTGCGGGCCGCCCAAGCCCCCGCCGCCGCCGTGGAGCGGCGATTGCGCCGCGGGTTGCGACGGGCGCGAGGATTGTTGTTGAGGGGGCGGCGCGAGCGCGGGCGCGGAGGGCTTGGGCGGAGGCACGGCGTTGCCGACCTTGGCGCGCGCCTCGTTGCCCATGAAGCCGCCGGGGTTTGCTTGGAGGTACGCGGCGTAGCGCGGCCCGAGATCGGCGGTGCGGTTGAGCTTGGATGCGTAGTAATCCGCGAGCTGCATCGCGCGGTCGTTGCCGGGCATGGCCTTGAGCGCCGACACCGAATACGAGAGGCCGTACTCGCCGTCGTACGTCTCGGCGAGCGACACGAAGAGGTCCGCGCACTCCTTGCGATCGACCTCGCCGATCTCTTCGCCGGCTTCGAGGCGCTCCAAGATCGAGGCGCCGACCTCTTGCTTGAGGGGGATGTCGTCGGGCTTGATTTTGCGGGCGCCGCGGAGCGCCTGCGTCGCGCCGGGGAGATCGCCCGCGCGCCTTCGGATGTCGGCCTCGTCGCGGTAGAGCGCGAGCTTGCGATCGGGCTCATCGACGAGGGCCTGCTCGAGCGCGAAGTAGGGGACGGCCTCGGCGAACTGTTGCTGCGCTTTGTAGAGCTCGCGCGCCGCGTAGATCGCGTACGCGTTCTTCTGATCGAGCTCGACGACGCGGCGCCAGTTCTCGACGGCGCGATCGGGGCGGCTGAGCGGAGGATCGCCCCAGAGCTTGCCGAGGTCCTCGTGCAAGGCGATGAGCTGCTCGCGCACCTCGGGCCGGTCGGGCGAGAGCATGCCCGAGAGCGATTTGACGAGGCGTTCTTGGAGCGCGATGAGCGCGCGCTGATCGCCTTTGTCGCGGTAGAGCTGGGCGAGCCGCTCCGCGGCGCTCCGCGCGGTTGGGTCTTTTTCGATCGCGCCCATCAGCGTGCGCGCGGCGTGGTGCGCGTCGCCGATGGTGGTCGACCACACGTTCGCAGCTTCGCTGAGCCAGTGTGCGGCGTAAGAAGGATCCTGCGTCGCCTGTCCTACTTTCTCGAGCAGGACCGCATACGCTCTAGGATCTTGTGTGCCCGCGCGGTGCGCGTAGGCCAGCGCCTCCTCGTCGTGCGGGTTCGCCACGAGGCGCTGGATCAGCGTTTCCATCTCCCGAGGATCCATCGTTGGGGCCGGGACGTTACACGTTCGCATCTCGCCCGTACAGCGAGTTTCGGACATGCTCCAGAGAGCGCCTCCGTGATAGCCTCGGCGCCGCGATGATGGACCCGGATCAGGAGCTCGCGGAGCAGCGGATTGGGACCAAGCTCGGGGGATGGCGGCTCGAACGCGTGCTCGGCGTCGGCGGGATGGCCGCGGTGTTCTTGGCGCGGCGCGACGATGGGTGGCCGGCGGCGGTGAAGGTGCTTCATCCTTACCTGCTCGATCATCACGAGCTTCGAAAGCGGTTTTTGCGCGAGGGGCCGATTGGGAGCGCGCTCGCGGCGGTGGGCCCGCTCTGCGAGGGGCTGCCGCAGGTGTACGAGTCGGGCACGGCCGAGGACGGCACGGTGTTCATGGTGATGGAGGTGCTCGACGGAGAGACGGTGTTTGACCGGCTCTGTACGATTGGCATGTTCCCGTGGGGGCAAGCGCTTTGGATTGGGCAAAAGGTGCTCGACGTCTTGGTGTTGGCGCACGCGCACGGCATCATTCATCGCGACATCAAGCCCGAGAACCTGCACTTGGGGGCGGACGGGCGTTTGCGCGTGCTCGACTTCGGCATCGCGCGGGTGACCGAGGGGCTGCCCGACGGGATGACCGCGCTCCCCGAAAAGACGCGCACGCAGACGGGGACGGCGATGGGGAGCTGTCATTACATGGCGCCCGAGCAGGCGATGGGGGACATCAAGCAGATCGACGCGAGGACCGATATCTTCGGGCTCGGCGCGACGTTGTTTCATTTGATGTCTGGGTATTGCGTGCACGGCGATTTGGTCGAAGGGAGCTTGCTCGTCGCGGCGGCCACGCAGCCGGCGCCGCCGCTCGCGAGCGTGGCGCCCGCCATCCCTCAGGCGGTGTGCGCGGTCGTGGACCGGTCGATTCGCTTTCAGAAGAAGGAGCGTTATCCCGACGCGACGACGATGCGCGCGGACATCGCCGCCATCGCGGCGGGCAAGGCGCCGCCGTACGTGTCGGCCATCGCGGCTGGGCAGATCGCGCCCGGCGCGCCCTTGCAGCGGGGGAGATGAGGAGAGCCTCGGTGAGGTCATGAAGATCCCCTATGGCATGAGCGACTTCGCCCAGATCCGCGAAGAGGGCTTTTTCTACGTCGACAAGACGCCGTTCCTCCCCGTGCTCGAAGCGGTGTATCGGCACGTGGTGCTCCTGCGCCCGCGGCGCTTTGGCAAGTCCACGCTGCTCAGCATGCTCGAGCACTATTATGATGCGGGGAGGGCCAAGCGGTTCGACGAGCTCTTTCGGGGCTTGTGGGTCCACGAGCACCCGACGCCGGAGAAGGGGCGGTATCTGGCGCTCACGCTCGATTTTTCGGGCGTGGCGACCGACCGCGGTGAGGAGGCGCTGCGGGACACCTTCTTGAGCAGCGTCCGCAGCCGGGTAGAGGTCTTTCTGGCGCGCCACCGTGAGCGGGTCCCCGCGTTCGAGGGCCTCTCTGCGCGGCTCGATGATTTCAAGCACGCTGAGTCGTTGATGGATGGCGTCCTTGGCGCCGTAGCGCAGACCGATTATCGCGTGTACCTGCTCATTGACGAATACGATCACTTCGCCAACCGGCTGCTCTCGTCGGGAGACGACTCGCTTTATGAAGGGATCGTTAAAAAGACAGGGTTCGTTCGGACGTTCTTCGCGACGCTCAAGGCGTGGACGACAGGCGGCGCGGTGGGCAGGATGTTCGTGACCGGCGTCTCGCCTCTGCTCCTCGATGACCTGTCGAGCGGCTTCAACATCGCCACACACGCATCGATGTCGCCTCGTTTGGCGACCCTCGCGGGCTTCACCCGAACGGACACGGAGCGCGCCGTCGATGAGTTTTTTGCCGCGCGTCCGGGCCTCGCGTCCTTCGACAGGACCGCTACGGTCGCCTTGCTCGAAGAATACTACAACGGATATCGCTTCTCTGAGGACGCCAAAGAGCGCGTCTTCAACTCCGACATGGTCCTTTACTTCCTTCGCGAGGTGGATGATCGGGGGCGCGCGCCGGACACCATGCTCGATCGCAACGTGCGGACCGAATACGGCCATCTCCAGCGCATCGGCAAGGTGGCCGGCGCTTCCTCCGAAGATCGACGCGCCCTCCTTCAAACCATCGTGAGCGAAGGTGGCCTTCGAAGCCGGATCGTCGAACAGTTTGGCATCAAGAGCCTCTCTTCCCGGACCCACTTCGTTTCGCTCCTCTACTTCCTCGGGATGCTCACGTTGGGCGGCGCCCCTCGTGATGCCTTCGGCGATGATCTCGTGATCCCGAACCGGGTGATTCGAGAGCTTCAATGGGAGCACTTGGCGCTCCTGCTCGACGAAGAGGCGGCGGTCCAGATCAACGTGGACGAGCTGCGCAAGGCGCTCGGCGCGATGGCCGTCGATGGGGAGATCGAGCCCTTCCTCTCGCTCTTTCACACCGAGGTCCTTCAAACCTTCAGCAACCGCGACATGAGGGGTCTCGACGAGAAGACCATCAAGCTCCTGTTGATGACGTACGCCTCGCTCGGCCGGGCCTTTTATCCGCTCAGCGAAGGAGAGTTTGCCCAAGGGTACGGGGACGTCTTCTTGGGCGCTTCACGGGGCATCGCGGGCGCCAAGTTCTCGTGGCTGCTGGAGCTAAAGTACGTCAAGACCGGCGCCAAGCAGGCCGCCATCGAGGCTGCCTTTGCCGAGGCCGAGGCGCAGGTCACGCGGTATGCCTCGGATCCGGCGCTCCTCCCCATGCTCCTCGGCGAGCGGGCGCTCAAGGCGGGGATGTTGGTGTTCGTGGGCGCGAAGAAGGCGCTCTTTCGGCCTTGGGCGCCGCCCGCGGAGGGGAAGAAGGCTCCACGACGCAAGGCGAAGGCGCGGTGATTGTAGGGTAGGGAGGTTGGCTCGTGGGCAATGAATTGATTGTAGAGCTGGCGGTCGAGAAGGAGTCGTTACAGAGGACGTATCGGTCACACGGCACCACGTGGGCGTGCGAGGCGGAGGCCCTGTCGTCGATCGAAGGGCGCGGACGTAAAGCAAAGCTGAAGATTTTGGATCTCCTCGCGTTGCTCGAAGAGCGCGACCTCGCCGATTTGGACAAGGAGCTTTCGGGGGAGCGCCTCGACGCGCTGGGGGACTTGCTGCTCAAGGTGCTCTTTGGCTCGGATGAGCACACGCTCCGGCGGGCGCTCGACAACATCTATGAAGAAGAGGGGAGATGGCCTACGTACGAGCCGGTCCGGGTGAGGATCATCGCGCATGATGATCGGTTCGTCGCGCTCCCGTGGATGGCGACGCAATGGCGGACGCACCTGCTCATCGACAAGGCATGGACGTTCGAGGGGTGCCTCGAAGAGACGGGCACGTCGCCGGCGTGTCTGATGTTGCCTCCCAAGGTGTTGGTGGTGGCGCCGGAGCTTGGAAGAGGGGGTGACGCGACCCTCGCGAGCGAGGCGCACGTCCGCGAGATCACGGGCTTGATCGAGGCCATGCGTCCGGGTTGGACGGCGAAGGCCGAGCATTTTCACGTGGTGTCCTCGTTCGATGAAGAGCCCATCCACGGCGCCTACGACGTGCTCTATTATTATGGGCACGGCCAGCTCCTCGAAGGACAAGCATCGCTCCAGATGGCCCATCGGGACGTCTTGGTTCGGGACTTGTTTCGCCAAGCGCCTGGGCTCCAAGGGCATCCGCCGAGCCTCGTGCTCCTCAACGCGTGCAGCGTTGGGCGGGCGGGCTGGCACTCGGCGGGCAATCACCTGTGCAACAAGGGCGCTTCACTCGTGGTGGCCAACGTGTCTCCCTCGTATGCGGACGTGGCGAGGGAGTTTGCGATGACGTGGCTCACGGCGGTGCTCAAGCGGCGGCAGGATCCTGTCAAAGCCGCGCACGATCGTGCGTTTGGGCGCGGGGCGAGCTCCTACACCTTCTCCAACTTCGCGACGATGGCGGTCACGTCGCGGCTCGGGGCTTGGTCGGTGCGGCGGCTGCCGGGCGTCGGTGGGCATGAGCGGCTCAAAAAAGCGCTGGATCTCGACCGGGAGGCGCAACGTGCGGTGTTCAAGGAGCGAATCGAGAAGATGCTCGATGAGCGATCGCCGGTCCGCATGCAAGTAGCGGTGGCGTATGGGCCGCC
>CAYTJL010000039.1:46165-49113 GCA_964437785.1 uncultured Polyangiaceae bacterium
TGCTCGATGAGCGATCGCCGGTCCGCATGCAAGTAGCGGTGGCGTATGGGCCGCCGGGGAACTTGATGGAGCACGCATCGGTGCAGCTCTGTGAGCACGTCGAGAAGAAGCTCCGGGACGAGAGCGTACAGATCAACAAATATCACCTTCGTCCCGGGGCGAACGACGCGCTCGATCGGCTCGCGCTGGAGCGGGCGATCCGAACGTTGCCTGCGGCGAGGGCGCTCCACCCGTTCTCCATGGGGGCCGCGATTCGCGCGCTCGCCCCGGACGATCTCTCCGACGGGGCGCGACGTGTGGCGTGGCTCGACGGCGGGCTCCTCCGCATGAAGGCGCCTTTTGCGAGCGAGCGTTTGGATGCCTTCCTCGGGTTCATGCGGGACACGGTCGGGTCTACGGTCGAGGGCATTCATGCGATCGCCTCGATCGCCGTCGAGGTGGACCCGGGTGAGCAAAGCGCGCTCGAAAAGCATCTCAGGGCGCTGGCGGTGTCCAAAGGTTGGCTCTCTGGGGTTCGGCTCAGCGTGCTCGCGCCGTTCGGCGAAGCGCCGGTGGAGGAGCTCATTCATTATCTGGAGGACGCGGGCTGCTCCCCCGGTGTGGCGCCCGATCTCGGCGAAGCGCTCATGACGTTGACCGGAGGCCGGTATGGGGACTTGGTGAAAGAGCTGGATCGGGTGGAGACGCTCGGCTCGTTCGAGGCGGTCTTCGAGGACGTCAAACGCCGTATCAAACCCGATGGCAAGTCCTGAGCTGGAGGATTCGTGGCGACACCTTTCGATGTGCTGGCCAAAGATAAGGATCAAGCCTCGTGCCTCCAGGCCTTCGAGGCGCAGACCTTGCCCAAGACGCTCTCGGATCACGAGGGCAGCGCGGCGTTCTTCGAGCCGACCAAAGAGCTGCTCGCGGCGGTGAACGCGGCGATCGGCGTGGGCGCGCCGCTGCTCTTGACGGGGGATCCCGGGACGGGCAAGACGCAGGTCGCGTATTGGGCGGCGCACAAGCTCGGGTTCAAGCGGGACGAGCGCTTCTTCGTGCTCAACGTGCAATCGGGGACCACCTCGGACGCGCTCCGGTACGAGTTTGACAACGTGGCGTACTTTCACACCGCGTACGAGCAGAAGCAGGCAGGCGGCGCGGTGGTCGACAAGTGGCGGTTCGTGACCAAAGGCGTGCTCTGGCGGGCGATGGAGACCGAGGGGAGGAGCATCGTGCTCATCGACGAGATCGACAAGGCGCCCCGCGAGTTTCCCAATGACCTCTTGCACGTGCTCGATCAATACGAGATCGAGGTGCGGGAGCTGGATCCAAAGGACAATCGGAGGAAGGTCTCGCTCAAGAGAGAGAACCAAGAAGGCGCGATGCCGCCGTTCGTGGTGATCACGTCCAACAGCGAGCGGCGTTTGCCCGAGCCGTTCTTGCGTCGGTGTATCGTGCATGCGCTGGCGTTCGACATGGCGGTCGTCGAAAAGGCGGTCGCGGCGAGGGCTGGCAAAGACGGGCCTTATCCGCGGTTGGACGAGGCGGCGAGGCGAGCGGCCATCGAATGGTTCAAGAGGCTGCGCGATCGAGCCACACAGAAGAAGCCTTCGACGGCTGAGCTCTTGGTGTGGCTCACCATCTTGAGCGCGCGCGGGGTCAGCGCAAAGGAGCTGGATAAGAGCAATGCTGCGCGGGATCTGCCGGCGCTCGGGGCGCTCATCAAACATCAGGAGGACATGGCGGCGATCAGCGAGGGGTGATGGTGGATCCACCGAGGACGCCGGTGCCGCCACCATGAGATCCGGAATTTGACGCAAAGACGCGAAGGCGCAAAGACGCAAAGAGAGGGTTGAGGGGGCGCCATGAAGCCCGATGAGGTCGATTCGCTGCTCGCGACGCTCCGCGAAGCCAAGCTCCGGGTCGGCGTGACCGAGGCGCTCCGGCTGCGTCATCTCTTGGCGACAGGAGCTATCGAGAGCGGCGTCGATCTCACCGATCTCGTCGTGTGCGTGGTCGCCAAGACGGCCGAGGAGCGGGCCGAGTGTACGCGGGTTATGGTGCTTTGGAGGGGGGAGGGGGTCCGCCGTTTGGAGGAGGCTTTGGCGGTGCCCTCTCCTTCGGTCTTCAAGGGCGAAGTCGCGGTGGAGGCGAGGGGAGTCGAGGAGCGCGAGCCGGTTGGGGTCGAGTCGCCTCTTCCGCACAAGGATCCCGAGGACAAGCCAAAGGTCGATCCGCTGGGGCGCATGTGGAAGGAGCTGCCCAAGTCTTCTCCCAAAGGCAGAGGCTATTCGTTGATGTGGGTCATCTGGGCCTCTGGTATCGTAATTGCTTCGATCGGGTTTGTGGAGGTGTCAGCACACGGCATGACGTCACACCAACGCTCGCTTGGGCATGTGCTCACACTTGCGTCTTTGTCGTTATCCATGTTCATTATCGTGGTGATCGTTGGCCGCCGCCATGGTCTGGGTGAGCCAAACGTGGTGGCGAGCCGCGAGGCCGAGCTCGACTTGCCTCCTCCCCCGGCGATCCTCACGACTCCTGCGCTCCTCGATGGGCGCGCGCAGGACGATTTGATTCATGGGGTCGGATCGATTGTCACCGAGCACCCGACCCGCGCGCTCGACGTGCGGCACACGGTGAACGCCTCATCCAAGGCGGGTGGGTTTCCCAAGCTCCGGTTTCGCTTTGCGCGCGAGGCCAAGTCGGTGTGGCTCTGGGTGGACAGCGGCGCGCGCGACGCGATCCTCGATCGGGCGGTGCTCGAGATCCACAAAACCCTTCGATCGAGCGGGCTCTCGGCGCACGTCGCCCTCTATCGTGATGTGCCGTTGCTCGCGGGCCTCCGCCGTTTGGACGTGACGCCCGAGGGGGTGTTCGCGAAGGGGCCTTATCCCGCGCTCTCGGCGGACGAGATCGACGCGCAGCGGGCGCATGGCGTGGTGGCGGTGCTCACCGACGGCCGGGCG
>CAYTJL010000040.1:0-48790 GCA_964437785.1 uncultured Polyangiaceae bacterium
ATCGATTTGGCGCAGGAGGAGCAGATGAGCTTCCGGTCGCGCGACTTTCATTGAGGCCCTCACCCCCCGGCCCCCTCTCCCCTTCGGGGCGAGGGGGAGACAAGAGATGATCCTCCGACTCCCCTCTCCCGTTTACGGGAGAGGGGTTGGGGGTGAGGGCGGGGTGAGGGCCCAGAAGAGGAGCCGTTTGAAGGGGTAAAAGTAGGGTTTTTGGGCGCGGAGCCTGGGGAGGAGCGCCTCCTCGTAGCGGGCGAGGAAGCGGGGATAAAGGTCGGCCGGCATCCGCTTTTGGTAGTCGGTGAGCAAGGTGCCTTTGACCCACTCGACAACGTCGCGCGGCTCGCCGAGCACGTGCGCGTACACCTCGACCAAGACGCGTTGCGCGACGAAGCCCAAATCGTAGAGGATCGTCGCGTACTCGTCGGGATCCAAGATGGGCTTTTGCCGCGTGTAGCCCGTGAGCGCGGAGGCAAACGGCTCTTCTTGGGCGACCTCGGCCGCGACGAGGTGCGACGGGTGATCGTGGTTCGCGGGGACCTGCACGGCGAGCTGCCCGCCCGGCGCCAGCAGCGCGCGGAGGCGCGCGAGGAGGGCAGGGTGGTTGGGGGTCCAATGGATGGCCGCGTTGGAGAAGACCAGATCGAAGGAGCCTTGTTGGCCCTCACCGAAGCTCGCGAGATCGCCCTCGATGAAGGAGAGGCCTTCGCCCGCGAACGCGCGGGCCTTTTCGAGCATGGCGGGCGAGCTGTCGACCCCGATGGTGGCGCGGCAAGCGAGGGTTTGGTGGAGGGTGCGCGTGAGCTCGCCCGTGCCCGCGCCGAGGTCGACCGCGCGCATCTGGGGTTTGGGCTCGACCATCGCGAGGAGGTCGAAGAAGGGTTTGCTCCGTTGATCTTTGAAGCGCTCGTATTGCGCTGGGCTCCAATCCGGCTTTGTCATGGCTTTTGCTCATGGTGAAGGGAGCGGGCGCCGTCAAGGCCCCTCGACCATGACAGCGGGAAAAAGCCCTTGACGCGCGGGCCCTCTTGCCCCTTGATGCGCGCCGTTTTCATGAAGAACAAGGTCTGTTTGGTCACGGGCATGACGGCGGGCATCGGCAAGGTCACGGCGCGCGAGCTCGCGAAGATGGGCGCCACGGTGGTGGGGCTCGCGCGGGACGAGGCGCGCGGCAAGGCGGCCGTCGCGGACATCGCGCGCGAGGCGGGGAGCGACAAGGTGACTCTCCTCGTGGGGGACCTCGCGTCCCAGGCGTCGGTGCGCGCGGCGGCGGATCAGTTCAAGGCGATGCACCGCCGGCTCGACGTGCTCGTGAACAACGCGGGTGCCATCTTGGGCGAGCGATCCGTCACCGAAGATGGTGTGGAAGCGACGTTTGCCGCAAACCACCTTGGCCCGTTCCTGCTCACGAACCTCTTGCTCGACGTCCTCACGGCGAGCGCGCCTTCGCGTATCGTCAACGTGTCTTCGGCGGTGCACAACCAAGGCAGGATCCCGTTCGACGATTGGAAGGCCGAGCGCCGTTGGTCGAGCTTCGACGCGTACGCCGACTCCAAGCTCGCCAACATCCTCTTCACCACCGCGCTCGCCAAGCGGCTCGGCGGCAAACGGGTCACGGTCAACGCGCTCCACCCCGGCGTCATCGCGTCGAACTTCGGCCAGTCCGGCAATTGGTTCTTTCGTATCGGCACCAAGATCATCGCGCCGTTCCTCACGTCGCCGGACCGCGGCGCCGACACCTCGCTTTACCTCGCCACCTCGCCCGACGTCGAGGGCGTGACGGGGAAATACTTCTCCAACAAGCGCGAGAAGACGCCCTCCAAGTCGGCGCGGGACGAGGCGCTCGCCGAGCGGCTTTGGGAGGCGAGCGCGGCCCTCACGGGGGTTTGACGTTCGGGGCCCCAAACGCACCTTGATCCGAGGGGTGCCGCGGTTGCGCCGAAATCGTGGGCAATCCCGCGCGCCGCTTTCCAAGGGGCTTAGGGGCTCGAACAGGTCCTTGCAAAATTGCTCCTCACCGGCTCGGCATCTCGTGATAACGTTCGAGCCGCGATGATCCCCTCATTCAACACCGCGGGTCGCTGCATCCCCGGCGAGCACTACATGCTCCCGCCCGGGCGCAGGGTCGGCCACGTGATGCGCCTCATCGACGAGCGCAAGTATTTTACGCTGCACGCCGGGCGGCAGATGGGCAAGACCACCTGCGCGTTTTGGATCGTGAAGCACCTCAATGAGGGCGACCGCTTCAAGGCCATCTGGATCGACATCGAGACCGCGCGGGAGAAGCCGGATCCTGCCGCGGCGTTCCGATCGATCTTGAATGAGCTGGAGAGCACCTTGTCGTGGGTGCACAAGGACCTCACTCGGCCGAGCCTCACGGACATCGAGGATCTGCTCCGGGACCCGTCGAATGCGATCGTCGAATATCTGCGTCGCTTGTGCGCGGCGTCACCGCGCCCCTTGGTGCTCTTGATCGATGAAGCGGATGGGCTCGTGGGCGAGGCCATGGTCTCGTTATTGACCCAGCTTCGGCGCGGTTACATGCAGCGCGCGGAGGTGCCTTTCCCCTCCAGCGTCGTGCTCGTCGGCCAACGGCAGGTGCGCGATTACGTGCTCAGCACCGAAGAGCGGCGCGCCGTGTCGTGGCTCGGGACCACATCTCCGTTCAACATCACCGCGGAGGCGCAGACCCTCGGAGCTTTTACGCGGGAAGAGGTGGCGGAGCTGTTGAACCAGCACACCCAGGCCACGGGTCAGCTCTTTTTGCCCGAAGCGATTGAGCGTATCGCCGAGCTCGGGCAGGGGCACCCTTGGCTCACCAATGCGATCGCCGATCAGATCGTCAATCGCGACGTGGAGGACCGGAGCGTCGCGGTGACCGCCGCGCACGTGGACGCGGCCAAAGAGACGATCATCCTCGCGCGGCGATCGCACATCGACTCGCTCATCGCGAGGCTCCGTGAGCCGAGGGTCGCTCGTGTCATTTCTCCCATGTTGGCAGGGGAGACGACCGCGACGGACGTGCTCGATGAGGACGTGGCGTACGTCGCCGGGCTCGGGCTCATCGTCGAGCGAGGGAGGCACTACGTCATCGCCAATCCCATCTATCGTGAGGTGATCCCGCGCGCGCTCACCCACCTTCGCCAGATGCAAATTCTAGAGGAGACGGCGTGGTACGTGAGACCCGACGGCGGGCTCGACGTGCAGAAGCTCATGACGGCGTGGCAAAAGTTTTGGCGCATCGACGGGCACCTCGGCGCCGAGGGCTTTGGCTACCGCGAGGCGGGGCCGCACCTGATGTTGATGGCCTTCTTGCAGCGGGTGGTGAACGGCGGCGGGCGCGTGGAGCGCGAATATGGCCTCGGCAAACGCGCGTTGGACTTGATGATTGTTTGGCGGGACGAGCGCCACGCCGTGGAGGTCAAGGTGCGGCGGAGCACCGAGACGCAAGCTGACGCTCTGGAGCAGGTGACCGGCTATTTGGATCAAGCTGGGCTCGACCACGGGTGGCTCGTGATGTTCGACCTCCGCAAGACGCGCTCGTGGAAGCAGAAGCTCACCACCAAGACCGTCAAAGCCAAGGGCAAACGCGTCACCATCGTGGGGTGTTGAGCGGACCCCCCTCGCCGTCCCGAGCGCGCATCAAGGCGCCGGGACGATCACCACATCGCCCTTGTTCTCGGGCAAGGCCTGGAACCACCAGTGCGCGATCTGCACTTGGCCTTTGACGTTGAGCAAGCGTGAGAACGCGCCGCCGAAGCCCTCGGAGGAGACCTCTTTGAGCGTCCACACGTGGTTGCCGTTCACCAGCGTGCCGCGCGCGTGGCGGAGCTTGCCGCTCGTCGCGTCTTGGTAGCTCACGTGGATCTCTCCGTTGACCACCATCACGTTGGAGTCGTCGCCGACGATGTGTTGGCCGTCCATGAAGCTCGTGCCGCCGACGCCGAAGCCGTCGTCGATGACCTCGGTCGCGCCGACGACCTTGTTCTTGGAGACAGGCAGGTAGACGAGGCCCTCGTTCACCCCGTCGACGAACGTGAGGTGATAATCACCCGCGGCGTCGATGAAGAGCGAGGTGCCGATGCCCGTGTCGCCGGTCGCGCCCGCGACAACGTCGTTTTGCCACGCGCCGTTCGCGCGGTACGCGAGGACGAGATCGCCGTGGATGCGGTCGTAATAGGCGATGCCCAGGTTGTTCGAGCTGTCTTTGGCGAGCGCGATGTAGTCGCCGATCGCGTCCGGGTAGCTCAGCACCTTGCCCACGCCGAGCGTCGCACGGCACGCGCCGTTGCGGCACGCTTGGCCCGACGCGCACGCCGCAGAGCAGTTGGTGGACGGCACGGTGCATTGACGCGTGTCCGCGAAGCACCGTTGATCCATCGGGCAGAGCGTGGCGATGCACGGCGTGTCCGCGTCCGACGCCACGTCCTCGAAGGTCCAGTCTTTGGTCGCTGAAGGCGCCATGCTCGCGCTCGTCGCGACCCTCACCTTGGAGAGGAGCTTGCCGCCGTTGCCGCCCGGCTCCACGCTCTGGTACGCGATGGCAAAGCCGCTCGCGGTGGAGACGATCTTCGCATAACGGCCTACGTCGGCGCCGTCCTTCTGCTCGACCACGTGGTTCGACCACGCCGTGCCGTCGTACCGAGCGACCTTGAGCGCCTTGTGCGTCCGGTCGTAATACGCGATGACGGGGTGGTCTTGGCCGTCGAGCGCCATCGACGTCCAGAGCCCCACGTCGTCGCCCGACTCGATTTGACCGCCGCGGAAGCTCGTCACGTCGAACACCTTGGGATCGACCGGAGGATCGGTGGGGACGCCGTCCGGCAGCTCCCAAACCACCTTGGTCCCATCCCACTTGCCCGCCGCGAGATCACCCCACGAAAACCCGATCTCCGCGTTGGACTCGGCATAACCCGAGACCCACACCGTGCCGTCGGACGCGACCGCCGCCGACGTGTATTCGCCGATGAAGCCCGGCGTCAGCACGATGCACGTCGGGCACGCGGGGCCCGCGTCGCCGCTCGAGCTGGACGACGAGCTGGAGGTCGACGACGAGGTCACGTTCGTCTCGCCGTTGCAGTTGCAGCCCGCCCACGCCGACGACGCCGCCGCGAGCGCCGCGCACGCGACGAGCGAACGACGTCGTGAGCGCCGCGCCAAGGCACCTGCGATGGCCGCGCCCATGAGCACGAAGGCCCAAGGAGCCGTAGGCCCTTCGCGGCCGGCCGCCACGCAGCCGCACCCGGCGGACGTCGCCGTCTCGCGGCCACGGATCAACGCTTGTGTCGCCGTCGCCACGTTGCCCTCGGGGTCGCGCGCCTCAATCGTGATTGACGAGGCCTCGCCCGCCTCGACGACCTTGCGGACGCTCGCGGGCGCCCAGTCGCCGAAGGAGCCTTGATCGAGCTTGTAACGAACCATCGTGTGATCGTCGTCGGACACGAGGTCACGCGCCTGGAGCGACACCTTGCCATCTTTGATGCGAGGATCGACGGCGATCGCCGGGGCCTCGGGATCAATCATGACCTCGACCTCGGCCGGGGTGACGTCGGTCGAGCGCGGGACGCCCGCGGCGCGCGACCGCACCGCGATGACGTGTTTGCCCTGGAAACGAAGCTGCTCGTCGCGCACGTCGATCGTGGAGCCGCGCACGAACGGCCGCCAAGGACCCTTGTCGACACGCACGCTGTATTCGGCGTCCGCGAGGTTCGACATGACGTCGATGGTCACCGAGGGGAGGTTCTCGGGCCGCGCCGTCGCGAGATGAACGCCCTCGCGCGCAACGCTCTTGCTCGCCACCTTGACCGAGGTTTGCGATGCCTTGAAAGGAGCGGGCGGCGCGGGCACGGGCGGCGCGACACCGAGCGAGGCGAAGACACCGAGGTAGCTGTCGTTGCCCTGCGCGAGCTTGCCGAGGCGCGAGATGTCGAGCGTGAGGCCGAGCGACGCGAGCAGGCTGTTCAAGTCGATGGGCGTGAGCGCGTTGCCGATCTGCTGCGCGACGAGCCCGCTCAAGAGCCCTGCGAGCGAGGTGGCGACCTGATCGGCCTTCTCGCGGAGCAGGCTGTTGTTGGTGACGACGGGGTTGTTGACGCCGATCTTGGTGATCTCCGGCGTGAGCCCGCTCGGCCCGATTTGAAGGTTGACCGGCACGTCGAGGTCGAACGTGGCCGTCATGAAGCGGATGAACCGGTCGCGCGAGAAGATGTAAAAGTCAAACGCAGCTTGGTCCATCTTGACGCGGACGTGAGGGTCCGTGTCGATGTCGGTCCCGTCGCCGAACGAGGCCGACGGAGGCGCGCCCGGACGCACGACGATGGCGATTTGCTGCGGCTCCTGCTGGAGACCGAGCGTGCGAACGCTCGCGGCGATGAGCCCGAACGTGCCTGTGCTCAAGAAGTCGCCGAACGTGCTCGGGAGCGCGTCGGGCGAGAGCCCGATGCACAAAACACCGCTGTTGTACGCGCTCGTGAGCGCATAATTGGTGAACCGCTCCGAGAGCGCGAGCCCCAAATGATAAGGAGGTGTGTTGGGCGGCGGCGCCGCGAGCCCTGTAATCTGATCCGGGATGGGGATGTTGGCCGGCACCGCCACGTTGATCTGCTTCACGCACTTGGACACCGGGCTAGGCTCCACGCCGCCCATCATGCCAATCGACACGTGGCCCGCGGCGGGGTTGAGATCGCCCCACGCGAAGCCGGAGCCGTCGGTGCGCGGGCTCGCGCCGCCCATCATGGTGAGGAAATCGACGCTCGCGCGCGTGCCGGGAGAGAGCGTGGCGAGCAGGCTCCCCGCGTCGAGCTTGCCGTCCGAGCCGAGCGGCGTGGCGACGCACGCCGCGCTCGTGTTGTTGGGGTTCTGCGTGTAACGGCAGATGCCGTCGGTGGTCTCCAAGGAGCCTGTCGGGCACGCGGGCGAGACAGCGGGGTTCGGCTTGCGGCAGAGCTGCGCGTTCACCTGATCGCGAAAGCCCGTGTCGAGCTGGCCGATGAGCGCCGCGATGGCGACGTCCTTGGCGCCGTTCAAGAAGGCGTCGAACGCCGCGGATCCGGTCGGGCAGAAGTGGAAATGCGATTGAAGGTTGGTGGTGACGTCGCCCGTGTTGAAGAGCTTCTCGACCTTGGCCGCGGTGAAGCCCACTTGGATGTGGGTGCCGTTCTGATCGGCCTTGAACGAGATGTCGACGTCGATGGGCAGCGTGTTGTCGAAGCCGCCGCCCGGGCACGTGTCGGCGAGGCTCGCGTTGAGCGCCGCGTGGCCCGTGCCGAACACGCCCGCGTCGATCACCAGATCTTGAATCCGAATCGGCAAGGTGCCTTTGGCGAGCAGCTCATACGGGCTCCCCGCGGAGAGGCTCGTGAGCTGGAGCGCGCTCATGTTGATCTCGACCGTGCACGCGGGCGCCGCCGTCCCCGCCGGACACACCGTGATCCCCGCGAACGACGTCGGCGGGATAGGGAAGCTCAACGACGGCATCTGCGTGAGCTGCGCCGCGAGCGCCGCGAAATTGCTCTGGACGAACCCGAGGCCGGAAGGCGTGAGCCCGAGGCTCACCGCGTTGTCGACCCGCTTGTTGGCGGGGAGCGGGTTCGCGACGGGCGTCACCCCTGCGCACCCGCCGCAGCCACCCCCTGCGCACCCCGCGGCGAGCGGGATCAGAGCGGCGAGCACAGCACGTTTGAAGGAAGAGAGTCTCATAAGTCAAGTCCTGCTCCCCTCTCCCGCGAGCGGGAGAGGGGTTGGGGGTGAGGGACGGGTGAAGAGCCTACGGCGTGAGGGCTTATGATGCGTGAGCGGCTTTACGGGGCGAGGACGGTGACGTCGCCGCGCGTCTCCAGGGCGACCTTGCGCCACCAGTTGACGAGCTGGAGCTTGCCACCCGCGTTGATGACGCGCGAGAACGCGCCCGCGAAGCTGTCTTGCGCGATCTCTTTGACCGCCCAGGAGTGCGCGCCGTTCGAAGGCGTGCCGATGGCGTAACGGAGCTTGCCGCTCGTCGCGTCTTGGTAGCTCACGTGGATGTCACCGGCGATGACGACCACGTTGGAGTCGTCGCCCACGAGGTGCTGGCCGTCGTCGAACGCCGTCGCGCCGATGCCCAACCCGTCGTCGATGATCTCGGGCGCGCCCACGGTCTTGTCTTTGGCGACCTTGACGTACTTGAGGCCTTCGCTCACGCCGTCGACGTAGGTGAGGTGATAGTCGCCCGCGTCGTCGATGAAGAGCGAAGCGCCGATGCCGGTGTCGCCGGTCGTGCCGTCCGCGACGAGCGTGGTCCACATGCCCGACGCGCGATACGCCACGACGAGCGCGCCTTGGGGCCTGTCGTAATACGCGATGCCGAGGCCGCCTTGAGGATCGACCGCGAGCGCCACGTAATCGCCGATCGCGTCGGGGTACGTGTCGAGCTTGCCCGAGCCGAACGTCGCCGCGCACGCGCCCGCGCCGTTCTGATCGATGCACGCCTCGCCCGACGCGCACGCCGGAGAGCAGGTGTTGACGGTGGGCGTGCACGCCTTGGTCGCCGCGACGCACTTTTGGCCGGAGGGGCAGAATTGGGCGCGGCACGGCGTGGTGGTGTTGGTCGCCGCGTCCTCGAACGTCCAATCCTTGTTGGCCGCAGGCGAGGTGTTGGCGCTCGTCGCGACACGCACCTTCGAGATCAATTGACCATTGTCGCCGCCGGGCTCGATGGTCTGATACGCGATCACGAAGGCGTTGTTCGCGAGGATGATCTTGGAGTACCGGCCGACGTCCGCGCCCGTCTTGCCCTCGACGGTGTGAATGGCCCACGCCGTCCCGTCGTAGTGCGCGAACTTGAGCGATTTGTTGGTGCGGTCGTAATATGAGATGGCGGGGTTGCCCTGCGGGTCGATGGCCATCGACGTCCAGAGCCCCACGTCCTCGCCCGCCTCGGTCTGGCCGCCGCGGAAGCTCGTGACGTCGAAGACCTTGGGATCCGGCGGCGGATCGGTGGGGACACCGTCGATGGGCTGCCAATCCACCTTGGTGCCGTCCCATTGGCCGACCACCAAATCACCCCACGAATACCCGATGTCCCAGTTGGCCTCGGCGTAGCCGGCGAGCCAGATCTTGTCGCCCGAGACACCCACCGAGGTGTATTCGCCCACGAGACCGGGCGTGAGCACCAAGCACTCGGGGCAGTTGCTCCCGCCGCTCGACGAGCCCGATCCCGTGCCCGTGGTCTGGTTGGCGCTCTCGACACCGCAGTTGCAGCCGGCCCACATCGACGACGCCATCACCACGGCGCCGAGCGTCGCCATGGTCTTGAGGCCTTTGGTGCGGGGGGAAGCGACGTTGTCCGTGGAGATGGCTTTGACGGCCTCGCGCTTGGCGTTCTTCTCGTTCTTCTCTTTACGGCTACGGAGGATGCGCGCGAAGGCGCCCGCGATGGCGATGCCGAGGACGCCGAGCGACCACGGAGGTGTGGAGTCGCCGCCGGCCACGACGCAGCCGCAGCCCGCCGACGTCGCGGTCTCACGGCCGCGGATCAGCGCTTGGCTCGCGCTCGCCACGTTGCCCTCTTCGTCGCGCGCTTCGACGGTGACGCCCTCAGCCTCGCCCACCTCGATGGTGTGAACGGTGCTGGCCGGCTTCCAATCGCCGAACTCACCCTTGTCGAGCTTGACGCGCACCATCGCATGATCCTCGTCGGAGACGAGGTCCTTCACGCGGAGCATCACCTTGCCTTCGTGGATGCGCTTGCCGAGCTGGACGACCGGCGCCTCGGGGTCAATCGTGACCTCGACCTCGGCCGGCGTGGGATCGGTGGTGATGGGCGCCCCCACGACCTTGGACCGGATGAAGACGGTGTGTTTGCCCTGGAGGCGGAGGATCTCGTCGCGGACCTCGATCACGCGATCACGCGTGTAGGGGTGCCAAGGCCCCTTGTCGACACGATAGCTGTATTCGACGGGCGAAGCGCCGTTGTCGAGGTTGGAGCTCGCGGCGATACGCACGACGGGGAGGTTGTCCGTGCGGACCGTGCCGAGGTGAACGCCCTCGACGGTAACCTTCTTTTCGAGGAGGCTCGCCGACGTCTCCGAGGCCATGATCTTGGGTTGCGCGGCGAGGCCGAGCGAGGCGAAGATACCGAGGTAGTTGTCGGTGCCTTTGCTGAGCTTGCGGAGACCCGGTGAGCCCTGGCCGGTCACGGTGTCCGGGATGATGAGCTGAAGGCCGAGCGAGCTGAGCGCGCCGTTGAGATCGATGGGGCTGAGCGCGCCGCCGAGCTGCTGCCCGACGAGGCCGCCGAGCAAACCGGCGAGCGAGGTCGCGACAGTATCGGGGTTCTCTTTGATGAGGCTGTTGTTCGTGACCTTCGGGTTGTTGACGCCGATCTTGTCGATCTGCGGCGTGAGCCCGTCGGGCCCGACCGAGAGGTTGACCGGCACGTCGAGGTCGAACGTGGCCGTCATGAAGCGGACGAACCGGTCGAGCGAGAAGATGTAGAAGTCGAACGCAGCCTTGTTGAGCTGAACGCGGATGTTGGAGTCATCGGTGGTGTTGGTGCCGTTGCCGAAGCTCACCGTGGGCGGGCCGCCGGGCCGGATCACGATGGCGACCTGCTGCGGCTCGCGCTGGAGGCCGAGGTCCTTGGAGGACGCGGCGAGCAGGCCGAACGTGCCTGAGCTCAAGAAGTCACCCACGCTCCCGGGCAGGCCCTCGGGCGAGATGCCGATGCACAAGAGACCGCTGTTGTAAACGCCGTTCATGGCGTAGTTGGTGAACCGCTCGGAGAGGGCGATACCGACGTGCGGGCCGGGCGTGCCAGCGGGCCAGTTGGGGATGGTGTTGCCGAAGAGCTCCGTCGGGATGGGGATCCCCGTGGGCATCGGGAGGTTCGAGAGCTTGATGCACTTGGAGACGGGTTGAGGCTCGGCGCCGCCGAACATGCCGAGCGTCGCGCCGTTGGCCACCGGGTTCAAATCACCCCACGCATGCCCCGAGTTGTCGTCGCGCGGGCTCGGGCCGCCGACCGCGAACAGGAAGTCGAGGCCGCCCTTGGTCCCGGGCGAGATGCTCGCGAGGAGGCCGCCCAAGTCCATGTGACCATCGGTGCCGAGCATGATGGATACACACGAGTTGGGATCGGCGATGTCGACGCACACGCCGCTGCCGTTCTCCATCGAGCCCGCCGGGCAAGGAGCCTTTTGGCAGAGCTGGTCTTGGATCTGCGGGGTGAGCTGGCCGATGAGCCCGTCGTAGAGGAAGCCAATCAGGAGGCCTTTGAGGACGTTCAACAGGCCGCCGATGCCGCCGCAGAACTGGAGGTGATCACCGATGTTGGCCTCGGCCTGGTTCTGGTCGAGGATCTGGAGGATCTTGACGTTGGAGTAGCCGAACCGCGCGTGCTGGCTGTTCTGGTCGACCTCGATCGAGATATCGACGCTGAGGGGCACGTTGTCGTACGTCTGTGTGCCGGAGCACGCGTTGTTGCCCGTGAGCGTGGCGCTCGTGCTCGTGGAGATGCCAAAGAGCTTGAGGTCGATGGTCGCGTTGCGCAGGCGGAGCGGCAACGTGCCGGTGATCTTGAGGTTGTGCGGGCCCGCCGGGACGATGGTCAAGTTGGCGTTGCCGATGTTGATCTCGGCCACGCACTTGGGCGGGTTCGAGTTGGGGTTGGCGCCGCCGGCACAGAGGCGGTATTCGGCAGGGAAGCTGCCCTGCCAGCCCGTGTCCGGGATGTCGAAGGTGAGCACGCCGCCGTTCCCGCCCACGAGCGGACCGGCGATGGCGCCGAGGTTCTGCGACAGGAAGTCGAGGCCGCTCTGCGTCAGGCGGACGGAGCCGGCGTTCTCGATGCGGTGGGTCTTGTCGAACCCGTTGGTGAGCGGCGTGATACCGCCGCAGCTCGAGCAGCCGCCCCCGCAGCCGCCGCCCGAGCAGCCGGCCACGAGGAGCACCGCGAGGATGGCGAACGCATGGCGGAGAAGGACCCTGGTCCGATCGTGCCGATCGTCGGGGTTGGGCTTCGGTGTGCGGCGGTGAGCCATGATCAAGGACCTCCAAGCGCGCGCCCAGGGCGCGGGCGCAGCGAGCTAACGACATGGTACGGGCATCTCGCAGGGCCCTGCAAGGGGGATTGTTCGATGGGCACGATTGTTTCGAGGGCTCGCGGCCGGCGTTCCAGCGCGCCCTTGGGAGGCTCAGGATCGGCGCGAAGCCATCATGGTGCGTTTGGGAATGGCGCGCCCGCCGATTACACCCTCTCCGACCCTTATGGCTCCTGGCGCAGCGCGGCTACGTGAGCCCGTTGAACTTGCGGCGCCCCTCCCGGTCCCACCACGCGCGATAGAGCCCCTGCGCGCGCTCGCGGTCCTTTTTGGGCAGGTCGTCGTAATAGCCAAAGTACTCTTTGGTGATCTGTTTGAGCTCGTCGCCGGCGGCCCTTCGGAGCGAGGGTTGATCGTGCATGAGCGCGTCCATCAACCACTCGAGGCGGTGGCGACCCTCGTTTTCGCTCCACCACGTGCGCCAGAGCGCGGTGTCTTTGCCAAAGTCCTGTCGCGTGATGAGGAGGAGCGCGCGGCGCGCGGCGTCCGCGATCTCGCCCGACGCGTCTTGGAGCACGTGAATCAGCACGGGGACGAGCTCGGCGGCGCGGATCTCACCCATGGTCTCGATGGCGAGCACGCGATGGCCGATGGGCTCGTCACGGCTCTGCGCGATGTGCTCGAGCCCTTTGAGCAGCGACTCTCCGGCGCGCGCCGAGACGAGGGCCGCCGCCGAGCGGCGCGCGATGCGGCGCACGCCGGACTCGTCGTCGAAGAGCCTTGGGAGGAGGCTGCTCGCGGCCTCGGGGAGCTTGATCTCGCCGAGCACGTGGGTCGCCCAAAACCGCACCTCCACATCGGCGGACGCGGAGCGCACCGTGACGAAGGGGAGCGCAGGCTTACCGATCTTCACCACCAGATCGAGCAGCGGCCCGCACTGCGACGCGAGCGGGAGCTCGGCGCGCGCGCGGTGCCGATCGATGCGGAGGACGCCGGGGAAACGCGCCATGATGACAGGGAGCGTGGTCTCGGCCTTTCGAATGAGCTGCTCGGCCGCCTCCTCCGCGCCGGGGCCGCCGCCCAAGAGGCGCTCGACGAGCTGCGCGGGATCCGAAGGTGAGGGGACCTCCGAGCGCCGCGGGGGGCGCTCCGCGACAGGCTCGCTGTCGCCCGCGGCCTCGGCGATCACAGCCCCGATGTCGCTCGACTCCTCCCGTGGAATGGGCTTGTCCGAGAGCGTCCTTCGAACCGTGAGCGGGATAGGCGGTTGAGGCGAAGCGAGGCTCGTCCACGAGGTCGCGTTGGGCGGGGGCACGCGCGGCAAAGGCTCGAAGCCCGAGGACACTTTGCGCACCTCGAACACCGGAGCAGGACCGCGTTTGCCAAGGGCCTTGCCGCCGAGCGCGTCGGCGCCCGCGGGGTTTGGAGGGGCCTTTGCCCCGCCGAAGCGCTGCGCGTCGCCCGAATCGAAGGGCACGATCGCGTCGTCCGAGACCTCGTCGACCTCGACCGTCCGCCTCGCGTAGAGCGGGATCGTGGCCGGATCCTCCACGACAGGCTGCGTCGCCTCCTCGTGGATCCCCTCTTCGGGCGGAGGAGGAGGCACGGTGTCGGCGAGCAGCGCGCTGAGCGCGCCGAGCGCGCCGATACCGGGGCTCGTATGGGCCCTTTGGGGCCCTTGATCGGCGGGGTCGCCGGCCGCGGTCCCGACCTCAATCGATCGATGAGCATCGACCGCGGCTTGATCCGCGACGTGCCGAGCGATCTCGGTGGTGAGCTCCGCGTCTGATTTTGCGGCGCTCCCTTCGATGCCGCCGACAGGGGTCTTGAGCGCGTGATAGAGCGCGACGTCGATCCCCTCATCGGTGGTCTCGTCGGTGACCATGTCACCTTCGCTGAGCTCGACGGGCTGGACGGAGGGCGCCTCGATCAACACCGGATCAGGGAGAGGGGGAGTCTTGCCCGCCGCCGCGACCAGCGTCGGCTCGTCGGCCAGCTCCTCCAAAGGCGCTTCGACGACGACATCGATCGCGTCGGCGTTCGTCCGCTCGATCGCGGCGTCGCCTGCGATGAGGGGTTGTGAGGGCTCCTCTTCGATAAACGCTCGAGGAGGCTCTTCGATAAACGCTCGTGGAGGTTCTTCGGGAGACGCTTGAGGAGGCTCTTCGATAAACGCTCGTGGAGGTTCTTCGACGGGCGATTGCCCCTCTTCCTCCGACGCTCGCTGGGGCTCTTCGAAGATCGGTTGAGGCTCTTCGATAAACGCTTGTGGAGGCGCTTCGAGAGGCGCAACCTCCACCTCTTGCTCATCGCCCGTCGGCCGGACCGTGACCGCCTGCGAGGGCGGCACCTCGTGAAGAGGAGCGGGCTCCTCGGGCGGGGAGGGCGCCTCGACCGCCTCCTCGGTGTGGACCGGCGCAGGCGCCTCTTGAATGGCCGCGGGCGCGCTCGGCGCGACGCGCGGCGCGCGCACCTCGGCGAGGAGCGCCTCTCCGGCTTTGGAGCTGAGCTTCTTTTGGAGCGCGATCCGGGCGAGCGCCGAGGACGCGAGCCCGAGACATGAAATCACGTCGCCCACGGTCGACAAATCGATCGGGATCTCGCCGTCGTCGCCGTACAAGATCGCGACGACGCGGTTCTTGACCGTCACGGGCAGGAGGGCGATCGCGCGCTTGATCGCGAGCGGGCGGCCCAAATCCCGCGCGAGCTCGGCGTCGATCCCCTCGGCCGAGAGAGGCGCGATGAGCGGCGCGCGGCGGCCGCGCACGGTCGCGAGGCTGCTCGGCAAATCCATGGGTACGCCGAGGCCGACCACCTTGGTGCGATCGGAGCCAGGACCGGCCGCGTCGCGCCCCTCGGCGAGATCGCCGTGCAGCACGAAGAGCGCTGAATACTCGAAGAACTGCTGCGCGAACGCGAAGACGGTGGAGAGCACGGCGTCGCTCGACGCCGCCTCTTCGAGCTCGCGCTCGACCATCGCCGCGGTAAAAGGCCCCTTCCTGCGCACCGCCGGGAGCGAGGTGCTGGTCTTTCGCACGGCGGCCTTTTCGATGGCCGCGGCGAGCACCTTGGGCTTGGCGCTCGGCTGCTTCGGCACAGGCGGCGCGGGCAACGGCGCCTTGCCTGAGGGGGTTTGGGGGGACCGGGTGGGTGGGAGAGAGCGGGCCCCCCCATCGTGGAGGGTCTGTTTGATCCAGCTCACGAGCGCTTTGGAGCCCGACGGAGAGGTCTTGTCGGGGATCGCCGCGGGAGGAGGCGCCTTTCCTGGAGCCGGGGGAGGCGGGCTGAAGCCGCGAATGGTCTCGGGAGGGCGATCGGCCTGCGGAGCGGGCGCCAGATCCTGCGGGACGGAGGGGCCTTTGGGGATGGCCGGCGCGGTCCACAAGGTCTCTTTCGGGGCCTCCGAAGGCGTCTTGGTCTTGGGCGAAACGCTCTCGTGCAAGCGCGCGTGATCGGCCACGCCGGTCCCGAACGAAGGCACCGGGATGCTCACCGGCCGCGGCAGCTTCATCGGGAGGACCGCCTGCGACGGCGGCGGCGCGCTCGTATGCGTGCGGCGCGCGTCCGGGTAGCCGTCGAGCTTCGCGATGAGCTTCGTGAAGCGCCTATCGAGCGGGATCCCGTAGTGCTCCGCGAGCGCCTGCCGAATGCGGACGGGCAGCGCCGCGCGCGCGTCGAGCGCGAGATCGAGCGCGAAGCTCAAATCGTCGGCGATCGCCTGCGGGATGGGCTCGGCGGCGGCGACGACCAGCGTGCGCCCGTCGACCGAGAGAGGGAAGAGGCCGTGCTTGTGCGCGAGCTCCGCGGGCAGGAGGCGCAGCGTCGACGCGGGCGGGGCGTCGATGCGACCGGCCTTGACCGCGGGGAGGCCCGTGTGCTCGCCGAGCGCGCTCGCCAAGAGGTCCTCGCGCACCACGTTGAGCTCGAGCAGGTTGGTCGGCAGGTCTCCGCCATGCAGCACTTGGCGCGCAATGGCGTCTTCGATCGCGCGCATGGAGACCGCGCCGCGTTGAACCAGGATCGAGCTCAGGGTCGGCATCGGACGCTGTCGAAAGGCGTCCCGATGGTATAATCGAATTTTGCCCCGAGGACACAGTTCCGCGTGCTCATTGCGAGAGCATCGACCAGGGCGGCATGAGGCGAGGGGCGACGGAGCCCAGGAGATCCCCCGTCGATCGGTCGAACAGGCGGATCGCGGACGCGCCCCGCGTGCGGTCGCCCGCGAGGAGCACGCCGCCCACCACGGCGAGCCCCGCGTATACGAACGATTGGCCCTGCTCCGGCGGAGACGCGAGGACGATCGGAGGGTCGCTTGGCTTGGTCGGATCGAAGCGAACGATGGACGTCGGGCTGTCGGGCCCGGGCCCCATGACGATCGCATAGCCCTCGTCCTCCGCGGCGAAGACGACCTCGCTCACCGTGCCCCCGAGCGCGCTCTCGAGGGCGATGGTGGTCGCGACGCCGCTCGCGAGATCGATCGCGTCGACGCCGCCCGTACCATCGATCGCGTACACGTCGCCTCGGGTCGCGACCCACACCACGCTGTCGCCCGCGCTCACGAGCGGGCCCACGGGGTTGCCTCCGAGGAGCGGGATCTCGCCTTGCCGCGCGTACGGCGGGCTCGTCGAGAGGACGGCGAGCGAGCCCGGGCCGCGGGGCCGCCAGACGCCGTCGTCGCTCGTGGGGTCGAGCCGCTCGATGCTCACGAACGCGCGATCGTCGCGCACGAGGACCGCGTCCATCTCGGGGACGCCGTCGGGATCGAGGTCCGCGAGATCGACCTCGCCGAGGGGCGCGCCGCCCGCGTCGAGCCGCGCGAGCGAGCCCAGGTTGTAGCGGCCGATCCACAGCTCGCCCGCGGCGGTGACGCCGAGCCCGTGCGCGTTCGCCCACGATCCCTCGGGGTGAGGCACGGCGTAGGTCGCCGCGATCGCGAGCGCGTCCGCGTCGATCGCGAAGAGCGTGTCGGCGCCGCGATCGTCGACGATCACGTACGGCGCGCCGTTCGCCTCGACGAGCAGCGTGTCGGCGCCGAGCACGATGTCCGCGACCTCGTCGAGGCACCCCTCGCGATCGATGCGCGCGAGCGCGCTCGCCTGGTGATCGTCCGACTGCTCGAGCACGAGCACCGGCCGTTCGAGCGAGACGCCCGCGCACGGGCGGCCTTGTTCCTCGCCCCCGCAGCCCGGCGCGACGAGGCTCGCGTAGAGGGCGAACGCGATCACGGTGCGGTTCATGCGCTCTTCTTTGCCCGTGCTCGACGCCGCGCGCAAGCAGAGGTAAAGGCCAATTATGCGCGGTTCTCTCTTGTCTTGTGCGCTCCTCGTCGCGATCGCGTGCGGCTGCTCGACCGGAGGCGACGGCGCGCAGAAGCCGCCCAGCCCCAAGCTGCCCGAAGCGGCGACCATCGTATTCGAAACGCGCGGCGCCGTGCCGAAGAGGGTCCTCTCCGTGCGCGAGGACAAAGCCGAGCCCACCCTGCTCTCGGTGAGCGGCGTCGACACGATCTTCGGCGGGACGCTGCCGGACAACCGCGTGCTGCTCGTCGAGCGCGCGGCCGGCGGGCTCGTCGCGTCGCTCGCGTCGGTGAACGTCGGCGGCGCCGACGGCGACGAGCGCGCGTCGCTCGGATCGCTCCCGCCCGAGCGCTACCGCGGCCTCGCGGCCGCGATGGCGAGCGGCGACGCGGTCATCGTCGAGCTCTCGCGCGCCGACGTCGAAGGCGCGGACGTGCTCGCGCTCGAGCGCGACAAGGCGCCGCGGATCCTCGCCGAGGGCGCGACGCTCGTCGCCGCGTCGCCGGGCTACGCCGCGGTGATGCGCGGGGGCGATCTCGTGAGCGTCCCTCTCCTCGAAGGCGCGGGCGAGATCGCGCTCGGCGGCGGCGACGGGCTCGACAAGGTCGCGGACGTGCGCGAAGGGCGCGTGCTCTTCACGATCCACGCGGGCGCGGGCGGCGACGTGCGCGTCGCGGCGATCGACGGATCGAGCGCGATCACGATCGGCGATCCCACGCGCGACGAGGTCGCGTTCGCGCTCACGCCCGAGGGGCGCGTGATCTTCTCGCGCGCGCTCGACGAGGGCCGCGTGCTCATGGTGGCGAGGGACGGCGAGGAGCGCGCGCTCACCGACGCCGCCGACGACGCGCGGCCGCTCGCGCTCGCGCCGAACGAAGAGATCTTCGCGTCGAGCGCGGGCGGCGCGCTCTTCGCCGTGCCCGTCGCGGGCGGGCCGCTGCGCGTGCTCGACGCGGCCGCGGGCAAGCAGCTTCGGATCGGCGGCGTCACCGCGGGCCGCGTGATCTACGTCGGGGACACGCCGCAGTGGCCCGCGCTGCGCGCCGCGCGCCTCGACGGGACGGGCGTCACCACGCTCTGCGACAAGGTCCCGTGGCTCCCGTTCTACGGCGGCACCACGCCGGACGGCCGCGTGATCTTTTACCGATCGCTCGCGGGGCAACACGAGGGCGGCAGGGTGTTCAGCGTCGCGCTCGACGGATCGGACATGCGCCCGCTCGCGCTCTCGGCCTCCGGCGCCGACGGCGAGGCGATCGCGTTTCAGCCTACGGATCAAGACTTCGAAACGATCACGCCGCGGGGCCTCGTGCTCGTCGAGTCGGAGTTCGCCGAGCTCGGCAACGAGGCCCAGCTCCTGCTCGCCGGCGCGGACGGCGCAGGCGCGCGCGAGCTCGTGGGCATGAAGGGCCTGCGCTTCGTGGCGCTCCTGCCGTGACGTTCAGCCGCCCGCGTTCTTGAGCAGATCGCAGCCGGTCGTGTCGCCGAGCTGGCAGCCCTTGCGCACGAGCTCGACGCCGCGGGCGCGATCGCGCGGCACGCCCTCGCCTTCGAGCGTCATCTTGCCGAGGATGGAGCACGCGTACGCGATGTTCCCCTCGCACGCGCGGCGGTAGAGCATCACCGCGCGGTCGAGGTTCTTCGGGACGCCGCGGCCGTCGTGGTAGAGCACGCCCAGGTTGGTGCAGCCGACCAAGAACCCCGCGTCGCACGCGCGCTCGTAGAACGACGCCGCGCGGCCCTCGTCTTTGGCGACGCCTTTGCCGCCGCTGTACGCCGATCCGAGGTTGTTGCAGCCGACCGCGTCGCCGCCGCTGCACGCGTGCGCGAACAGCTCGACCGCCTTGGCTTGATCGGTGGGGTAGCCCGCGAGGCCCTTGGAGTACGCGTTGCCCAAGCGCGTGCACGCGCTCATGAAGTCGAGCTCGCACGCGCGCGCGCGGAGCTCGTAGTTACGGCGCTCGTCCTTGGCGAGCCCGCCCTGCCCAGCTTCGTAGAGCCCCGCGAGCAGATCGCAGCCGCTCCCCGAATACGTGGAGCACGCGCGCTCGGCGAGCGTCCGCGCGCGCGCCTCGTCTTTGGTGAGCCCCGCGTTGCCCATGAGGTGCGCGTACGCGAGGCTGGTGCAGCCGTCGGGCCTGCCCGCGTCGCACGCTTGTTGGTAGAGCTCGACCGCGCGCCGGGGGTCTTTGGTGAGGCCCCCACGACCGTTCTCGAAGAAGTCGCCGAGGTCCGAGCAGCCGTAGAGGTCGCCCGCTTCGCACGCCTGCTTGAAGAGCGCCGCGGCGCGCGCGTCGTCTTTGCTCACGCCGCGGCCCAGCGTCAGGAGCCCCGCGAGGTTGACGCACCCCCACACGTCGCCGCCGTCGCACGCGCGGCGGATGAGCGTGGTCGCGGTGTGATCGTCCTGCTTGAGCCCGCCCGTGCCGAAGAAGTGCATCACCCCGATGTTCGCGCAGCCGTACAAATCGCCCTTGTCACAGGCCTTTTGGTAGAGCGTCGCGGCGTGCTTCTTGTCGATGGCGACGCCCGCCGAGCCGACCGCGTAGAGGTCCGCGAGGTTCGCGCAGCCGAACGCGTCGCCGCCGTCGCACGCCTTTTGGAAGTGCGACTTGGCGCGCTTCTCGTCGCGCTCGCCGCCGCGCCCGTCGAACAAGAAGCGCCCGAGCTCGACGCACCCGCGCGCGTATCCGCTGTCGCACGCGCGCTCGTACGCGTGTTTGGCGTCGCCGTCGCGGCGGGGAGCGGCGCGCTTGTGGAACAGCGCCGCGCGCACGCAGCTCGCGCCGTCGCCGTGATCGCAGGCGTTGTCGCAGACGTCGAGCGCGGGCGACTCGGTGCACTGCTCGCGGAGGCTCGACAAACGGACCGCGCGCACCACCACCACGCCGAGCGCGATGAGCGACACGACCGCGAGCCCGATGGCGCCGAGCACCAGCGTGCTGAGCTGGAGCTTCTTTTTAGGGGCGGATCGCGCGCCGCCCGAGCCCGGAGGCGGGAGCGGCGGGATGCGCGGCGAGGGCACCGCGCCGGGCCACGACGGTGACGCGCCCTGCGGCGGAGCAGACTGCGCGCCGTACACAGGCGCTCCACCGACCTTGGTGTAGCCGGGAGGTGGCGCCCAGTTGGGCGATGAGCCGCCGCTCGCGCCGGGCGGTGTGGAGGGCCCTTGTCCGCTCGGGCTCGGCCCTGATCGCGGCTGCGATGGCCGAGGAGAGGGAACCGGCTGCGCCCACGCCGCGGGGCTCGCGGGCCCTCCGGGCGTGGACGGCCCGTGCGAAGAAGGCAGAGCGCTCGCGCGATCCCCGCTCGGATTGCCTGGATTTGAAGGGCGATCGGGCCTCGACGGCGACGCGCCGCCGAGCGCCATCGGCGAGGTCACGGTCACGCCGAAGAGCCGCGCGAGCTCGTTCACCGCGAGCCCCACCGACGAGAAGCGCGCCGCCGCGCTCTTTTGCAAGCACTTGGAGAGCCACGCGTCGAAGCCGTGCGGGAGCGTCGCGGAGCGGTCGCCCGCGCGCAGGCTCGCCGCGCCCGGATCTTCGAGCGCGACGCGCATGGGCAGCTCGGCCAAGGTCTCGGCGCCCCAATATTGTCCGGTCGGGAAGCCCGTGAGCAGCTCGTACGTGAGCAGGCCGAAGGCCCACACGTCGGTCGCGGGCGACACGCCGGCGTCGATGGTGATCCCCTGGCGCGCGGCGAGCTTGCGGAAGCCCGCGCCGAGCTGCTCGGGCGCGGCGTACGCGGGCGTGCCGATCTGCGTGGCCGTGCGCTGCGCCTCCATCTCGAGGACCTTGGCGATGCCGAAGTCCATCACCTTGATCACCGGCTCGCCGCGCCGGTCGTGGATCAACAGCAGGTTCGACGGCTTCAGATCGCGGTGGATCACGCCCGCGCGGTGCGCCTGATCGAGCGCGTCGGCGAGCTGCCGCGCGATGGTCAGGAACAGGTCCTTGGGCATGGGCCCGCGCCGCTCCAAGTAATCTTCGAGCGTCTCGCCTTCGAGCAGCTCCATCGCCAAGAACGGCAGGCGGCGCGCCTCGTCGGCGCCCGCGTCGAACACGTCGACGATGTACGGGTTCTGGCCGATGAGCGCGCCCACCTGCGCCTCGCGCACGAGCAGGTCGACGAGCTCGGGGCGCGAGACGAGGTGCGGGTGCACGAGCTTGAGCGCGCAGACCTTGCCCGTGCCCGTGTGGTGCGCGAGGTAGACGACCGCCATGCCGCCTTGACCGAGGACGCGGTCGACGCGGTAACGGCCTCCGATGATGTCGCCCGGCGCGATGTGCGCGGTGTTCGACGTCACACGGGCACCCCTGTCGATCGTGCTCGCCCCGTGACCATGACCTCAGGACGACGGTAAGAGGCGCGGCGCTGCCTTCCAAGCAAAATGTTCGCGCGTCCGCTAGATGGGCTTCACGTCCGAGAGGCGATGGACGCGGCGCAACGCGGGGAAGAGCGCCGCCCACGCGAGCACGACCACGAGGGTGCCCGCGCCGCCCGCGACCACCGCGGGCACGACGCCGATGAGGCTCGCGAGCGTGCCCGACTCCAGCTCGCCGAGCTCGTTCGAGGCGCCGATGAAGACCATGTTCACCGCGCTCACGCGCCCGCGCATCGCGTCCGGCGTGGCGTTCTGCTCCAGGACGCGGCGCACAACCACGCTCACCATGTCGGCCGCGCCGAGCGTCACGAGCGCCGCGAGCGAGAGCGCGAAGCTCTTCGAGAGCCCGAAGACGATCGTCGCCGCGCCGAACACCGCGACCGCGACGAGCATCTTGATCCCGGCCTTGCCGCCGATGGGCCGGAACGCGAGCACCATGGCCGTCGCGCCCGCGCCGACGGCGGGCGCCGCGCGGAGCATCCCGAAGCCGCGCGCGTCGACGGCGAGGATGTCCTTCGCGTAGATGGGCAGGAGCGCGACCGCGCCGCCCAAGAACACGGCGACGAAGTCGAGCGAGATGGATCCGAGCAGGATCTTGTTCGCGAGCACGTAGCGCAGCCCCGCGAACGCGGTCGCGAGCGTGACGGGCTGTTTGTCGACCTGCGCGGGCTTCGCGCGGATCGCGAGCGCCATCACGAGCGCGAGCGACGCCATGATCGCCGACACCAAGTACACGGTGCGCGCGCCTGCCGCGTCGTAGATCAAGCCCGCGGTGACAGGCCCCGTGATCGCGGCGAGCTGCCAGAACGACGAGTTCCACGAGACCGCGTTCGCGAAGTGCGCCTCGGGCACCACCGCGGGCAGGAGCGACGACGCCGAGGGGCCGTAGAGCGCGCGCACCGCGCCGAGGAGCACGAGGATCGCGTAGATGCCCGCCGTCGTGGGCGCGGCGCTCCGCGAGAGCAGGTAAAACGCGATCGCGCAGACGACGTACGCCGCGTCGCACAGCGCGACGAGCCGCTTGCGATCGCGCCTGTCGACGAGCTGCCCCGCGGGGATCGACAGGAGCGCGACGGGCGCGAACTGCGCGAGCCCCACGAGCCCGAGGCTCAGCGGATCCCGCGTGATCTCGTAGACCTGATAGCCCACGGCCGTGGAGAGCATCAGCACGGCGACCGTCGCGAGCACGCGCGCCGCGAGGAACAAGCGGTAGTCGCGCGAGGCGAACGCGGCGAACGGCGACGAACGGGTTGCCTTTTCCGCGTCCTCGGTCATCGGCCCGACCCCTCATGAGGGGAAGATCGGCGCCGGATCAAGCCCTGTCGAAGACGAGCGCGCAGTTGTGGCCGCCGAACCCGGCCGAGAGCTTCACCGCGCGCCGCACGTCCGCGCGCCTGCGCTCGCGCACCACGTGGAAGCGGATCAGCGGGTCCTGCTCCTCGACGTTGATCGACGGGTGGATCACGCCTTCGGCGAGCGTGAGCACCGTCGCGATCGACTCGACAGCGCCCGCGCCGCCGAGCAGGTGGCCGAGCATCGACTTGGTCGCCGAGACCGGGATCTCGGTCGCGCGCGAGCCCAAGACACGCTCGATGGCGAGGAACTCGGCGACGTCGCCCTGCGGCGTCGAGGTCGCGTGGGGGTTCACGTAGTCGACGTCGTTCGGGCTCGCCTTCGCGCGGCCGAGCGCGTTTTGCAGCGCGAGCGCGAGGCCGCGGCCGTCCTCGGGCGGGCGCGTGAGGTGCTCGGCGTCGGTGCTCATGCCGAAGCCCGACACGTACGCGTAGATGCGCGCGCCGCGCGCCTTGGCGTGCTCCTCGGCTTCGAGCACGAGCGCGCCTGCGCCTTCGCCCATCACGAACCCGGCTCGCTTCTTGTCAAAAGGCCGGCTCGCTTTGGTCGGGTCGCCGCCGCCGATGGATGATCGTGCGAGCGCGCGCGCGTTGCCGAAGCCCGCGACGGTGTTGAGCCGGGTCGCGGCCTCGGCGCCGCCCGCGACCATCACGTCGGCGTCGCCCGCCTCGATCATCAGCGCGCACGTAGCGATGGAGTGCGTGCCGGTCGCGCACGCGCTCGCGAGGCTGTACGAGGGGCCCATGAGCCCGTAGCGCATCGCGATGAGCGCGGCCGAGTTGTTCGGCATCACGCCCGGGATGAAGTACGGCGAGACCGCGCGCGGCCCGCGCGTGCGGCTTCGCTCGATCTGCTCTTCGAACACGTCGACGCCGCCTTGGCCCGTCGACATGAGGCAGCCCATGCGCCCGCGATCGAAGCCCGGCACGTCGTGGAGCGGCGCGTCCTCGCCCTCGCGCTTGAGCGCGGAGAGGCCCGCGTGGGTCAGCGCTTCGACGGCGGCGCCCAGGCTGAAGTGCGTGACGCGCCCGTAAATTTCGGTCTCTTTGGGCGTGAGGAAGCGCAGCGGATCGAAGCCCTTGACGTTCGCGGCCACGTCGCTGCGGAGCTTGTCGGTGGGAAAATCGGTGATGAGCTCGACGCCGGATCGGCCTTCGAGGAGAGCCTGCCAGAACGACGGGACGTCGAGCCCGACCGGCGACACGACGCCGAGGCCCGTGATGGCGACGCGCCGCATGGGCTCAGGCGGCCTTGAGCCGCTCCTCGACCTTCGAGCACAAGTCGCCGACGGTCACGAGCTCGACGAGATCTTCGTCCGGGATGATGACGCCGAGCTCGGTCTCCATCTCACCGACGATCTGCATCATCGAGAGCGAGTCGATGCCCAGCTCGGTGATGACGGACGCCCGCGTCACGTGCGGGAACTCCTTCCTGTCGACCCTCGCGGCGATGGTCTTGAACGTCTCGAGCATGTCGTGTGCTGTCATGGATCAGTCAATCCTCTTGAGCTTGAGCTGAGCGAGCGAGCTGTAATGGATGTCGAAGGCGCGCACGCAGGTTGCGAGGTAACGGTCGTAGTCCTCGAAGACTTTGTCTCCCCACGTCGCGCGGATGGTCTTCTCGTTGAGGCGCAGCCTGCGGAGCCACTCGCCGGTGGTGCGCTGGTAGTCCTTGCGCCGCGTGTGGAGCTCGACGACCTCCCAGTGCGGGTTGACGGCCTGGATCAGCTCTTCGAGCCGCGGGTTGAGGCCGCCCGGGAAGATGTCTTTGGTGCAGAAGTAATAGTCCTCGAGGTCCTTCTTGGTGTCGGCCGCGAGCGCTCCCCAAGGCCGCATCTTGGGCGTGCGGTTCCTGAGGATCGCTTGGAACCCGAACTGGCTCCCGGGCCTCGTGAGCTCCCAGCACTTCTTGAAGTACGCGCGGTAGATGTCGACCGCCTTGCCTTGCCGCGCCTCTTCGGGCGAGCACAGGTGATCGATCATGCAGATGGAGATGAGCGCGTCGAAGCGCTCCTTGGTCTCCCACTTCATGAAGTCGGCGCCCACGCACTCGACGCCGGGGAGCTTGCGGCGGTTGACCTCTTCGGCCTGCGCGGTCGAGAGGGTGACGCCGACCGCGCGTTTGACGTTGCGCGCGCTCACCAAATACTCGACGCACGCGCCCCAGCCGCAGCCGATGTCGAGCACGGCTTTGTCCGGCGTCACGTTGGCGAACTCCGACAGGATGCGGAGCTTGTTGAGCTGCGCGGCCTCCAGCGACTGGTCGTCCGACGCGAACACCGCAGAGGTGTAGTTCATCCGCTCGTCCAGCCAGAGCCGGAAGAACTCGTTGGAGACGTCGTAGCTGACCTCGACCTCGGCCCTCGTCGATCCCATGTCTTATCTGCTCCTCACGCTGCGTTCGTGGCGGCCGCGCTCGCGAGCGCGCCGCTCACCTCGCGGTCCACGCTGATCTCGTCGGTGTCGATCGTGATCTCGAGCTCGCCGTCTTCGAGCCTCCGCTTGCACTCGCGCCGCCGCACCTTGCCGCTCGACGTCTTGGGCAAAGTCCCGCGCTTGATGAACACGACCTCGCCGATTTGCAGGCCCAGCTCGGCGCGCACCGCGCTCACGATCGCGGCCGCGACGCCGGTCGTGCGGAGCCTCGGCTCGGCGACCACGACCGCGATCTCGGCGCCGGTCTCGTCGAGCCGCGAGAACGCGACGCACTGGCCGTCGCGCACGCCGCGCACCTTGGAGACGACCGCCTCGATGTCCTGCGGGTAGTAGTTCTTGCCGTTGAGGATGACGAGATCCTTGGCGCGGCCGCAGAGGTAAAGGTCCCCATCGGCGATGTAGCCGAGGTCGCCCGTGCGGAGCCAGCCGTCGCGGAAGGACTCTTTGGTGGCCTCGGGGTCGCCGAAGTAGCCCGCGGTGACGCTCGGGCCCTTGAGCCAGATCTCGCCGACCTCGCGCTCGCCGAGCGTCTTCGCGCCGTCCATGATCGCGATCTCGTGACCGGGGAACGCCCTGCCGCACGCGACGAGCTCGATCGATCGTGAAGCGGGGATCGAAGCTCCGTTAACCGGGAGCGCCTTGCCCGAGCGCATCGCGATTTGATCCACGCGATCGGTCTTCAGCTCTTTGCCGAGATCCCAAAACGTGATCGCGAGCGTCGCCTCGGCCATGCCGTAACACGGCAGCACGCTCGTGGGGCGGAGGCCCTGCTTGCCGAAGCGCCCGAGGAACGTGCGGAGCACCTCGGCCTGGATGGGCTCCGCGCCGCAGCCGAGCGCGTTGAGGCACGACAGATCCCAGCCCTTGGCCTGGCTCTCGGTGACGGCGCGCGCCGCGAGCGCGTACGCGAAATTGGGCGCGAAGGTGATGGTGCCGCGGTAGCGGTGGATCGCGTCGAGCCACAAAGACGGCCTGCGGATGAAGGCCATCGTCGGCAGGAACATCACCTGCACGAGCGCGTACATGGGCGCGATGACGAAGCCGATGAGGCCCATGTCGTGGTAGAGCGGGAGCCAGCTCACGCCCTTGTCCTCGGGCGTCGAGCGGAGCCCGTCGAACATGATCGCGTGGCTGTTCACGCTCAGGTTGCGGTGCGTGACCATCACGCCCTTGGGCCGCGACGTCGAGCCCGACGTGAATTGAAGGAACGCGAGATCGTCGAGCGTGACCGGCTCGGGCTGCCACGCCTCGGTGAAGCCCTCCGCCTCGCGCGCCTCGCGCTCGGTGACGACGCGCGCGCCCGCGCCGTCCGCGAGGTGCTCTTCGATCATCGGCCGGAGCGCCTCGCTCGTGACGAGGACCTTGGCGCCCGACGCGGCGAGCACGTGCCTCACCGTGTCGCCGTACGCTTCGAGCTTGGCGAGCGTCTGCGGCGGGTACATCGGCACCGCGACCACGCCCGCCGCGAGCGCGGCGATGAAGGTCAAGACGAACTCGTCGGGCTCGGGGAGGATGAGCGCGACCCGGTCGCCCTTTTCGAGCCCGAGCGACAGGAGCGCGTGCGCTCGGCGGCGCGCTTCGAGCCAGAGGTGCGGGTAACTGACGACCCTTTCCTCGCCTGACGCACGAACGAAGGTAACCGCCCGGTCGACGTGGGTCGTGTTGTCCCGGAGGACGTCAATGAAGGTCCGCATGCGGGACCGACGCATTAAGCGAATTTTGGGCCAGGTCAAACAAAAAGAAGAAATTTCATAAAGATCAGCACGTTACGGACATGTGTCGGAGCGACGGCGAAAATTCGTCAACGTAAAACGTCGAAAATCCGACAGCGCGGCTGTGAAGCAAGCTACCCGGCCGGCGGGTAGGGCGTGTCGCGCTGCGTAATGAGGAGGGCTTGTCCAACGGTGAGGCGAGCCGGCGGGCGGGAGGGGGTTGCGTGCGCGATTTTGCTGGTCTCTTTCGGTGATTGCGGGTGTTGTTGGGGCTCGGATAGTCGCTCGCTCATGTCGGACATCGCTTACGCCGTTCACACGGACACGTGCAGCTACCTCCTCGACGACGAGGGCATTTGCCGCTGGGTCCTGTCGCCGACCGGAGCGCCTGTGCCGGGCGCCGACCGGTGCGTGGGCGCGCAGTTCGTCGCGTGCTTGGATCTCACGAGCGAGGCGGGCCTCGTAGGCGAGCTGGCGATCGGGGCGACGGCGCTCTTCGTCCGCATGGAGCGCGGGCGCTACGTGCTCCTCCGCACGGCGCCGATCGAGCACGTCGAGTTTCGCCTCGGCGAGGACGCGGAGGCCGCGCAGCAACCGCCGGAAGAGGAGGACGCGCCGCCGCTCCCCACGCTGCCGCCCCCGCCGCCGCCTCCCGTCGAGAGCCCGATCGAGCGGACGCAGAAGCTCCCGGTGTTCAGCGACGACGACGAGCTGCCACGGTATCCGTCGCCGCCGCCCCCTGCGCCGCCGCCCGCGTACGCCGCGCCATACACGCTGGCCCAAAGTGAGCACGAGCTGCCTCTTCCCGCGTTCGACTCGTTCACGTCGATCAGCGACGACGCGATCGAGCTCGACGTCGAGGACCTCGTGAGCTTCGCCGAGATCACGCTCACGAACCCGCTCTTCCGGCAGCCGTCGAACCCCTTCGCGGAGCCGTCGACGGCGCCGCTTCCTCCCGAGCCCCTCAAGCCGCGCCCGCGATGGGCCGAGGCCACCGTGCAGGAGCGGCGTAGCCTCGTGGGTCAAGGCCGCAAGCTGCGCTGATTTCGTCGCGAGGAGCTTGGGTGATACGTTCGCGGGCCGAAGGAGCCAGGCATGTCAGAGGGCCAACAGAGATACCGCGTGGTCGAGCGCCTCGCGGCGGGTGGGATGGCCGAGGTCTTCATCGCGGAGAGCGCGGGGATCGAGGGCTTCAAGAAGCGCGTCGCGATCAAGCGCGTCTTGCCCGCGCTCTCTGACAAGCCCCGCTTCATCGCCATGTTCCTCGACGAGGCGAGGCTCAGCGCGAACCTCTCGCACTCGAACGTCGTGCAGGTGTTCGACATCGGCGCGAGCGAGACCGCGTACTTCATCGTGATGGAGTACGTCGACGGCGCTGACCTCCGCGCCGTCATCGAGCACCTCAAAGGGCAGGGCAAGCGCGTGCCCGTCGAGGCCGCGTGCTTCATCACCACCAAGATCTGCGAGGGCCTCGACTACGCGCACAACCTCCACGGCCTCGACGGCCGCGCGCTGCGCATCGTGCACCGCGATCTGTCGCCGCCGAACGTGCTCATCACGCAGTTCGGCGAGGTGAAGATCGTGGACTTTGGTCTCGCCAAGGCCACGAGCCAGCTTCAAAAGAGCGAGGCGGGCATCATCAAAGGCAAGTTCGCCTACCTCTCGCCCGAAGCGGCGACCGGCGACGAGGTCGACCTCCGCACCGACATCTTCGCGGCCGGGATCATCTTGTGGGAGATGCTCGCGGGCCGAAGGCTCTTCCTCGCGGACACCGACTTCGAGACCGTCAAGGCGGTGCAGCGCGCCGTGCTCCCGCCCATCGATCCGCCTTTGCCCAAGCAGCTCCAGCGCATCCTGGAGAGGTCGCTCGCGCGCGATCCCAAGGATCGGTACCAGACCGCCGAGGAATTCGGCCGCGCGCTGAACGCGTTTTTGTACGCGCACGGCGCCGCGGTGGGCCCGTTCGAGATCGCCGAGATGGTCCGCGGCGCCATGGCCGCGCGCAAACGGACCAAGCCCGACAAGTCCGATCAGCTCGACAAGCTCGTCGAGGACGTCCTGCTCTCGTTCAACTCGCTGCAGGACGAGGCCTCGCAGGTCACCACGCTCCCCCGCGAGGAGCAGCCCAAGCCCGCGGGCTACGAGGACATCGGCAACTGGGCCGACGAGATCGCGGCCGAGGCGGTCGCGCCCAAAAAAGAAGATCCCGCCAAGGCGAAGAAGGCGCCCGATCCCGAGCCGGCGGAGGCCGAAGCCGAGCCCGCCGAGGCCGAAGAGGTGGCCCCGCCCAAGCCGCCTCCACCGCCGAAGCCTGCCCAGGGTGCGGGCAAGGCGGCCGCGATCGAGAAGCCTCGAAGCGATCCGGCGCCCGCTCCTCCGCCCGCGCCCGCGGCGTCGGCCCAGGGCGGCGCGCCCGCGTGGATGTACGCGGTCATGCTGGTGATCGCGATCGCCGCGTTCTTCGCGGGCAAAATGATGAAGTGACGATTATCGATCGAGCGCCACCGACGCGGGCGGCTCGCGATCCGCCTCGGGGAAGAGGCGCCGGTAGAAGAGCTTCGCGACCTCGACCGCGGGCACGATGATCGCCGAGAGCGCGAGCATCCACCCCCACTCGTCGGCCGTCATCGGGAAGGTGCGGAACACGGGGCGCAGCGCCGGCACGAGCACGGCCACCAGATGGATCGCGGCGCTCAGGACGACGGCGCCGAGGAGCGCGGCGCTCACGAGCGGCCTCGACGAGAGGAGCGATCGCATCGGGCTCCTGCAGCTCCACGCATGGAAGAGCGGCGAGAGCGCGAGCACCGAGAACGCGACCGCGCGCGCCTCTTTGAGCGCGTCCTCGCCGCGCCCCGCGCGCGCGTACATCGCGATCGCCGCGGCGCCCATCACCGCGCCGACGAAGAGGATCCCGAGGTAGTCGCGGCGGCCGAGCAGGCCCTCGTCGGGGCTGCGCGGCGGCTCCTTCATCAGGTGCGTGTCCGGTGGATCGATGCCGAGCGCGAGCGCGGGCAGGCCGTTCGTGACGAGGTTGATCCACAAGATCATGAGCGGCGTGAGCGGGGGCCACGCGCTCACGAACGAGACGACGAACACGGCGACGAGCAGGCCCATGTTCGACGAGAGCAAGAAGAAGATGAACTTCTGGATGTTGCGGTAGATGGCGCGGCCCTCGCGCACCGCCTCGACGATGGTCGCGAAGTTGTCGTCGGCGAGCACGAGGTCCGCCGCCTGCCGCGCGACGTCGGTGCCGCCGCGGCCCATCGCCACGCCGATGTGCGCCTCGCGCAGCGCGGGCGCGTCGTTCACGCCGTCGCCCGTCATGGCGACCACGTGTCCGCGCGCCTTGAACGCCTTGACGATGCGGAGCTTCTGCTCGGCCGTGGTCCGCGCGAAGACGCGGAGCCTCATGATGCGCCCTTCGAGCTCGGCGTCGTCGAGCGCCGCGAGCTCGGCGCCGGTGATCGCCTCGTCGCCCTCGTCCCAGAGCCCGATCTCGCGCGCGATGGCGGTCGCGGTGATCTTGTGATCGCCCGTGATCATGACGGCGCGGATCCCCGCGCGGCGGCACGTCGCGACCGCCTCGCGCACGCCTGCGCGCGGCGGGTCCATCATGCCGACGAGCCCCAAGAACGTGAGCTCGCGCTCGACCTCCTCGGCGTCGCCCTTCCACACGCCCGACGACAGCTCGAGCGACTGCGCGCCCTTCTTGACCCTGCGGCAGAGCGCGAGCACGCGCATCGCCTCGCCGCTCAGCCGATCGGCCTCGGCCATCACGCGATCGCGATCGTCGCTCGTGATCTCGCGGACGCCCGAGTCGTCGCCGATCTTGGTGCACCGCGGGAGCAGCACGTCGACGCTGCCCTTCACGTGCGCGACCTCGCGCCCGCGCTCGTCGAGCGTGATCACCGTCATGCGCTTGCGATCGCTGTCGAACGGGACCTCGTGCAAGATCTTGTACGACGGCGCGACCTCGTCACGCGACTGGTGGCCCTTGGCCGCGACGGTGAGGAGCGCGCCCTCGGTGGGATCGCCGATGATGCGCCAGCGCTTGGTCTCGGGGTCGACGTCGAGCTGCGCGTTGTTGCAGAGCGCCGCGGTCTGAAGCGTGTACATGAGCGGCGCGGGCAGCTCTTCGAGCTTGGTGCCGGCCTCGTCGCGGAACTCGCCCGAGGGGTCGTAGCCCTCGCCCGAGACGGTGAAGCGGCGCCCCGCCGAGAAGAGCGCGCGCACGGTCATCTCGTTCTGCGTGAGCGTGCCGGTCTTGTCCGACGCGATGATGGTCGCCGCGCCGAGCGTCTCGACCGCGGGGAGCTTGCGCACGATGGCGCCGCGCTTGGCCATGCGCTGCATGCCGAGCGCGAGCGTGATCGTCGTGATCGCGGGCAGGCCCTCGGGGATCGCGGCGACCGCGAGGCTCACGGCCTCGAGCAGGAGCTCGGCCCAGTTGCGCCCGCCGCCGCGCAAAAATCCCCAGCCCATGAGCACCGCGCTGAGCGCGAGGCACACGTAGAGGATCTGCTTGCCGAAGACCTCGAGCCGCTCTTCGAGCGGGGTCTTCTGCTCGCCGACGGCGTTGATCATCTCGCCGATGCGGCCGAGCTCGGTGCGCGATCCGGTGGAGGTGACGACCGCGCGCCCCTTGCCGCGCACGATGGTCGTGCCGGTGAAGACCATGGTGACGCGATCCGCGAGCGGCGCGTCGCGCGGCACGATCGCGGTCGCGTCCTTGGAGAGCGCGGCGCTCTCGCCGGTGAGCGCCGCCTCCTCGGTCGACAGATCGATCGTCTGCACGAGCCGCGCGTCGGCGGCGATCGCGTCGCCCGCCTCGAGCTCGAGGATGTCGCACGGGACGACGGCCTCGGCGGGGATGACCACCACCTTGCCGCCGCGCCGCACGCGCGCGCTCGGCGCCGAGAGCTTCTGGAGCGCGTCGAGCGCGGCCTCGGCGCGACGCTCTTGGTAGTAGCCGAGGAACGCGTTGAGGATGACGATGAGCAGGATGGCGATCGCGTCGCCGAAGCGCGTGAGGAAGCTCTCGTGCTTGCCCGCGGTCGCGCCGACGAAGATCGCGATGGCGGCGGCGGCGAGCAGCGTGAGGACGAGCGGGTTGAGGAGCTGCTCCAGGACGCGGAGGATCGCGCTCTTCTTCTTGGGCTCGGGCAGGCGGTTCGGCCCGTGCTCGGTGAGCTTCTGCGCGGCGCCCGCGTCGGTGAGGCCGTCGGCCGAGCTCGCGCCGACGCGCGCGAGGAACGCCGTCACGTCCTCCGCGTGGACGAAGCGGACGAGATCGTCTGCCTTGGGGAGCGCTCTGGTCTCTTGCGTCGCGCCTGCCATGAGTGTCTTCGCGAGGACGCCTTTCTTTGCGACGACTAGCGCTTCATCCGCGCGGCCTGCTCGGCCTGCTCCTGCGCTTCGAGCTCGGCGAGCGCGGCGGCGAGCTCGTCGCGCTCCGCCTGCTCCACGCGCGACGGCGCGGCGGGAGCGGGGCCGGGCGAAGCCTCGATGCGCTTCGGCGCGGCGGCCTCTTTGGGCGCCTCGGGAGGCAAGACGCCCATCTTGCGCTTGAGCGCGGCGAGCTCATCGTCGGCCCCGGACTCCTGCTCCAGCTTGCCGAATTTGTCGGCGAGCACGTCGCCCGTGTACTGCTCGGCGATCTCGGAGCTCGCCTCGGCCTCGGCCTCGATCTGATCGATCTTCTGCGACATGCGATCGAACGTCTCGAAGGCCGACGCGTTGGTCATGCCGGACATGGTCTCTTGGATGGCCCGCTGCGCCTCCGCCCGCTTCTTGCGCGCGATGAGCACGCCCTTCTTGCGCTTGGCCTCCTCGATCTTGTTGTTGAGCATGCGGAGCGCGGTCTTGAGCTGATCGACCGCTTGCTTCTGCTTCTGCCACTGGTCCTTGAGCTGCGTCGCGAGCGCGTCGTGCTCCTTCTTGCGGTTGAGCGCCTCCTTGGCGAGCGCGTCGTCGCCCGCCTTGACCGCGAGCATCGCGCGGCGCTCCCACTCGGCTGCGTTCGCGGCCTCTTGCTCGGCCTGCTTGGCGAGGCGCTTCTCGTCGGCGATCGACACCGCGACCTGCTTCTTGGCCTCGATGAGCTGGTTCGCCATGTCGATGACGACCTGGTTCAGCATCTTCTCCGGGTCCTCGGAGCGGCTGATGAGGTCGTTGAGGTTCGACTTGATGAGGGTCGCGAGGCGCGCGAAAATTCCCATGTTCTCTCGATCTCCCGCGTACGCGTTCGACGTCAGACGAAGCGGCGTGCCCTGGGGGCAGCCCATCATGAATCAAAATCGCCCGCGCGCCGCGGCGCCCAGGCAGCTCAGCTTCAGTTGTTCGCGACCCCGTGGAGCGCGGGGACGTGCCGCGCAAGCGCCAGATCGACGTCGCTCAGCATCGCCTCGAGCTCGTTGAGGTCCAGGTTCTCGAGCGGCAGCGCGGCGGACAGCACGATGGTGTCCCCCTCGATGCCGTAGGAGACGTGCATCAGATCCGTCGCGTTGTATTCGAGGAGGCGGCGGAAGAGGCGCAGCTTGTGGCCGTCGTCCCCCGGCACCCGTCCGATCTCGACGCGGACCGCGACGATGGGCGGAGCGACCCGGATCGCGATCGGTGGCGCGTCTTTGCTGCGGAGGAGGTACGTCCCTCCGTCGTCTTCGAAGGTGCGTGCGAGCTGCAACAGGTAGTTCTCTACGTCCTCGGAGGTCCGCGGCATGGCGCGCGGAGCGTAATGGATCGATCTTGGGTGATCGAAGGATTTGTTTTCTGGTACCGTCCCGATCCAGGTTCCGTGGCGATCCACCCTGGCGACATTCTGGCGGGCTACCGCGTGACGAGGCTGCTCGGCCGAGGGGGAATGGGCGAAGTTTGGGCGGCGACGAGCGAGGGGCTCGATCTGCGGCCCGGCGCGCTCCCCAAGCCGAGGCGCGTCGCGATCAAGGTGCTGCTCGCGCGCGCCGCCGTGAAGCCCGATCTCGTGCGCCGCTTCCAGCGCGAGGCGGAGGCGGCGGCGGCCATCAAGAGCCCGTTCGTCTGCCAGCTCGTCGAGGTGGGCGAGACCGACGAGGGCGCGCACCTGCTCGTCTTCGAGCACCTCACCGGCGAGTCGCTCGCCGATCGCTTGAAGCGCGAGCAGTACCTCCCGCTCAGCGAGGTCGGCCCCATCCTCGACGACGTCCTCCAAGGGCTCGCGGCGGCGCACGCGGCCGGCGTGATCCACCGCGATCTCAAGCCCGGGAACCTCTTCTTGGAGACGCTCGAAGCGGGCCCGACGTCGTACGCGCCGCCGAGCGGAGGGTTCGGGTACTCGAGCCCGCCGCCGCCGTCGCCGGGCGACGAGCCGCGCGCCGAGCGCGCCAAGATCCTCGACTTTGGCATCTCGAAGCTCACGCGGCGCGAGAAGGAGGAGCCCACGCTCACGGCCTTCGATGCGACGCTGGGATCGTTCGCGTACATGGCGCCGGAGCAGGTGCGCGGCGCCGCGCGCGCCGACGAGCGCGCGGACATTTACGCGCTCGGCGCGGTCGCGTTCCGCGCGCTCTCGGGCAGGCTCCCGTTCGAAGGCGCGACCGCGGCGATGCTCGTCGCGATGAAGCTCGATCGCGCAGCGCCCTCGCTCGAGGACGCGACGGGCGGCGAAAAGTGGCCCGCGGGCGTCGAGCGCTTCTTGGAGCGCGCGCTCGAGCGCAGGCGCGAGCGGCGCTACGCCACCGCGCAGGAGGCGCTCGCGGCGTGGCGCGAGATCCAGCCCGCGCACGTGACGCGCGCGGTCCCTCGGCCCCGCACCGCGACCGTGCAACCCGAAGCCGAGCTCAAGGCGCCTACGCCGCCGCCTCCTCCTCCGCCGCGGCCGCCGATCCAGTCGTTCATCCCCGAAGAGGACAACCCGACCGAGGTCGACGGCCCGCCGACCATGACGGTGGACGCCCCCGCGTGGGCCTTCGCGCAGGCGCAGGCGCAAGCGCGCGCCCGCGCGTCGTCGTCGCGGCCCCCTCCCGCCGGGCCCCCCGCGCCCACACCCTCCGATCCCCAGAAGCGCAAGAAGGTAGGAAAGTAGTGCTCGACGCGACGGTAGCAGGCAAAAACAGGGTCGAGGTGCGCGGCGGTCGCGTCAAGCCCGCCAAGGTCGCGGGCGCGGCGTGGGTCGCGGTGGGCACCGATCCCGTCATCATCGGCCGCAACGCCGCGTGCAAGATCGTCATCGACGACGGCAAGGTGAGCGCGGTCCACGCGGAGCTCGTCGCGACGGAGCTCGGCGTGCGCGTGCGCGATCTCGGCAGCCGCAACGGCACGTACGTGGGCGGCGTGCGCGTCGGCGAGATCTACCTGCTCTCCGGCACCAAGCTGCGCCTCGGCGAGACCGAGATCGTGTTCGAGCCCGTCGGCCCCGAGCGCATCACCGTCTCGACGATGTCCGCGTTCGGGCCCATGGTCGCCGAGAGCGCGGGCATGCGCGGGATCTTCGATCGGCTCGCGAAGGTGTCGCCGACCGATCTCACCGTGCTCATCACCGGCGAGACCGGCACCGGAAAAGAGCTGGTCGCCGCTGCGATTCACCAGGGGAGCCCGCGCGCAAAAAAGCCGTTCGTCGTGGTGGACTGCGGATCGATCCCGCCGACGCTCGCCGAGGCGACGCTCTTCGGCCACGAGCGCGGCGCGTTCACCGGCGCGGTCGATCGGCGCCTCTCGCCGTTCCAAGAAGCCGACGGCGGCACCATCTTCCTCGACGAGCTCGGCGAGCTGCCGATCGACGTGCAGCCCAAGCTGCTGCGCGCGCTCGCCGAGCGACGCATCAAGAGCGTCGGCGGATCGAGCTACCGCGAGGTCGACGTGCGCGTGCTCGCGGCGACGCGGCGCGACCTCGTCCGCGCGGTCAACTCGGGCGGCTTTCGGAGCGACCTCTACTTCCGCGTCGCGCAGGTGAAGATCGAGCTGCCCGCGCTGCGCCAGCGCCTCGAGGACATCCCCGTGCTCGTGCGCCGCATGCTCAAGGACCTCGGCGAAGAAGGCGCGTACGAGCGCGTCAGCAACATCACGCTCGAGCGCTTGATGCGCCACGACTGGCCCGGCAACGTGCGCGAGCTGCGCAACGCGGTGCAGGTCGCGCACGCGCTCGCGGGCGAGGGCGAAGAGCTCGACATCGCTGCGCATCTCGGCGCGCTCACCGAGGCGCCGGTCGCGGCGCACCACGCGGCGTCCTTCTCGGGCGGCGCGGCGCCGTCGCCGGGCTCGTTCAAGGGGCAGAAGTTTCAGGACGCGAAGCGCGACGTGCTCGCGCACTTCGAGCGTGATTACTTCGCGGCGCTCGCCGAAGAAGCCAAAGGGAACGTCTCCGAGATGGCGCGCAGGGCGGGGATGGAGCGCGCCCACGTGCGCGCGTACCTCCGGCGCCACGGGATCAGCGCCAAGCAGGACGCGAGCGACGACAAAGAGTAATCGGGCTCGCACGTTTGACAGGCGCTGCGGACGTACGCGACGCGCCGCCGTATCCCTTCGAAGCCGGCGCGAGCCCTCCTTGCGGCCGTGGTGAAGGCGTGGCAATCGTCGGTGCCCCTGGGATGGTGGAGTCGAACGACGAAGAACCTCCTCTGGAGGACGGCACGATCCCCGGCTCGCTTCCGCCCGAGCTCGCGCGCGAGCCTGCGCTCACGACGCCGTTGATCCGCCGCGCGCCGGCCGGCGCGGCGCCCGTCGAGATCGAGCCCGAGGAGGCCGCGCCCGTCTCGGTGTCCGCGCCCATCGGCACGGTCATCCACGGCTATCGGATCGACGCGGAGCTCGGTCACGGCGGGATGGGCGTCGTGTACCTCGCGTGGGACATCGCGCTCGAGCGCCAGGTCGCGCTCAAGATGATCGCGCCGTGGCGCAGCAACAAGCTCGACGCCGAGGCGCGCTTCAAGCGCGAGGGGCGGCTCATCGCGCTCGTGCGCAACAACTACGTCGTGCAGGTGTATTGGGCCGGCGTGCACGAAGGCTCGTGCTTCTTCGCGATGGAGTACGTGCGAGGCCGCACGCTGCGCCACATCTTGAACGAGCACGCGCAGCACAACGACGTCATCCCGATCCACCGGACGCTCACGATCTTGAACCTGATCGCGCAGGGCATCGACGCGGTCCACGCGGTGGGCATCGTCCATCGCGACGTCAAGCCGAGCAACGTCGTCATCGAGGAGGACACAGGGCGGCCGGTGCTCGTGGACTTCGGGCTCGCCGTGCCGCCCGACGATCCGGCGGCCGCGATGGCGTCGGGCAGCGCGCACTACATGGCGCCCGAGCAAGCGGGGCTCGGGCCGCCGGGCAGCGCGGTCACGTCGCGCACCGACATCTACGCGCTCGGCGTGATGGCGTACGAGATGTTGAGCGGGAGGCTGCCCTTCACTAGCACCGACGTCGCGCAGCTCATGCGGCACCACGCGCGACGCCAGCCGCCTCCGCTCAGCTCGATCCGGCCCGAGCTCGCCGTGTTCGAAAAGGCGATCGCGCGCGCGCTCGCCAAGGCGCCGGACGATCGCTACCCGAGCTGCACCGCGTTCGCGGAGGTGCTCGCGTCGGCGAACGAGCGCTGGGTCAACAGCCGGCTGCCCACGCTCGCGCCGCCTCCTCCCACGCGCTCCATCACGCCTGTTCGCGTCCTCGCCCCCGCTCCCGCTCCGGCCGCCGAGAAGCTCGCGGAGCATCGCCTCACGCCGGTGCCGGATCGGCTCACGCCCGATCCGGGCGCGAACGAGGGCGAGCCCGCGCCGCGCGACGAGCGGCCGTTCCGCGCGCTCGTCGTCGACGACAGCCCCGTGTTCCGCAAGTACACCGTGCAGGCGACGCGGGTCGCGATCCACCGCGTGCGCAAGAGCCGCGTGGTGCTCGTCGAGGGCGCGTCGTCGGGCGTCGAGGCGCTCGAGCGCGCGGGCGTCGAGGTGCCGGATCTCGTGCTGCTCGACTTCGACATGCCCGGGCTCGACGGGCTCAACACGCTCTCGTGCCTGCGCGCGTTGCCGGGCGGCGGCAGGGCGCGCGTCGTGGTGGTGAGCGGCCGCGTGCGGCCCGACGATCGCTGGCGCTTCGAGGTGCTCGGGGTGCGCGACTTCGTCTTGAAGCCCATCGATTTTTATCAGCTCGTCGAGCGCATCGAGGCCATCGCGAAGCGCTACGAGGAGTCCGAGTCAGGCCGGCTGCCTTTGGCCTAGCGCTATTCGCACGCTCCATGCGCGCGGCATCCGAGTATGCTGCGCGCCGATGCGGATTCCCGACTACGACGATCTCGACGCCACTGCGCTCGCCGACTTGGTCCGCCGAAGAGAGGTCTCCCCGCGCGAGCTGCTCGACGCGGCGATCGAGCGCATCGAGCAGCGCAACCCGCGGCTCAACGCGGTGGTCCACACGATGTACGACCGCGCGCGCGCCCGCGTGGAGAGCCTGCCGGACGGGCCGTTCCGCGGCGTGCCGTTCCTCGTCAAAGATCTAAAGCTCCAGATCGCGGGCACGCCCACGTCGAACAGCACGCGGCTCACGCTCGACAAAATCGCGACCGAGAGCAGCGTGCTCGCGCAGCGCTACGAGGCCGCGGGCCTTCAAATCCTGGGCAAGACCAACACGCCCGAGTTCGGGATCTTGGGCATCACCGAGCCCGACGTGCGCGGCCCGTGCCGCAACCCGTGGGGCACCGATCGCACGCCCGGCGGCAGCTCGGGCGGCTCGGCGTCCGCGGTCGCGGCGCGGATGGTGCCCGCGGCGCACGGCGGCGACGGCGGCGGATCGATCCGCATCCCCGCGGCGGCGTGCGGGCTCTTCGGGCTCAAGCCTACGCGCGGGCGCGTGACCATGGCGCCGTTCGCGGGCGAGGCGTGGGGGGGCTTCGTGCAGGAGCACGTGCTCTGCCGATCGGTGCGCGACAGCGCGGCGCTGCTCGACGTCGCGGATCCGCCGACGCCCGGCGAGCCGTACGGCGTGCCGCAGAAGGCGAGGCCTTGGATCCAAGAGGTCGGCGCGCCCACGGGCAAGCTCCGCATCGCGTTCACGCGCGGCGCGCTCTACGCCGACGACGCGCACCCGGACTGCGTCGCAGCGGTCGACCAAGCGGTCGTGCTCCTGCGCGACATGGGGCACGAGCTCGTCGAGGCGACGCCGCCGTTCCCGCGCGCGGAGATGATCCGGGCGTACCTCCTCACGGTGGCGACGGGCGTCGCGCGCTTCGTCGAGACGGCGACCGAGAGCGCGGGCAAGAAGCGGCCGCGCTTCGACGACTTCGAGCCCGGCACGTGGCTGCTCGCGCTCATCGCGTGGAAGACGCGCGCGCCCGAGCTGCTCGCGGCGGAGCAGCTCATGCAGCGCGTCGCGCGCGGCGTCGCGGGGTTCTTCGAGGAGCACCCGCTGTTCCTCTCGGCGACGCTCGCGCGGCCTCCGGCGCGCGTGGGCGAGCTCTCGGTCTCGCGCGCCGAGCGCATCCAAGCGGCGATCGTCGCGCGGATGCCGCTCCCTGCGCTGCTCGATCTCGCGCTCGAAAAGATGGCCGGCGGGCGCCTCGCGTACACGCCCAACACGCAGCTCTTCAACCAGACGGGGCAGCCGGCGATGAGCGTGCCGCTGTTCGAGGGGAGCGACGGCATGCCCGTGGGCATTCAGATCGCGGCGCGCTTCGGCGATGAGGCGACGCTCTTCCGCATGGCCTCGGCGCTCGAAGCGGCGAAGCCGTGGGCGTCGCGCAAGCCTGCGCTCTGACGATCGGGGCTTCGCGCGCGGGCCTTTGGACCGTCACGCGCGACCGGGGGATTTTTCGCTTTTGGGCGGGGTTTTTGGGGGACCTCCGAGGTCCCCCGATCGTGACTAACCGGCGGAGGACATGTCGGGCTCGAAGAGCGCGAGCATGGCGCCCTGCGTGTCGGCGAAGGGCGTGATGCGGCCGACCTTGGGCACCTCGATGAGCGGCATGATGATCTTGCCGCCGAGCTTCTCGACGCGATCGCGCGAGGGCTCAAGCTTCTCGACGACCACGTACGTGCCCCAGAACGAGGGCTGGCCGGGCTGGGCTTGTTGCAGGTCGGCGACTTGCTTGCCATCCACGCCGAGGACGCGCACGCCCGGTACCATGCTCGGGACGATCTTCAAACCGGCGACCGCGCCGTAGAATTCGATCGCGGCGTCCGGGTTGCTCGTCATGAGCGTCTCCCAGCAGAACGAGCCGAGGCCCGGCATCTGCGGCGGAGGCTCGTCGCCGTTTTCGCCCTTGATGAGGCCGAGCACGGCGCCCGCCGCGTCCATGAGCACGGCGAAGCGGCCCACGCCCGCCGCGTCCATGGGCGGGACGATGGCTTTGCCGCCGCGCTTCTCCGCCTCGGCGATCGCGCGATCGACGTCGGCCACCGAGAGGTAGCTCGTCCACGCGGGCGGCGCGGGCGTGCCGGGCTCGATGCCCATCATGCCGCCGACCGAGCGCTCACCGGCCTTGACGATGGTGTACTTCTGGCCGTTGCCCATATCCATGTCGGCGTAGGTCCAGTTGAACAGCTCGCCGTAGAAGCCGCGCGCCTTCTGAACGTCGGGCACCATCAGCTCACGCCAAATGAAATGCCCGTGGAAATAGGTCTTCTCGCTCATCGCTGCTCCCCTGTTTGGTTTTGTGTGGACGACGTGAGATCGCCGGCCGCTCGGGTCGGCTGGAATGGGGCGTGGCTACCATGGAGCGAGGGGGAAGGGGATAGGGGAAGCGCCGTATCTTTTTTTTGAGAGGAGGCGCTGTCCGCGGGCTCACCAAACGAGGTTTCGTTGGGAGCATCTGCGCGAGCGCGACAGCGCACGCGAGGTGCGCTTCGCGGGTGCTCAGGCGCGCTCGGCGAGCTCGCGAATGTGGGTGAGCATCTTGGTGTCCATCGCGAACGAGATAGGCTCGATGAGCGCGGGGCCGTACGCGAGGCGGCTCTTCAGGTCATCGCCGTAGAGCACGCGATAACGGCTCACCAAGCGACACCCGCCTTCGCCGCGCGGCTCGATCAGGAACAGCCACGACACGTGGACGCCGCCGTGCTCCACGTCGCTCCCCGAGCCGCCTCCCACCAGCATGAAATGGCCCGGGGACAAGGCCACGACGCGCATCGGGGGCATTTGAGGGTGGAGCCTCAACGTGTCGCCCACGGCGACCGACTGCCACTCACGATGGATGATGTCGGTGTTCTGCACGTCGCAGCCCGCGAGGTTCTCGAGCCATTGATAGCTGTAAAACCCCGCTTTTTCCTGCCCGATTTGCGCGACATAGGGCCACACGTCGGCGGCGCTCGCGTTGATGTCGACCGCGTGGGTGTAGCCCCAACGGGGATTGGGCAAGAGGTCGTCGCCCGGATACTCCCGGTTCGCCTCTTCTTCGGTGAGGCCCCAATGGGTGCGCGCGCTGCGCAAAAACGGGGTGGTCAGATCGAAGAGCATGCTGAGCGCGCCCGAGATCCCGTCACCCACGTCACGCCACGTGTCCTCGTGTTTGGGGAGCTTGCCTTCGGCTCTTCGCTTGATGTTGCGGAGCTGCTCGGCCTCCATCACCGCGTGCGCCGCGCTCTCGGCGAGCGCGCGGATCGAGCCTTGATCGCCCGAAAAGCCCGCTCGCGCGCGGGTGATGAGCCGCGACCCGGCGCCGCCTTCGAGCGGCTCGACGAAGAAGACCCACGTCACCTCCCAATACCGCTCGGGCTTCGGCTCACCCTCTTTGACCTGCCTGCGCTCGTCGGTGTCGAAGAGGCCGTGGAGGACCATGAGCCGGGGGGCGTCGAGCGCCTTGACCATCCATCCCTCGTCGATGCCCGAGACGGCGCGGATCGTGTCCCCTACGCGGAGGTCTTGCAGCTCCGTGACGATGGTGCGCGCGCTCGATTGTCCGTTGTTGTCGAGCGTGTCGTAGCTGTAAAACCCTGCTCGGTCCGCGCCCATCTGCACGAGCCAAGGCCACACGGCCGAAGGAGGAGCGTTGATGGTGATGCCCATCGTGACCGCGCCCGCGGGGCTCGGGATGATGTCGTCGCCGGGCAAAGGTCGTTTGGACTCCTCGTCTTCGACGCTGCCGACCTCGCTCGCCAAGAGGCCCAACATGTGCCGTCGGATGAAGCGTGAGAACGGGCCAATCACGCGGAAATAGCGGCGGACGTGGGCCCATGACGCGTCGTCGGTGGCGCCGATGCGGACCTCGATCACCACACGTGTGATGTGCTCGCTCATGGGCACGAGCCGCACCTCCCACGCGACCTTGCCATACCCTGGCTCGTCGAATGCGGCGAACTGTTCGGGCGTCACCTCGGCGAAGGGGATGTGGCGCTCCCAGAAGCGGCCAATCGCGCCTGCGGCGAACACAACGCCCGGCTCGTCCGCGAGCACCTGAAAGCCCTTGCCCGTCCGTCCGATGTCGCGCACGCGGAGGACGAGGGGGTCTTTGTCCCCCAGCGTGCGCAGCACGAAGAGCGCGCGGACGAGCGGGGAGGCCGCGAGGTCCATGGTGTAGAAAGCCTCCCAGACACGGTCTTTGGGCGCGCCGATGTCGATGTGCTCGAGCTCGACGCGGCGGGGGTAGGGGAGGGCGTCCGCGGCGCGTACGCGCGCGTGCGCGGTGGTGGAGGTTGCGTCGTGGGGGACCATGCGACTCTGCGGCAGCAATCCCCGGACCCGCGGGAGCGCCTTGATTTGCCTTGTTTTTACGTGATTGAGGAGCGGGCAGGGCGCAAAGCGTGCACCGGGGTGCAAGGGGGGCGCTCGATGGCGAAGAGGGCCGTTCGAGCGCACATCCTACGGGCAAGCGAGCTGCGTGCACCTCCTCTACGCCAGCGCAGCTTTGAAGAGCGCGAGGAGCTCGCTCCAAGCCTTCTCGGCCGCGGCCGCGTCGTACACCCGTGAGTCCGGGGGGCACCATCCGTGCTTCGTCCCCTCGAACACCTCCACGTTGGCGGTCAACGAGGCTTTGGCAAAAGCTTCTTTCAACGTGCCTTTCGCCGCGGGCTCCTTCGCGTCGTCGTTCGCCGCGATCGCGATCAAGAAGCGCGCCTTCATCTTGGGAATCGAGAGGTGCGGGCTATCGGGTTTGTCTGTCACGAGCCCTCCGCCATGAAAGCTCGCGACCGCGCCCACGCGCTCCGGGATCGCCGCCGCGGTCCGCATCACGAGCGGCCCGCCCATGCAATACCCCATCGTCCCGATCTTGCGCGCCTTGTCGACCGGCGCTTGTTGATCGAGCCACGCGGTGAACGCCTTTGCGTCCGTCGCCGCGGTGTCCGCCGTGAGCGAGCCCATGAGCGCCATCAGCGCTTCGCGCGTGGCTTTGTCCTCGAAATTCGGGTTCGGCGGCGCGGTGGGCGCCTTTTGCTTCCGGTAAAAGGGGTTCACCACGAGCACGGCATATCCCGCCTCGGCGAGCCGCTTGCCCATCTGACGAAAGGCAGGGCGAAGGCCGAAGATGTCCGGCCACACGAGCACGGCGGCAGACGCGCCGGCCGCCGGGTGAACGAAGTACGCATCGCAGGTGCCGTCCGGTGTCTTGATGGTGACCTCCGCCTCGGTCGTCTTCGCTGCGGGGGCGGCGGGGACGCCCGCCGATGCGGCCGCGCTGCCGGACGCTGAGGGCGAAGGCGTGGGCGACGCCGCCGGCTCCGCGGGCCCGCACCCGATGGGCAGGATCGATGCGAAGCCCGCGCCGAGCGCGAGCGCGCTGAAGGTGCGCCTCGCCAAGACCTCTTGGCGAAGGCGGTAGGCGACCATGTCGTCGAAGGAGTCGTCGTCACACATGCGCGCGAGTTAACACCACCTCTACAGCGGGCTGCAAGCCGTTTGAGCACAACGAGGCTGGTTGCCTCGCCTCCGGGAGCAGATAAGCGCCCTCCAGACGAGCGCTCGCCCCGTCCGCGGCGCCACCCCCGAAAGCCGAGCTTGAAACGTCGTCGCCAAAGGCACCATCACCGCCCTGCCACGCTCGGCATTTCGGGGCCCCCCGACGAGAGCGCGGACAAGGGCCTCGCTCGCTGCTGCGCGGAGACCTCAACACCCGATCACGTGGATGCGCTTTTGGTGTGCTTCGAGGTGCATGGCGGAGCGACTATGCCACAACCCGCGGCCGGAGATAACTTTCCAATCGCTCGCTCCGCTCGTGTGAGACTTTATTCAGGCATGATAACAGGGGCTTGCTCATGGAGCACGATGGCCAGCTCGACGCGCTCGGCACCCGCTGTGGACACATACCAGTAGTGTAGGCGGTACCCGGCGCCGTGCGTGCTGACCGTCAGACGAAAGGCCTTGGCGCCGTCACTCTCCCGCACGCGCTGCGGGGCGTCCGCTGCTTGATTGATCCGCACAGGGCGGCGATCGTACCTGCTCATGTCGAGCCCCGCGGCGAGATCGGTGCAGATACGGAGCAGCTTCTTCGATATCGATGAGTCTTCCAAGATCGCCTTGTCGACAACCGATGGCCAGAATCGCCGTCCTACTGCTACGGGTACCGGCGGCAAATCGGGATGCTCCATCTTGGCGACGCCCTCGATCAATGAAGCGAAGGTGTCCTCGCCCGCCGCGATCAGCGCGTCATAGCGATAATCGAGGAGGTCTTCAGGGCACAAGGTAATGGGAAATCGCTGTTGGATCGCATCCGCTCCCACCCGTTCGGCCACATCCTCCGGGTCCGTCACTGTTGCGGTCCCAGTGATGATAACCTCTTTGTCATTCAACCCAAAGGGGCTGGTCACGAGGCTCGCGCCGCGAGCGCGCTCTTCGCCGGTGGCCTTATCGCAAGCCAAGCAGAAGAGCCCTGTTTCGAGCGGCGGTCGAACCTCTGGGAGATTCCGATCGAGGATTTGTGGAGGGGCTACGCGCGACGGTTCGAGGAGCACGTCCTTCGTGACGGCGTCGTGGAGGAGATCGCGCTCTCTGTCCTGAAAGAACTTCGCGAGCTTGCGCAACAAATCTCCGATGTTGATATCTTCCCCCGATACCTTCTGGATATGGCGAAGTGCATCGAACGTCGGGAAGCGGCCCAGCTCCTGGAGCTTCTCCGTGCATCGAAAAAAATGGCGCCATTCGAAGGGCCATTGCTCCATGACGAGGAGCCAGCTCTCGAGCCCTTGCACCCAATCCACGAGCTCGGGGCGAGCGGTGTCGGTCACCGGCGTCGTGCAGAGCAGCGGATCAACGACGAAGCTACGCACCCGCGCGACCCCCGCGCCTCAAGATGCCTTCTTTGGTGATGCGATCCTCCTGGCGGAGGGTTTCGTCGAAGAACCCGTCGGGCCAGTTCTCGATAGCCCCGCCGCGGGAGACGCGGATGCGGTCGAAGCGAGTGTCACCTTGGTCATCCCGCTCCACGAAATAGACGGCGATCGCGTCGCGCGCCTCTTGGCCGCCCTTGACCATGCGGTAGCGCATCTGGTTCACGAGCGCGGCGCTGTGGGTCTCGACGAGGACCTGTTTATGAACCTTGGTGAGGCCATAAAAGAAGTCTCCGAGCCGTGCTTGAGGGCGCTCGTGGAGGTGGAGCTCGGGTTGCTCGAAGATGAGAATGGCCCCCTCGGGGGCCAATAGACCGGCAACGAGCACGGGGAGCAACTGGCTCACGCCCACCCCGACCGCGTAGAGAGGGTGCCCGCGCGACGCCCGAGAGGTCTGCACCGTCCAGCTCGCACCGCCGTTGGGCGAGACCTCGGTCGTGACGTGAACCGCGACCCCGAGGTAGCCGAGCCAGTGGTCTACAGCTTGTTGAAGAGTGGCCTCCTCGACGCGCTCCTCGATCGGATTCCAGTGTCGGATTTTCTGCTCGCGGTTAGCATCATAGATGGCCGCCGCGTATTCCCCCCGAGCCCCTACGTCATCCGGCTCCCCGGAGGGAGCGAACCCCTTGACGGATCGGGGCTCGGCGCGAAGCGGCCCGAGGTAGCGAACAGCACCCATGAAAGCGATGATGACCCCTTGCGCCGCGCGATCCCAAAGCTCGTTCGCCCCGCGAGAAAACGTGAAGGCGAACGTTGGCTGATCGTGAACCAGCGCATCTACGAGGCGCTCTCCAAAAGACTCGTTTTGCCGAATCTCGGCGGGCAAGTCCAAGATCCAATCGAAGATGTCATCGAGGCTTGACCCATTGAAAGATGGGAGTGAGAGATCTGTCGCGAGGCCCTCGATCCGGGCTAGGATCTCAGGGCGCAGGAGGGACGTTTCGTGAGGCTCCTTCACCCAGGACTCAAAAGCCTGATGAAAGTATGCTCTTGCGTCAGTGCGTCGAGAAGGGCTCGAAGTAGCGTCGGCGATGAGCGTCGAGAACTGGTCCTTTGCATTTCGCTTCCAATCCACGCGGATGGCGTAAGCATTCGGGATAAAATGTGCGGTGCTCGCGAGCCCCGTTTCATGCGGCTCACCATTGGCGCTCATCGTCGCGATGTAGCGATAGCGAAGGCCGATGGGCGCCGAGCGAGGGTTGTTGAGGGTGTCGTCGAGCGCTGCTCCCACTTCCTTTGCGCCTGCTGCGCGAATATGGATGGAAGCGGCTCGACCATCGGTCCCTGGATCAACGACCATCTCGCTGCTTAACAGGCTCGCGCGCACGGGCGCTTCCCCTTCGGCTTCGCGGGCATTGTCGAAACGAGCGCTGATGCTGACGGAGCGCTTGCGCCGAGTGATTTGGGACCTCGCGCGGGCGGCTTCAACCGTCGATGGGGTGTACCAGCGGGGGAGCATTTCTGGCAACAGGATCTCATCGAACGTAAACCCAATCCCAATCGGCTCGCCGTGCGCGCGATCGTTGCGCACCTCCTCGAAGGTGCCGAGCTGCACCAAGCTGCCATTCAGGATGAGGGGCTCATCGAGCTTTTGGTGGGAGAGCGTCTGTGCCACGAGCAGCACGGATTGAAGGAAGCTGCTCTTGCCGGAGCTGTTCAACCCGGCGAGGACCGTGAGCGGAGAGAGCTCGAGCTCCAGCTTTCCTCGAACGGGTTTGAAGTTCTCCAGCGTCCAACGGGTCAACATCGCTTCCTCGGGGGAGGAGCGCACTCTGCGCACTGACAATCACAAAAGTCAAGGGGTAGCGCTTCGCCATCGCTGGACAACGGATGTATCACGCTGGGCCACGAATCTCGAATGGGATCCGCTCGTGATCCGCAAACGAAGAAAACGGTGTACGCTCGGCGCCCATGAAGAACACCTTCGACGCGATCGTCATCGGCGCAGGTCAATCGGGCCCCTCACTCGCCGTCCGGCTCGCCGAAGCGGGCCGCAAGGTCGCCCTCTTCGAGCGGCGCGGCCTCGGCGGCACGTGCGTGAACGACGGCTGCATCCCCACGAAGACGCTCGTCGCGAGCGCGCGCGCCGCGTGGGTCGCACGGGAGGCGGCGCGCTTCGGCGTCGTGATCGAAGGCAACGTGTCCGTCGACATGAAGCGCGTCAAAGCCCGCAAAGACGCGGTCGTCGCCGGCTCGCGCGAAGGGCTCGCCGCGTGGATCGCAGGCACCAAAGGCCTCACGCTCATCCCCGAGCACGCCCGCTTCGAAAGCCCAACCACCGTTGTCGCGGGCGATACGCTCTATGAGGCCAAGGAGATCTTCATCAACGTGGGTGGCCGCGCCGTCGTGCCCGAATCCATCGCAGGCGTCCCCCACCTCACGAACGCTTCCATGATGAACGTCGACTTCCTCCCCGAGCACCTCGCCGTCCTCGGCGGCAGCTACGTGGGCCTGGAATTCGCCCAGATGTACAGGCGCTTTGGCAGCCGCGTCACCGTTATCGAGCAAGGGCCGCGCCTCATCGCCCGCGAAGATGAGGACGTGTCGCGTGAGGTCCAAACCATCCTCGAAACCGAAGGGATTACGATTCACACCGCGACCAAGGTGCTCGGGTCGTCCGCGTCGGACCGCGGAATCACGCTGCGCACGAGCGGCCCCGCAATCGAGGCGAGCCACGTCCTCGCCGCGGTGGGCCGTGTCCCCAACACCCATGATCTCGGGCTCGACAAGGCCGGTGTGCGCACCGACAGCCGGGGCTACATCGAGGTCGACGACGAGCTCCGCACGAGCGTCCCCCACATCTGGGCCATCGGCGACGCCAACGGCAAAGGCGCCTTCACCCACACGTCGTACAACGATTATGAGATCGTCGCCGAGAACCTCCTCGACAAGGGATCTCGGCGCGTCTCCGATCGCATCCCCATTTATGGCCTCTTCGTCGACCCGCCCCTCGGACGCGTGGGCATGAGCGAACGCGAGGCGCGCGCCTCGGGCCGCCGCGTGCTCGCCGGCAAACGCCCCATGACCCGCGTCGGCCGCGCGCGCGAGCGGAGCGAGACCTTCGGCTTCATCAAGGTGCTCGTCGACGCCGACACCCGCGAAATCCTGGGCGCCGCGATCCTGGGCGTGGAGGGCGACGAGGTGATCCACTCCATCGCCGACGTCATGTACGCAAAGGCCCCTTATACGGTGATCGCCCGCGCCGTCCACGCGCACCCGACCGTCAGCGAGCTCGTGCCGACCGTGTTCCAATCGCTCGCTCCGCTCACCTGACGGCCGCTCGACACCGAGCGCGCCCCACGCCGCCTCTTACCGCGTCCCGTCCAAGGCGGACTATTTGGCGCTTGACTTCGGGCGCTGGGCTTTTGTACCGTGCCACGATG
>CAYTJL010000041.1:0-3261 GCA_964437785.1 uncultured Polyangiaceae bacterium
GAGCTCTGTGCGCGCGGCAGCGTGTTTTGGCTCGCCTTTACCCCGCTCGCGCGGGACGCCACCGCGCCCGCTATTCAGGCCGTCGTGCGCGCGCTGCGGGCGCGCGTGCCCAACGAGGACGAGCGCGCTGACCTCTACGCCGTGATGTTGGTGCTGGCGGACGTTGACCCCTGGGGATATAACCTTCGACAGGAGATCGAGGCGATGATCGAGACTGACAGCGTCGACATGCTTCAAGTGAGCCGCACCCTTCGGAACGCCTTCGAGAAGGGCATCGAGAAAGGCATCGAGAAGGGCAAAGACGAGGGCATCCGAGAAGGCATCGAGAAGGGCATCGAGAAGGGCATCGAGAAGGGCAAGGGCGAGGGCATCCGGGAGGGCATCGAGCGCATGTTGCGCAGGCTCTTCATGCGTCGCCTTGGCCGCGAGCTCACCCAGGCCGAGCAACAAGCGCTCTCCGCCCGCGTTCAAGCCGGCGACCCCGAGGCAGTCGAAGATCGCGCGCTCACGCTCGAAGGCGAGCGGCTCGCCTCTTGGCTGCTCGACCCAAACGCACTGTGAACCTCGCGCCGTCAGCCCATCTCGCCCGGGAGCGCAACCCGCACTCTCCCGAGCCCAAGCCCCGTCCACCCGCCGATGTGCACCGCCTCGGCCCCTCGAAGCGCTGGTAAAAATAACCCCACATTCCCCTCGAACGTGACGTGCCCCATGAGCCCTTGAAGGGGCTTTCGCACGCCCGTCTCCACCGAGAGATGCTCCCACTGGAGGAGCCTCACGTCGCGCGCACGGACGTTGACCTCTCTCGCCTTGGGGAGCAGCGCGCGAAACGTCTCGTCATCCTCTCTCCCGTATCCTCCATACAGCGAACAAACCATCGTGAGGCGGCGCCAAGCCTGCGCGAACAACGTCGCAAAATCAATGTCGCGGAGCGTCTTCCCACCTTGCTTGATACGCACGGGCGTCTCGAAGCGCACGGTCACGCTCCCTCGCTCCGCCTGCCCCAACCCCATCTCCCCCAACCCCACCTCCAATGAGCGAACCTCGCCGCGCGCCACCCCCGCACACGCAACACGCCCCTGATCCTGTCCAAACGGCAGATCCGCAAAGCCCATGAGCGCCCGCTCGACGAGGCTCACCTCCTCTTCACGCCGAGCCCCCAAGAGCCGCACCGTGACGGATAACGACGCTCCCTCCGCCAACACCTCGGCTCCCGGCGGAGGCAGCCGGAGCACCAGAGGGCTCGGCGGCTCATGCACGCTCGCGAGGAGGGGATGAGGCGCCACATCGGGCGCCACAGGGCTGAAGAGCCGCGTCCAAAGGCATCTCGCGGGAGCGGCGCAGGCGCCTTTGCACTCCACCCCGCCCGAGCGCTCCGCGCACGCGACCCGGCGGAGCGACCGCCCCAAGAGCCCATGAAGGAGCCCGCCTCGATGAAACGGCATCCGAAACCCACGCTCCACCGTGAACCGCGCCTCTAGGTCGCAAAAAGGGACGTGCATCGCGAGACCTCCTACCGAAGCACGAGCCCTGACGCAAAGGCTTTGAAGCGGCCCGGCAGCAGCGCTACGGGTCACGAACATGGGACAACAGCTCGATCTCTTCACCGGCCGTGTGTCGCTGGAAACAGCGGCGCCCGTGCCCGAGCCGCCGCGTGAGGAGCCACCCCCGCTCCCTTTGGAGGTCTTGCCCGGTCAGATCGGCCTGTTCGATTTCCGCGGCCTGGCGCTCGGTCGCGCGCGCGCCGCCGTGGCCGAGGGCCGCCTCGACGAAGCCTGTCGCGAGCTCGACGCGCTCGCAGCGCGCCTGCCAAACGACACTGCCGTGCTGCAAGAGAACATCGAGGCGCGCGGTTTGCGAGACAAGCTCGCGCGCGCAACCGCCCCTCGCCGAAAGCAGCGTGCGCGTGCGCTGCTCGCGATCGCCGACGAGCTCGCGGCCGCGCCCGCGCACTACGCCCCCCTGCGTTGCCGGCTGCTCGTTCGCGCCGCCGCGGAGCTGACCAAAGAACAAGGCGATGCAGGGACGTTGGAGGGCCGGCTCGCCGGCGAGCTCTTGATCGACGCGGGCGCGCTCGCCGAGGCCGAGGCCTCGCTCGCCGCGGCGTTTGCAGCGAAGCGCGGGCCTCGGGCGATGTATCGGCTCGCGGACACGAGCTTTCTCCGCGGCGACACCGCAGCGGCGAGGCGGCGCTACCGCGAAGCGCTGCTGTTGGATCCCTTCGATTCCGCCCTGCGCGACGTCCGCGATGAGGCGGTTCGCGCGCTCCCCAACGTGGTTCGCGTCGAGCTCGAGATTGATGATGAGGCCGAAGCATGGGCCGCGCCGGCAGGGATCATCACCGGCGTCTTGCCTTGGCCGACAAGGGGCGACACCTTCGCAACACCGAACAGCGCCGGAGATGCGATGTCGCCCGAGCGGCGCGAAGCGCTCCGTCGCGCGAGGGAATTCGTCGAGGCGCTCGCGACCGCAGGCACGCTGCGCGGCGACGCGGCCATCGCCGTGAGGCGGGAGATGAAGCGGATCTCTGCGACGATGTTCGAGGTGTATATGGACCGGGTGGTCCGGGGGCGAGGGTGAGGGTCCGCGCCCCCCATAACAACTACATCACAGCGGGTTCAGGTTGACGATGCCGTCAATCGCAGCGCCCGAGTAGAAGTCGCGCACGCGGCGCATATCGCCCTTGGCCACCGCGTACGCCACGGCCGCGCCGGCCGCCGCGCTGGTCGCGTTGCTCTGCTGGCCGGGGATGTCGTTGCCCGTCGCGGGGTCGAATCCATCGGTGTTGCCGTTCGCGCGCACGCCGCCGAACCAACCCGTCTTGGTGTAGCCGTTGCCCATGACGTAAAGCCAGTTCGAGTTGTTGGGCGTCCCGTCCGGCCAACCGCTGCGATCGCGAGGATCTTTGGGCGTGTCGCCGTGGATCGTGAGCACCACGTTGTCGGCCATCGTCCGCGTCGTGCAGAGCGGGTCTTGAACCGCGTCGAGATCGCCGAGGAACGCGTCGAGGATCTTGCCGAGCGTCGCCACGGTCATACGGAGGTTGTTCATGTCGCCGAACGCGCCGTGCGGATCATCGCGCATCGCCGGCAAAACAACGCTCTGCGTGAGGCCGAGCTGGAAGGCCTTGGCCGTGGTGATGAGCGTCCGCGCGATCTGCTCGAGCTTCGAGGGCGAGCCGCCGTCGATACCATACCGCGTAAGGTCCTCGGCCTTGGGCGCGAGCTGCGCCGCGAGGTTCTTGCCAAGGAAGTTCGCGGCCTG
>CAYTJL010000041.1:3361-7312 GCA_964437785.1 uncultured Polyangiaceae bacterium
GGCGTCGCGCGCTGAATCGCGGCCACGACAGCCAACATGCTTTGACCCGCGCCGACCGTCGCCGCGGAGCCCGGCGTCGGCGTGTGCGTCTGGTTGGTGCCCGCCATCATCGCCGTGATGCGCTTGCCCTTATCGAGGTTCTTCCAAGGCGTCTCGGGCGCGAACATGAGCGATTTATCCGTGTCGGTCGCCGCCACGGCTTGACCCTGCGCGTGGAACGCAAAGTTGTTGTTGTTCGATTGCGCGATCTCCGTGTGCGGGAAGAGCAGTTGGAACCACGCAAAACCACCGTCGCCCGCGACGATGTGCACCGAGCGCATCGTGGTGGAGCACGACGCCGTGTCGGCCATCGCGACGCCCGCGGAGTCCGAGATCACGTCGAGCACCTTGGCCCGATCGAGCGCGAGCACGGCGCCGGCGGCGGCCGTGAAGCGGAGGAAGTTGCGGCGAGAGTTGCCTTCGAGGTTCCTGAGTCGGTCGATGATCATGGCGTCCTCCGGTCCCTTCCGCGTCACTCGCACGTGTGCGCCGCGCTGAGCAGCGTGGCGACCGCGATGTTCTTGCCCTTGTCCACGCTCGATGCGCTCTTCACGAGGCTGTTGCAGATAGCCACGTGCTCGTCCGTCGCGGGCCTGCCGATGAGGCACGACACCGCATCTCGAACACATTGGTCGTTGTCGTCGAACATCTTGGGCCCGACCCCATCGACCTTGCACTGATCGACGGTCTCGATGTTCGCGATGACCTCGGGCGCCGCCTGCGAGAAGATGTCGAAGAGCTTCGCCGCGCCCGAGGCCGTCCACACGATCGACTCGCCGACGCGAGCATCGTAGTTGGCCACGCCGAGCGCGCCCGCGCCCTCTTTCCAGAGCTGCCCGGCGGTCTTGGGGTTGCCCGTCGCGTTGATGTCGACGCCGAAGCCCTGAAGGATGTTGCGGAGCGTCGTGTATTGCACCTTCTGACACGAGTGGAGACGCACGCGCACGCCCGCGGGCCCCTCCTCTTGGCGCTGCGCCAAGATCTCGAACGGATCGCGCGCGCCGTTCGCGCCGATGTCCGAGAAGTGATCGAACGTGTTGTGCTCGCCGCCGACGTACGCGCCGGGGACGTTGGTGGAGTCCTGCGTCGGGTCCTCTTGATAAGGCTTGGGAGCGCCGGACTTGAGGCCGCTCGGGGGCGCCTGCGTGCAGCCGAAGAGGCCGATCGCCGTCGCCAGAGCCGCGAGGCCAAGGTGATGAGTCGTCATGGGCTTCATCTCTCTTCTCCTTCGCGGTGCTCAGAACTTGATGAAATCGGAGCTTGTCATGATCGAACGGAGCACGCCTTTGAGGTTCTGGCCGTTCGATTGGAGCTCGTCGATGTACGGTTGGATGACGTCGGTCGGCACGGTGGAGAGGTCACTCACGATGTCCTCTTTGGACATCGCGAAGTTCCACATGCGCGCGACCATGCACTCGGCCACGTCGGGGTCCGTCGCGATGGCGTCGCCGAGCGCCGGGAGATCCGCGACCTCTTGGCCGTACCGCCAGTGCGTCGTCTCACCCGCCTTGAGCCAGTGCGAGAGCTCGGTCTTCACGGCGTCGGGCGCGGTGGGCGTCATGACCTGAATCGAATTCATGTATTGTCCAACGTCGTTGAAGTTACCGAAGAGCGGCGCGATGTGGTTGATGCTCGTGTGGCAGTTGGCGCACACCACGCTCTGCGTGTCTTGGAAGTCGATGGGCGACTTGGACACGGTGTCGAAGCTCCACGGAGAGGTGTAGTCGCCTGCGCCCATCTTGACCGGCGTCGCCGAGTACTCCGCGGGGAACTTGGTGCACACGAAGATCTCTTGGACCCAGCGCACCCGGCGGAACGCCATGCTGCCATAGAACTGATACATCACACCCGGGTTCGTGAGCACGCCGGCGTGCGTCGGGACGCCGTTGTTGCAGTCGCCGTCCACGAACGCGCGAGCGTCGGTGTCGTACGTAGGACAGGTGTTGCTCGACGCCGTGAAGAGATCGGTATAAGGCGCCTCGCTCATCATCACGCGCGCGGCGAACGTCGGCGCGGTGTCGCGGCTCGGCTTGCCGTCGGCGGCGCCGCCGCCCATCCGCATCACGTCCTTCCAATACTTGATGAGGCGCTCTTGAAAGCGCACGTCGGCGAGCATCTTGTCGAGCTCCTCCTCGTACGCCGCCTTCTTATCCATCGCCTCGGCGACATGCTTGATCTGTGCCAGGGTGGGGAGCGCGCGGACCAGCTTGAGCGACGCGGTGCGGAGCGCCTCGTTGTGATCGCTGTAGCGCGCGCCGAGCGTGGCTTTGTCCTCGGGGCTCAGCGGGTTGCCGACGGTGCCTTGATGAACGGGGTCACCGCCGGTCGGATCTTGGGTCTCGCCGCTCGAGGTCTCGATGGTCGTCGGACCTTTGGTGCACGCGGCGAATCCGGCCGTTGCGGCGAGGAGGAGGGCGAGTCTCGCGATCGTCGTACGCATGGTGTTCCGCCTTTTCAGCTCGTCTGCCCGAGGGGGTTTGTCACTGCTCCGCCTGGATCCAGGTCGTGAGCTGGGACATGAAGTTATTGTAGTTGCCCGTGTTGCCGCCGAACTTGTACGGGTGCGCGGCGTTGCCGTTCGGGTTGGTCGTAATGAAGATTTGGCTCGACGGCGGGTCAGCCGGGTTGACGCGATTGAGCACCTGCCCGCACGCCGCCGCGACGTCGCTGTCAATCTTGGACATGTCGAGCGCGCCTTTGGCCTGAGGGCTGTTGCCACCGTGGCAGTTGGTGCAATTGGCCTTGAGCGCGGGGCGCGCGTTCGCGTCGAACGAGGCCACGTCTTTGCAACCGCCCGTGGGGCCGCCGCCGTCGGCGCCGGCGTCGCCCGCGCCGCCGACGACCTCGACCTTCTCGAAGGCCACAGAGAGCTTGGCGCCGGTCTTCCAGTTGGTGACGATCATCGTGCCGGGGCCGAGCGTGCCGCTCACGCCGGCGTTGAACGTCTGGTCCACGTTCGAGAAGCTGTCGACCGGATCCGGGTCGGGCGAAGCGCCTTTGGGATACACGACGAAGAGCGGGTGAACGACGTGCAGGCCGGCGCTCGCCGTGGGGTGGACCTCGAGGTTCGTGAGCGCGAGCGCGCTCTCGTCGAGGAGATCGGCCGTGAACGTGAGCGCCATGCCGACGAACTCGTCGCCGAGCGCGTCGAGGTAAATCGCGTTGAAGCCGATGATCGGGGCCTTGGGCTCGATGATCTTGGCCGCGTCGACCGTCCCGTCGATGACGATGCCTTTGGCCTCCTCGGCGAGCCACGCTTCGAGCTTGGGCTTGAGCGTGGTGCTGAGGGGCGAGGCGTCGATCTTCTTATAAGGGTGCTGGGGGCCGGCGGAGGGATACGTGATGAGGATGCTGTCGCTCGGATCCTTCTTGATGATCTCGGGCCAGCTCACGATCGATTGATAACGATCAGGGCCTGCGAGGAAGGGGGTGTCCGCGATGCCGCCGACGTCATGGCAAGAGCCGCACGCGTCGTAGAGGTCTTGTTCGAGGGCCGAGAACATCTCTTTGCCCTTGTTGGACGCGGCGCCCCCGCCTGTCCCGCTGCCGTCGCCGCCCGAGCCGCCCGAGCCGCCGAAACCGCCGGTCGCGATCTGATTCGGCTGCTGCACGCAGGCGCCCGTGCCGGTCGCGGAGGCGAGAGCAAGCGCGCCCGCTCCGACGAAGAGGAGCGCCCAGCGGGTCTTGGTGTCGATACGCGGGGTCACGACAAGGGCTTCAGCAAGCCCCGGGCCAGCGTGGCCTTACCGTGAATTTGGCTTTCTTCCATGGAAATGCTCCGCCCGGGGAGGGGCCTTGGGGGCCTACCGTGGATCATAAATGATCCGCCAGGCTCGGCAGACATGCACCATGGAACTGGATCAAGCGACCCGCGAAGGCGGAGTCGCGACCCACGTAGGCGGAGTCGCGACC
>CAYTJL010000041.1:7412-48729 GCA_964437785.1 uncultured Polyangiaceae bacterium
TTGCTTCGCCCTTCGCCTCCGCCTCGGCGTGGGCCCGGGCGAGGACAGGGTTGCCTTTGTCGAGGAGGACGCGGGCAACGGCGTTGTCCGCCTCGGCGGCTTCGAGGATGGCGCGGACGAGGAACGGACGGTGCAAACACTCGTCCTCGATGAGGCCGTCCATCGAGAGAGGCTCGAAGGCATTCTTGGCGGCCGACCACTCGGCCACCTCACGGGCGCGCACGAAGACGCCAAAGACCCTGCGGACCCCACGGCGGATGAGGTTCTTGACGCGCTCCTCGACCTCGCCAATCGATTGGTCATTGACGATCTCGAAGGCAAACTCTTCGAGATAACGCTTGCCTGTCGCGGGGTCGATACCCTCTTTGCGAATGCACGTGTCGGTCGCAAAGTCAGATCCGATGTCGACCCGGGTGAGCAAATCGGAGGCGCTGACGTAACCCTCGCGCACGTGGGCACGGATCACGAAGTCGAGCTGAACGTGCTGATCCGCGTGCGGCGGCGCCGCGGGCATAGCGATGACCTTTCTGCCATTGACCACCTCGTCGCGTGTGACCTCGGGGAGGACCAAATGATCGTCCACTGCGGGGAGGCTCTCTGCTCGCGGCGAGCGTGACGAGGGCAATCGAAACGCGGCCGCTCCCGAGGAGGCGCCGTGGGCAAAGAACGTCGGGGGCACGCTGGCCATGGAAGGAGCGTACCACCTAGCGGAAGAGGGGGGCAAGGCAAAAAAAGACGTGGACGTCGGGCCGCCGCGCTCACCGATTCGAGCGCTTGTTGGGCAGCTTGGGATAAACCCGCTTCGACGCCTCGACCAGCGCGACGCACGCGGGCGTATCGGCCGGCGCGCGATCGTTCTTGTTCGCGAGATCGACGCAGTTCCAGCCATAATCCCAGGGCTGCGCGAAGATTAAGTATCCATCCTTCATCATGCCCCAGTTGTCGAGCGCGCACGGGAACATCGCGGTGCAGTTGGTGACCGGCAAAGGCGCCTTCATGGGCTCGGGCGGGCGGAGCAGGCTCCGCCCAGGCATCTTGTTACGGTGCTTCTCGATGGCCACGTGATCGAGCACGCCCCACGCGTCGAGCACCGTAGGGAGCAAGTCGAGCTGCGTCGCATAGTGGCTCGACCACGCGCGCAGATTCTCAATCTCACGCGCGGTGAGCGCGCCGCCCTCCCACGCGATGAAGCCCGGCACGTGCGACTGCTCATCATAGAGGTTTTGGCCGTGGTGAATGGCGCTGTGCTCGCCGAACGCCTCGCCGTGATCACTCGTCATCACGATGAGCGACGGCGCGCCGCGGGTCTTGTCCAAGAAGGCCCGGATCATCGCGGCGAGGCTCTTGTCCTGCGCCCGAATGGCGTTCTTGTACGCGTTGTAGAGCTTGGGGAGCTTCGACCACGTGACCACGCGCTCCCAAGGCTCGAACGGAGCGTCGTTGGGATCCACGAAATACGGCGCGTGCGTCCCCGCCAAATGCACGACCGCGAAGAGCGGCAAAGGCGCGCGATCGAGCTCGACACCGACCCTCTTCGCGAGCTTGTCGTCCACGCGATCTTGGATGATGGCGTCCTCGTCGTCGATGTGCCGGCCCATGAGCGCGTGGATCGACACGAACGAGCTCACCGATCCTTCGATGTCTTTGCGCTCGAACAACGTCTCGGCTTGGGCGGACCAATAGGCCACGAAGGGCCGCTCTTTGCCCCTCCGCACCGACCGGCCAAAGTCGAACACGTTGGGCGCGAGCGCGATCTCGTCGAGCGTCCCCTCCTGCGTCCGCCCGGTGATCAAGGCCGAGATCGACACCGCGGTGTAGCTCGAAATCGTCCGCATCTGATGGAGCGGCACGCGGTTCGGCAAGAGCGCGTTGACCTCGGGCGCGACCGGGCAGTCATCCACCTTGGCAGAGCAGTAGTCCGCCGCGCGCACGCTCTCGTTGATGATGAACAAGACGCTCGGGATACGCTCCTTCGACGACGGCAACAAAGGCACGTTGACGACGGGCAGCTTGCCTGTCCCCGCGTGCGCCTCGGGCCGCCGCGCCGCGTCCGCGAGCCGCAGATCCGGCGTCGCGTCGCTGAGCTTGGGCCCGAAGGCGAGGCCCAAAAAGAGCGCCCCCGCGAGCCCCCATCGGATCTTGATCGGGATGGGACGCGCCGAGGCCAAACGCAGGATCACGAGCTCGCCCAAGAACACAGCGGCGACCCCCAAGAGGAGCCCGGGCGCCGCTCGAACCACGATGGGGCGCACGTCCGCCGAGCAGTGCAATGCGCTCTCGATCACCTGCCCGTCGAGCGGCACGTGATAATACCGATACACCACACCTTGGACGACGAGGATTACGGCCGCCGCGAGCGCCCCGACCACCCTCGCCAAAGGCCGCGCCGCGAGCGACGCGACGAGCCCCCACAACGCGACGCTGGCGAGGAGCGAGAGCAGGGCGCGGGGCTCGGCCCAAGAGCCTTTGCCCCGCATCACGACGTCGGCGATGGCGAATTGAGCGGCGAAGAGCGCCGCGGCGAAGAACGGGAGAGCGCGTGTCACCGAGCGCGGGTCATGTCTTTGCGGCTCCTACGACGGAGCCCCAGGAGCCCGAGCGCGGCGAGCGAGGCGACGCCGCCCCACGCGGGCGCGGTCGAGCCGAGCGAGCACAAGCACCCTCCCGAGGGCTCGAGCTTGTTCGGCGGCTCGACCACGACAGGGGGCTTGGCCTCGCAGACCTCGACGGTGAGGGGCTTGTCGGCCTTGAGCTTCTTGCCTTGATCGAGCGGGACATCGAGGTTGCCCGTGTTGCGGTTGTCGTGGTGGAAGCTCTCCCACTCCACGATACCTTCGCTCGAACCATCGGTGTGCCACGCGTAGATCCAGCCGTTGCGCGTGCCCGTGATGATCTCGAGCTTCTTGTCGCCGTCGATGTCGCCGACCGCCACCGTGGGGATGACCCATTGACCCGTGAACTTGGGGAAGCCCTTGGGCTCGCGGCCGCAGCCGTCGAAGGCGTGCACGTAATAACCACCCGAGCCGGTGATGACCTCGGGGTAGTTGTCGCCGTTGAGGTCCGCGATGGCTTGGCTGTTGAAGAAGGTGTAATCCTCGAGCACCATGGGCGCGGCAGGGAGCATCGAGCCCGTCTTGCCGCTCCAGATCGCGAGCAGGTGATCGCCCGAGAGGCTCGAGTCGCCGCCCGTCGATTGAAGGTTGATGGCGAGGTTCAACGATCCTCCGCTCGTCACGACGTCGGGCACGCCGTCTTGGTCGACGTCGCCGAGCGAAGGCTGCGCGAAGAGCGGGAACATGGTGTTGGGCGTGGGCGCTTTGGAGAGGGGCCCGAAGATCGCCGCGGCGTCCAAGCCGATGATGGTCTTGGAGGGATCGCTCGAATCGGGCCGCTGCGGCTGCGCGTTGGGCACGGTGGTGGAGAGGGCCGATTGCACGCCCGGATCGGCGGGGAGCAGCACGGGCAAGGTCGCGTTGCCGTGGAAGACCGCGAGCAGCTTGCCATCGAACGTCGCGGTGACGGGCGAGTTGGGGATGCCCTCGGCCACGAGCGGGAACAGCTCCAAGGAGGTGGCGGTGACAGGCCAGTTGGTGAAGTAGAGCTGAGGCGCGTTGGTGCCGCGACCGTCGATGAGATACGCCGCGCCCGCTTGGCCGCCGCTCCCGAGCTTCTCGTTCGATCCGACGATGAGGTCCGGGATGCCGTCGCCGTTGAAGTCCGCGACCGCGGGGGTGCTCATGATGCGGTTGCGCGCGGGCTCGGCCGCGAGCGATCCGGTGTAGTGCGTCTCGACCGGGAAGCCCGAGACAGGCGTGCCGTCCGCGTGGAAGACATAGATCTTGCCGTCAAAGGCAGCTTGGATGATGTCGAGCTTGCCGTCTTTATCCATGTCGACGAGCACGGGCGAGGCGAAGGCGCCGCGCGCGATACGGCTCTTGTCGTTATCCATGCACGGCACCACGGGAGGCGCGGCCGGGTCGAGCGAGCACGAGGGCACGAGCGGCAGGCGCATCGGCCAACCGGGCTTGTCTTTGCCGTCGGAGCCGATCACGTAAATGGACCCGGAGTAGGTGCTCACCACGATCTCGGGCTTGCCGTCGCCGTCGAGGTCCGCGATGGCCGGCGCGCCCAAGAAGGGCTCGCGCCCAAACGTGGGATCGACCTTGCCATTGGCGTACGCGGGGGCCGCCGTGTAATCGGGTCTCCCCGGCGAAGGCGGGCTCAAGAGGCCGTCTTCGATCATGGCTTTGTACGGGAAGCCGGGGAGCGGCTTGGGCCCGTCGGCCGTCATCGTAAAGACGTGGAGCAGGCCGCCGCCCGAAGGATAGATGAGCTCGCGGACGCCGTCGCCGTCGAGGTCGGCGAGCTTGGGGCTGCCTTCGCCGCTGTCGCCGATGTAGAGCGGAAAGCCCTTCACCAACGTGGGATCCGAGTGCACGTAATAGGTGCGCCGCATCTCGCCGCGGACGTCGCCGATGGCGCCGCCGTAATGGGCCACGGACCGGACACGCACGGTGATGGTGAAGTCGTTTTCGCCGTTGGGGCTGTCGATGTCGCGATCGTGCGTGGGATCGACGTTGCGGATGTCGAGCATGGCGAGCGGGCCGTCGGTGCCCATCACCATGGCGGAGGGGATGTTCTTCTCCTCTTTGATGACCTTGAACGCGCCGTCGAGCGGCTGCACGCCGGGCCCCCACTCCACGACGTAATCATACGACGTCGCGCGCTTGGCCGACACCGTCCCATAGATCTCGATGGGCGCGGTGGCCTGATCTTTATAGAGCACCGAGAACCACTTGGGAGAGACCACGTCGACCGCGGGCGGGATCTTGTCGTCGCGGATGGCCTCGAGCGCCTTTCGCGCGTTGACGCGGCCGTACCCAAACCGCTGATCGAAGCCCGGTTGAGACCACTTGTAAGGGGAGTTGGGCTCGCGCGACTCGGGGACGTCGATGTCGTCGGCGGTGGTGAAGAAGATGGAGTGCGCCTCGCCCGGGGTGAGCGGCGGGTTCAACCCTTTTTGGAGCGCGGCCGAATAAAGGAGCCCGGCGATGCCCGAGAGCCTGCCCGTCGCCTCGCTGGAGCAGCCGGTGCCCGAGGCCGAGAGCAGGTTTTGACCACCGAAGTTGGAGCACGGGTGGAAGCCCAGGAACGTGGTCGCGTTCTTGATGTTGGAGGAGTTGTAGACGATGGCGTGGACAGGCAACGTGTGGTTGCTCGTCGCGGGCATGTTGTGGTGGCGCGCGTTCTCATCGGCCATCGACGTGATGACGAGCACGTTGCTGTCATACGCGTAGTCGAGCGCTTGTTGGGTGAACTCGCTGTTGTTGATGGTGCCGAGCGCGCACTGAACCACCTTGGCGCCGTTGTCGGTCGCGTACACGACCGCCTTGGCGAAGCCGTGGACGTCGGTGATGAAGCTGTCGCCGACGCGCATGGGGACGAAGCGGCAGAGCGGGCAGACGCCCGCGGAGCCCATGTTGTTGTTGGCTTGTGCGGTGGAGTCGTTGGCCTCGCCGGTGCCGTGCCCGTAACGCGTGTCGTCGTACGGGTCGTTGTCGTCTTTCATGAAGTCCCAACCGGCGATGTCGTCGACGTAGCCGTTGCCGTCGTCGTCGATCCCGTCCGAGAAGTTCAGGATGAGATCGCCCGCGTCGAGCCGGCCGTTGTTGTTGCGATCGCCCTTGGGGTGGCCGGGGCTCGCGTCGGGCGTGAGCTCGGGCGTGTCCGCGTAGTCCGAGACGGTGAAGACGCCGTCGCCGTTGCAGTCGTAGCCCGCGAGCGGCCCCGTGCCGCCGCACGCCGTTCCGTCGGAGTGCTTGGGTTTGTGGCTCGCGAGCTCTTTGTCGTTGAGCCACACCTTCTCGATGAGATCGTCCTCATCCCACTTGATGCCCGAGTCGGTGATCGCGATGCGGATCTCGGGGCTGCCGATCGAGATCGCCCACGCGAGATCGATCGACATGCCGGAGGCCTTCTCTTCGGGCCGCACGTTCTTCGCGACCGTGGGCATGAACGAGTAGTAGTTCCACGCGCCGTCGTTCGTGTCCGAATACGCGTAGCCGGGATCGTTGGGCCAGTTCGCGGGGTCGGCCATGTCGTCCGACGTGGCGTTGGGGGGCGGAGGCCAACCCGCGACAGCGTCCGAAGGGAGCACCGCGGCGAAGGCGGCGCCGAGCGTGACCAACAGGGGGAGGACCGTGAAGCGGGGACGGCGCATGGAGGCTCCTCGTCGAGTAAGAAACGAGCCGCGAGGGAAGCGGCCTCTATTTTTGCGAGGTGCGAGGCTATCACCCCTTTTGCCGCACGGGTAAGGCGATGAACGTGACGAGCTCTCCTCTCGCGGGATTGCCGCGCGTCGATCGCGTGGCGCAACACCCTTCGCTCGACGCGGCTCGCCGCGCGCTCGGCGCTCCCTTGATCACGGCGCTCGCGCGGCAGGCCATCGACGCCGCGCGGAGCCGCGTGCGGGCCGGCGGATCGTGCCCCTCGGAGGAGGAGGTCGCCGCCGCCGTCGCGATCGAGGCGAAGGCAGCGCTCTCCGCGCGCGCCCAAAACGTGATCAACGCGACGGGCGTGGTGCTCCACACGAACCTCGGGCGCGCGCCGCTCGCGACCTCGGCGGTGGCCGCGCTCGCGGCGTCGGCCGGCGGGTACACGTCGATCGAGATCGATCTCGCGTCGGGCAAGCGCGGCCGGCGCGGCGCCTTCGCCGAGCGCGCGCTCGCGGATCTGACGGGCGCCGAGCGCGCGCTCGTGGTGAACAACAACGCGGCCGCGGTGCTGCTCGTGCTCTCGGCGCTCGTCGATGGCCGGCGCGATCCGCGCGCGCCCGCGCGGGTCGTCGTGTCGCGCGGCGAGCTCATCGAGATCGGCGGAGGGTTCCGCGTGCCCGACGTGTGCGCGCGATCGGGCGCTTCGCTCGTCGAGGTGGGCACCACCAACAAGACCCGGCTCGACGACTACGCGCGCGCTCTCGACGCGGGTCGCGACTCCGCGTCCGCGGGTCGCTCGATCGACGCGGCGCCCGCCGAGGTGATCGCGATCCTGCGCGTCCACCAAGGCAACTTTCGTCAGGTGGGCTTCGTCGAGCGACCGGCGCTCCACGATCTCGCGTCGCTCGCGCGCGCGCGGGGCGTCCCGCTCGTCGAGGACCTCGGCGGCGGCGCGATGATCGATCTCGCGCAGCACGGGCTCGCGGGCGAGCCCACGCCGCGATCGAGCGTCGAGGCGGGCGCGGACGCGGTGTGCTTCAGCACCGACAAAGTCCTCGGCGGGCCGCAGGGCGGCGCGATCGTGGGGCGCGCGTCGATCGTCGAGGCCGCGCGCCGCGATCCGCTCGCGCGCGCGCTGCGCTTGGGCAGGCTCCCGCTCGTCGCGCTCGAAGCGACGCTCGCGCTCGATTTGGAGGGCAGGATCGACGACGTCCCCGCGCTCGCGATGATGCGCCGGCCGCTCGCCGAGGTGCGCGCGCGCGCCGAAGGGTGGCGCGACGCGCTCGCCGCGCGCGGCGCCCTGGTCGAGGTGGTCTCGCTCTCGGGCGAGGTCGGCGGCGGCGCGCTCGCGGACGCGCCGCTGATCTCCGCGGGGATCGCGATCGACGGCGACGCGACCGCGCTCGCGGCCGCGCTGCGCACAGGCGATCCGCCCGTGCTCGGCCGCGTCCACGAGGGCAGGTTGCTCTTCGACGCGCGCACCGTGCTGCCGTCCGAGGACGAGGCGCTCATCTCCGCGATCGCGAGGGCGATGGTGCGATAGCATCGCGGCTCATGACGTCTGAACGACGCGCCGAGCCGCGCCATCTCACGTGTTATCCGATCCAGTTCCAGAGCGAGGAGGGGCACGACGACATCGCGCTCATCCACGATCTGAGCGTCTCGGGCGCGCTGCTCTTCACGCGCGTCGCGCTCGACGTGGGCTCGCCGGTCGCGCTGATGCTCGACGTGTTCGGCGATCCCGCGCGCGTCGAGCGCGCGACGGGCCACGTCGTGAGGATCGAGCGGCGCGCGCCCGAGGTGTCGGACCTCTGGATTTGGAGCGTGGGCGTCGAGCTCGATGAGCCGATGCCGGCGCTCGAACCGGCCATCCGCGAGCTCGAAACGAAGATCCGATCCGCGCGCTGACCCGCGCGGTAGGATGGCGCTCTCGGAGGTCTCTACATGCGCCGTGATCGCGCTTTCTTCGCCTTCGTCGCGCTGATGGTCGTCCCCTCGGCCGTGGCCGTGTCGTGCGGCGGAGGGACCAACAACACGTCGAGCAGCGGCACGAGCTCGAGCTCGGGATCGGGAGGCGGCTCACCCGACGGCGGCACGGGCGGCACGGGCGGCACCGTCATCCTCACCGACGGCGGCGGGGGCTGCAAAACGTCGGCGGACTGCGACGGCGGCGTGTGCGTGAACAACGTCTGCTGCGCGACGGCCGCGGACTACTGCAACGGCGCGTGCTGCTCGGGCGGCTCCGTGTGCCTCTTCGACAAGTGCGTGGTCCCCGGCAATGACTGCTTCACCGCGAACGACTGCGATCCCGGTCAATATTGCGAGACCGCGCTCGGCAGCGGCGCCGGCGACGGCGGCGTGGGTGACGGCGGCGCCGGCGACGGCGGCGATGGAGGCCTCTGCACGCAGCCCCTTCCGCTCGGCGGAAAGTGCTTGGATTTGCCTCCGGTCTGCGATCCCGACGCGGGCGTCCCCGGGCCCGACGCGGGGTGCGTGGCCGCGTGCGAGTACCACCCGCCGCCCGGGCAGCTCAACGCGGTGGCGCGCTGGCAGTGGGGTCCGACCGCGCAATTCAAGCCGAATTTCACCGATGTTTGGTCCACGCCCGCGGTGGGTCGCGTGTACGACGGCAACTGCGACGGCGTCGTGAACGAGCTCGACGCGCCCACCGTGATCTTCGTCTCGGGCCGCGCGATCAGCACCACCACCGGCCTCGGCACGTGTTGCCACTGCACCGGCGCGGCCAACTCGGCGTGCCTCACGGGCGTGCTCCGCGCGCTCGACGGGCGCACCGGACAAGAGATTTGGTCGCTCGACAAAGCGAGCGCGAATTCGATCGGCTTCGCCGGTCTCTCGCCCGCCATCGGCGACGTCGACGGCGACGGCAGGATGGACATCATGGCCGTCACGGGCGAGGGCTTCGTCGTGATGCTCGACAGCAACGGCAACGTGCTGCGCACGAGCGATCAGCCGATCCCGGGCCACGGCAACGCGACGTTCGGCTGGGGCGGCGGCCTCTCCATCGCCGACATGGACGGCGACGGCTTCCCCGAGATCGCGTACGGCCCCACGGTCTACACGACGACCAACAACACGATCACCCTCAAATTCACGGGCGCGGGCGGCGTCGGCGGCGGCAACATCTACCTCGCGCTCTCGGCGCTCGTCGATCTCGACGGCGCGCCCGACAACCACCTGGAGCTGCTCGCGGGCCGCACCGCGTACCGCGCCGACGGCACGATCCTCTGGGACAAGCCCGCGATCCCCGACGGCTTCCCCGCGGTCGGCGATCTGAACTTGGACGGCTCGCCCGAGGTCGTGATCGTGGGCGCGGGGCAAGCGCTCATCCTCGACGGCGCGACGGGCAACACGCTGCTCGGCCCGCTCACGCTGCCCGGCACGGGCGCGGGCGGCCCGCCCACCATCGCCGACTTCGACGGCGACGGCAGGCCCGAGATCGGCGTCGCGCAGCAGAACATCTACTCGATGCTCAAGCCCGATTTCGCGAACAACACGATCCAGATCGTGTGGCAGACGCCCAACCACGATCTGTCGTCGTCGGTCACGGGATCGAGCGTGTTCGACTTCGAGGGCGACGGCATCGCCGAGGTGATCTACGCGGATGAGTGCTTCCTCTGGGTGTTCGACGGACAGACGGGCGCCGTGCGGTTCGCGGCGTCGCACACGTCGTTCACCGCGACCGAGGCGTCGCTCGTCGCGGACGTCGACGGCGATGGGCGCGCCGAGATGATCATGGTGTCGAACGGCGCGGACCCGAGCAGCGCGGGGTGGAACTGCCTCAACGCCGCGAACCAGCCCGTCACGGTGAACGGCGTCACGTGGACGCCGAGCCCCGCGGCCGACAAGGCGTACCGCGGCATGGTGCTCTTCGGCGACGCCGCGAATTCGTGGGTCGGCACGCGCACGCTCTGGAACCAGCACGCGTATCACGTGAGCAACATCTGCGATAACCGCGACTCCGCGTGCGTCGCGCCCAACACCTACGGATCCATCCCCAAGGTCGAGCAGAAGAACTGGACCTTGCCGTGGCTCAACAACTTCCGCCAAAACGTGCAGGACAAGGGCCTCTTCGACGCGCCCGACGCGACCATCTCGCTCACCGTCGACTGCACCGCGCCCGCGGTGCTCCACGCGTTCGTGCGCAACATCGGGCTCGCGTCGCTGCCGCCGGGCGCGGAGGTCGGCTTCTACAAGAAGACGCCGAACGGCGACGTGCAGGTGGGCCTCTTGGCCACGACGCACGCGCTCTTCCCCGGCCAGACCGAGGAGCTCATCGTGAGCGTCGACCCCGCCGTGGGGAACAACAAAGATCAATACGTCGCGCGCGTCCTCATCGACCCGGTAAACCCCAAGTTCCACGAGTGTCGCGAGGACAACAACGAGAGCGCCGTGGTCACGGCCAACTGCATTCAATGAGCGTTGCTCCATGATCAAAGAGCGTCTCGACGCGACGAGGGTCACGCCCCTCGGCCAAGTGTCCGCCGCGACCTTGGCGTGGCGTGTCGGCGGGCAGTTGCGGCTCACGCTCGTGGGCAAGGCGACGTTCGCGATCGTGCCCGAAGGCCCGATGAAACACGTCGATCCGCAGCCGATCGTGCGGGCCGAGGTCCACCACCAGAAGAGCCCGATGCGCAGCATCCGGCTCACGAGCGACCTCGCGCCGCACCTGATGCGCACCGACGTGCTCGTGAACGGTCACGCGGTCGCGCCCGTGCTCCCGGACGGCGCGGGCGTGACCTCGATGAGCGTGCGGCTCGCGCTGTTTCGTGAGTCCGCGCTGCTCGACAAGACCGTCGTCGCGCGGAGCGACACGCCCTTCGACCGCATCCCGCTCATGTACGAACAAGCGTACGGAGGCATCGGCTTCGAGGAGAACCCGCTCGGCGTCGGCGCGGGCGGGAGCACGGCGCAGAGGCCGAGCCTCGTCGATCCGGCCGATCCTACGAAGGTCGCGTGCTTCGGGCCCATCGGCCGCTCGTGGCCCGCGCGCAAGCGCCTCGTCGACGCGGCCCAGCGCAAGGGCCTCGACGCGCCCATCGTGGAGATCCCAAACGGCTTCGATTGGGCTTATTTTCAAGCCGCTCCGCTCGATCAGCGCGTCGGCCCGCTGGTCGGCGACGAGTGGGTCGTGCTCGAAGGGATGAGCGCGCACCTCCGGCAGATCCGATCGCGCCTGCCGGGCGCGCGCATGCTCGGCCGCGTGACCGACGCGCACGGTCGCAGCTTGATCCTCGCGATGCCGCTCGACACCGTGTGGATCGACGCGGACGCGATGGCGGTCTCGCTCGTGTGTCGCACGAGCCTCTCGGTCGCGGGCGAGGCCGTGCTCGACACGCTCGACGCAGCGATCGCGCTCGATCTCGACGGCACACCCATCGCGTGGCCTGCTCCGTCGGCGTCGATCGCGCCGGTCACCTCTGCGGATCACGCGGCCGCGCCGCCCGAGAAGACCGTCTTCCTCGACGACGCCCAGCCCGAGGACGGGATCCCCGTCTCGCTCGCGGATTGGGGCGAGAACAGCACGATGGACGAGGGGCCGAAGCTCGCGGAGACGGTCGCGGTGCGACCGGGCGCCGAGGGCGGCCCCGCGCTTCCGTTCCGCGCCGGGCCTGCGTCGCCGGACGTCGTCGCGCATCGGAGGACGCCGCCTCCCGCGCCTCCGATGCGGCCGCCGGAGAACCCCATGACGCTCACCGCCGCGTTCGACCTCGAGGAGGACGACGCGCCTGCTCCTCTGCCGTTCGCGCGGAGAGCACCCCCGGTCGTCGAGGTCGTGTCGCTGCCGCCCATGCCTGCGCCTGCGATCGCGCCCATCGTCGAAGAGCCGAGCACGCTCGACGTCGAGCTGGTCGAGGACAAGCCGCCGGTGAGCGAGACGCGCTTAGCGCCCGGGCCCCCCGTAAAGCTCGGCGTGAAGCTCGTTTTCTCCCCGGAGATCGCGCTCGATTTGGTGCCGTGGGGCGACAAGAACCGCGACGCGCTCACGGTCGTCGCGAAGCTCGTCTGCTCCATCAAAGACGGCGTCGTCACGCCCAAGCCCAGCCCCGAGCCCATCCACGACGAGATCATCGAGGGAGGGTTCGTGCGCGCGACGGATCGCGCGCCCTACAAAACGCGCGCGGACGTGACGCTCGTGGGCCACGCGCGCGCGCCCGGCGGCATGGCGTCGGTCGTCGAGGTGCGCTTCACGTTCGGCGATCCTCGGAACAACGGCTTCGATCGCGTGCTCCTCGCGCACGGCGATCGAGGGTGGGAGAAGGGGCTCGCCGCGCTGCGCCCGTCGAGGCCCAAGCCCTTCTTCGCGCTGCCGCTCACGTACGCGCGCGCGTTCGGCGGGCCGTCCTTCGATCCGAACCCCGCGGGCATCGGGCACCCGGGCCGTTATCGCAGAGGTGATGAGCGATCGCCGGTGCCCAATTTGGAGGACCCTGCGGAGCGTATCCGCACACCCAACCAGATGCCCTCGCCTGCGTGCTTTGCGCCCGTCCCGCTCGCGTGGAAGGCCCGTTGGGCGAGCCTCGGCCAAAAGCGCATCCCGTGGAGTGGCTTCCCCGAAGAGATGGATTGGACCTATTACCACGTCGCGCCGAGGCGCCAGCAGCTCCGGTTCTTGCGCGGCGATGAGCCCTTCTCGATCACGGGCGTCCGCGCGGACGGCGCGCCCGTCGAGGGGGCTTTGCCCGGGCTCGTGGTCCGCTGTCACGCCGAGCGCGGCGACGCGCCCCCGGAGCCTTTGGAGATGAACCTCGACACGGTCGCGTTCGACGTGGACGAGGCCACGGTGACGCTGCTCTTCCGCGGCACGATCGGCGTGCTCGACGAGCGCGCGCCCGACGTCGGCGCCCTCTACGCCAAGCTGGAGCCCGTCACTTCTTGAATTTGTTGAGATGGGTGATGTACCAGCGGCCTTGCCACGTGATGACCGTGTGCACGTCGATGGTCTTCTCGTCGCCGTCGATCACATAACGGAGCTTGCCGTGGAACGATCGGTAATACCCGATCTTGTTGGCCTCGTCGCCCGGCGGCACCCATTTGGGCTTGGACCCGATGGTGAAGCCTTTGAACTCCGCGCCGTCCCACGATTTGCGCTTTTTGTGCTGCGATCGGACGTCGGCGGCGTAGGTGCGGTGGAGCTGCTCCCAATATTTGCCCGGGTCTTTGATGTCTTTGAGCGGGATAAAGGGCTCTTTGGGGAACCAGAACGGATCCCCCTTGGGAGCGTCGTTCGCGACGATGGCCTCGAAGAGCGCTTTGGCCCGCTCTTGCAGCTCCGGCCCCTCGGTGGGAGGGACCTTGTTGTCGGCGGCGAAGGGCGGCGCGCCCGCGTCCTCGATGGTCGCGGCGCTCGCGGAGGCGGACGCCGTAGGAGGGGGCGCGGCCACGGCCGAGGCCGACGGCGCGGGCGCGCTCACGCTCGCCGCGGGGGACGATGCCTGTGCCGGCGCCGGCGGACCGTTGTTTTGCGGAGGTGGTGTGTTGTCGCCGCAGGCCGTAAAAACAAGGGCGATCGCGAGGGAGATGGCCCTCCGCCGTCCCTCTCCCCTCTCCCGTTCACAGGAGAGGGGCCGGGGGTGAGGGCTCATGTGGCTCCACCGAGAGGTGACACTGGAGCGCCGGGTGTTACTTGGTTTGATCGATGATGATGAACTGCACGCGGCGGTTGCGCGCGCGGTTCGCGGCGGTGACGTTCGGCGCGAGCGGGCGGTCTTGCCCATAGCCCTTGGCCACGAGACGACCCGAGTCGACGCCGGCCGTGATGAGCCATTGCTTGACCGAGTTGGCGCGCGCGTCGCTGAGCGTCAGGTTGCGCTCACGCGTCCCGGTGTTGTCGGTGTGCCCCTGGATCTCGACCTTCTTGAGCTTGGGGTTGGTCTGCATCACGTCCGCGATCTCTTCGAGGAGCTGGTTGGAGTCGCCGAGGATCTTGGCCGAGTCCGTCTCGAAGTGGATCTGCTTGAGCAGCCGAATCTCGTTGCCTTGCACCTTCACGCTCGCTTGCTTCGGGCGCTTGTGGAGCAGGATGGTCGGCCGCGCGTCCTCGCTCGCCCGCACGTCGACGCCGTGCATGTGGCGGAGGTACCCCGCCGCTTGCACGTTGACGGTGTACGAGCCGGGCGGCAGGTCTTTGAAGGTGAAGTTGCCGCTGCCATCCGCCGTGGCGCTCAGCTCCTTCTTGTTGGTCGCGTCGACGAGCTTCAACACCGCACCTGCGACAGGCGCGTTGCCCTCGGCGTCACGCACGATGCCCACGATGTTGCCTTGGCGCGGCAAAGCCTCGATCGGGCAGTTGATGTCGACGAACGTCGGGCCGGTGGGCGCATTGGGCGGCGCCGCGGGGCCTTGGCCGGGCGTGCCGGGGCCGCCGAACTGGCCAGGAGCGCCGGGCGCCCCGAACTGGCCGGGAGGCGCGCCGGGAGCGCCGGGACCGGCGGGAGGCCCAAACGGGCTCGGCGCAGGGCCAAACGGTGTTGCGCCGGGAGCGCCGGGAGGCGCGCCCGGAGCGCCGGGGCCGGGAGCGCCGGGCATGCCGGGAGCGCCGGGGTTGCCGCCGGCCGTGGTGACCGTCGCCGAGCAAACACCGGGCTTGAAGCCGTTCGCCTTGATGTTGAATCGGTAATTCCCGGGTTCGAGATGCCGAGTCACGAAGCGGCCGTCGGCGCCCGTCGCGTAGGGATAAGGATCGTTTTCGAGCGAGATGACCGCGCCCGCGACGGACGCGCTGTCTTTGCCCTGCTCGTGCACGAAGCCGCGCACGTAGGTTTGCGGAGCGGGGATGAGCTGCGGCGGGGGCGCCGGGAGCTGCACGGGCGCGGGGGCCTCCTTCTCTTTGACGTCGAACGAGTACCCGAGACCCAGATACAGAGTCCAAGGCGCTTGAGGCGCGACCTCTTCGATGAAGGTGGATGTGCCGGTGAGGCCGATGTCGACGGCGGCGTGCGCCGAGAGCCCGTGGAAGAGCTTGTTGAACGGGTTGGTCTTGACGCCGATGGTGAGCCGCGACGGGAACGCCTTGAACCCGGGGCCGCCCTTGGTGCGGACGTTCGCCGCGCTGAACTGATCGAGCCCGAGGCAGACATCGCCCTTGGAGACACGGCCCGTGTGACACGTGTAGTTCTGGCGGTTGGCCGGGATGTCGAGCGCGTATTCGACATAAGGCTGCACCTTGGCGAGCGGCACCTCGACGCCGAGGTACGTCTCGACCGAGTCCACGCGGTTGATGCCGAGGCCGAAGCGCTCGATACGCGTGATGGGCGAGCGGCCGATGCTGCCGTCTTGATCGACGTAGCCGAGCGCCGCGCCGCGCTTCTTCTCGACGTCCTCGACGACCTTGCCCGAGTTGTCGATCTTGTAACCGATGTTGAGGTTGAGCCGGAGCGGGACGCCGCCTTCGCCCGAGGGGTTGCGGAAGTCCGAGCTCATGAGCGCGCGGACGCGCGCGCTCGTGCCGTTGCCCGCGACGCCGACGCCGCCCGTGCCGTTGAGAAGGAGGAGCTGGAGCTCGCCGCCGAACGTGAGGTACTTGGCGACGCGCATCGGCGTGAAGCCTTTGACGCCGAAGATGGTGTCGCCGAGCACCTGAAGGAGCTGCGGGCGGCCTTGATCGTTCGAGTTCGCGTAGGTGCGGATCGACGCGTACGCCTCCAAGAACGAGAGCGGCGTGGCCGAGAGCGTGAAGAACGCGCCCACGTGGCTCGCTTTGTCGCCCGCGTTGTTCGACCCGCAGGTGAGCGGGACGCCATCGAGGTTCTTGTCGGCGGGCTTGCACAGGAACTTGGAGGTCGTGAACCAGTCGAGCAAAAACCCGACGCGGAACGTGCCGGCCGCGCCCGAGCCTGCGTAGCTCGTGCGGAGCAGGCCGGTGCCGCCGTAGATGCCCGACTGCTCCATGAGCGAGAGGTAGCGGGCCTTCTCTTCGTCCTCTTTTTCGTTCGCGGGCTGCGCCGGGGGAGGCTGATCACCCGAAGGAGGCTTTACGTCGCCGCCGGCCGGAGGCTGCGGGCCGAACGGATCGGGCTGGCCGCCGGGCGGCTGCGCGCCGAACGGGCTTTGCGGACCAGCGCCCGGACCGGCGGGAGGCTGCGGCCCGAACGGGCCGCCGGGGGGCTGCGCGCCAAACGGATTCGGCTGCGCGCCGGGGGCTCCCGGGCCGGCCCCAGGACCAGGAGGTTGCGGCCCGAACGGCGGCTGCCCTTGCGCCGATGCTGTGCTCGCATACGCGATGCAGAGAAGCGGCAGTGCGGTGAGCACCACATGCCGGAGCGAATCGGTGAAGGCGGCTCTCGGAAGCGTACGCATCGACCCTCGTCCTCGCGAAGCGTTGTTGGAAAGCAAGTGCCCCCCTGGGGGCCTCGGCCTCGCGCGGGCAGGGTTGTACCACCCGATCATCGGCGCGGGAAACTCCCTTTTCTCGATCGCGCGCGCCCCGCGTGGATTGCCGCTGGGGATGAGGGCGCGAAGAAACTTTGATAAGACGGCCCGATGACGTCGAACCGCCCGCGGATCCTCATCGTCGATGACGAGGCCAACGCGCGCGCAGCGCTCTCGGAGATTTTGGGCGAGGAGGGCTACGCCACCGAGACGGCCTCCGACGGCTTCAAGGCGCTCGGGAAGATCCAAGAGTACAAGCCCGACGTGGTCCTCACCGACCTCAAGATGCCCGGGCTCGACGGCATCAAGCTCATGGAGAAGGCCGCGGCCGACGAGAGCGACGCGACGTTCGTCGTGATGACCGCGTTCGGCACCATCTCGAACGCGGTCGAGGCCGTAAAAAAGGGCGCGTACGACTACCTCACGAAGCCGCTCGACTACCAGGCGCTCACGGTGGTGGTCGCGCGCGCGGCCGAGCGATCGCGCCTCTTGAAGGAGAACACGCGGCTGCGCGAGCGGCTCCGCGAAGAGAAGGGCGCGGCGCAGCTCATCGGATCGCACCCGGCGATGATCAAGCTCATCAAGATGGTGGAGCAGGTCGCGCCGAGCCGCGCGAGCGTGCTCATCGTCGGCGAGACGGGCACGGGCAAGGAGCTCGTCGCCGAGATGATCCATCGCGCGAGCACGCGCGACGGCGCGCCGTTCGTGCGGCTCAACTGCGCGGCGCTCAGCGAGTCGCTCTTGGAGAGCGAGCTGTTCGGCCACGAGAAGGGCTCGTTCACGGGCGCGATCGCGCGGCACAAAGGGCGCTTCGAGCAGGCCGACGGCGGCACGCTCTTCCTCGACGAGGTGAGCGAGATCCCGCTCGCGACGCAGGTGAAATTGCTCCGCTTCTTGCAGGAGCGATCGTTCGAGCGCGTGGGCGGCGGCGAGACGCTCAAGGTCGACGTGCGCATCCTCGCGGCGTCGAACCGCGATCTGCGCCAGCGCATCAACGAGGGCCTGTTCCGCGAGGATCTCTACTACCGGCTCAACGTCGTCACGATCCAGATCCCGCCGCTCCGCGAGCGCCGGAGCGACATCGTCGAGCTCGCGACGTTCTTCTTGCGGCGCTACGCGCAGGAGAACAAAAAGCCCACGCTCGGCTTCTCCGAGGACGCGATGAAGGCGCTCCTCGCGTACGACTGGCCGGGCAACGTGCGCGAGCTCGAGAACGCGATCGAGCGCGCGGCGGTGCTCTGCAACGCGCCTCGCGTCGACGTCGCGCACCTGCCCTCGACGCTCGAGCGCGATCGCGAGGACAAGGCGCCGCCGATCCCGGGCTCGACCATCTACGACCTCGAGCGCTGGGCCATCTTGAAGACGCTCGAAGCGTGCCGCGGATCGACGTCCAAGGCGGCGGCGATCTTGGGCGTCTCGCCGCGCAAGATCCAATACAAGCTGCACGAGTATTCGAGCCCGAAGATCGAGCGCGAGGGCGTGGACGACACCGACACGGAGCTCAAGAAGACGCCATGAGCGGCGCGGGCGAGGTCTTGATCGACGTGAAGAACCTCTCGAAGAGCTTTCGAACGGGGCTCTTCGGCAAGCTGGTGCGCGCGGTCGAGGGCGTGAGCTTCGACGTGCGGCGCGGCGAGATCTTCGGGTTTTTGGGCCCGAACGGCGCGGGCAAGACCACGACCATCAAGATGCTCACGGGGCTCATCGCGCCCACGGGCGGCGAGGCGTACCTCTTCGGCACGCGCGTGCCCTCGCCCGAGGCGCGCGCGAAGATCGGCTTTTTGCCCGAGAATCCGTACGTCTATCCGTACCTCACGCCGCGCGAGTTCGTGGCGCTCTGCGGGCGGCTCTCGGGCGTGACGGGCAAGGCGCTCGACGCCCGCGTGATGGAGGTGCTCGAGCAGGTGAACGTTGCGTACGCCGCGGATCGCCAGGTGCGGCGGCTCTCGAAGGGCATGCTCCAGCGCACGGGGCTCGCCGCGGCGCTCGTCTCGGATCCCGAGATGTTGATCTTGGACGAGCCGATGAGCGGGCTCGATCCCGTGGGGCGCAGGGAGGTCAAGGACCTTATTTTTGCCGAGCGCGATCGGGGCCGGACCATCTTCTTTTCGACGCACATCTTGAGCGACGTCGAGGCCATGTGCGATCGCGTGGCCATCTTGCGCGAGGGGCGCGTGGTCGAGTGCGGATCGTTGCGCGAGCTGCTCCGCGGCGACGTCCTCTCGACCGAGATCACGCTCGCGGGCGCGCCCGACGACTTGGCCGAGGCGTTCGAACGCGAGGGCAAGCGCGTGAGCAAGAGGCCCGACGCGCTCGTCGTCGGCGTGTCCGGCGACGCCGAGGTGAGCGACGTGCTCAGGCGCGCGCTCGACGCGGGCGCGACGGTGGTCGAGGTGACGGCGCAGCGCGAGACCTTGGAGGAGCTTTTCTTGAAGCGCGCCGTGCGCAAAGAGGCGTGACCGGCGAGCCTCTACTCGCCGTCTTCTTCGGCCGGATCAGGCTTGTTGGGTTTACCGGAGGGGAGTGGCCTTCCAAAGATCATCGCCAGGTTCTTCACCAGCTTACGAAAGGATGCGGATAGCTCCAGCAGGAGCTGGATGTCTACGTTCCTCGTCAGCTCTACCTGGTGCAATGCTGGTTTATACCCGGGACACACTCTCGCGAGAGCTCCCTTGGCATCCCGAATCCCTTCAATGGGGCGCCCGTCAATCATCTTGGTTTTGAGCAAAGAGAGGAGGAGCCACGTCTCATACTCTCTAACAATCATCGTCGCCTTCCCAGCGATCTGCAACGACATAAGCTGCTCAGCGGCCGGCCCCCACGTTGCGGGGCAATCATCGTCCGCGTCACATACGATGAGCGCCGCGTCGCCTGGGCGAGCCTTGACAAGACTCAAAACGCGTGAAATGCCATCTTGATTGGGCGGGCGCTTGGGTGATTTGATTTGCTCGTTAACGAGCTTGCTCCGAGGTTGTCGAATCGGGTCCGAGTCGACGCCCCAGTCCCATGCCTCCAGATAGGTAATAATTCTTGCGCAAAGACTGGGCAACGCCGCCACCTCGCCGTGCCCTTCAACAACACATACGAGCCTTTTGCGGGATGACGGAGAGCCTTTACCCCTTTTCATGGCCCTTTTCGATCCTCAATGGCTCTGAGCGCATAAGCTCCGCCACGGAGAACAACCCCTGCTTAACAACTTCCCGCTGTGCCTTGGAGAGCGGGCCGATGTGTGTGCTGCCCTCCTTGTACTCACATACGAGGATCTCCTCGTCCCGCGCGGCGTCGAGCAAATCTGCGCTGTGGGTGGTGACAAGAACCGCTCCGCGGGCAGACGCACCTTTCAGTAGGTCAAAGAGCAGATTGGCGGCACCGATATGAATGGACACCTCAGGCTCTTCGATGATGAGGAGCTCGTCACTAGTCATTTGATGGGCTGCGACGATGATGCCCAACGCGCGAAGCGCGCCCTCGGACATCTCCGTCGCATTGAATTCTGCGACGGCGTCCTCTTCTTGTGATTGTTTGAATTTGAGCGCGATGTACCGGCCAACTTGATCCACGTAAATGTCTTCGAGTCCCGGGACGATTTTGGCCATAGGCTGGGTGATATCTTTGATGTTCCCCGCCGCCCGGATGGACTGGATTGACGCCGCGATGTTATCCCCATTTTCGCGCAGTCGTGTCTCCTCGACCGAAAGCTGAGGTTGTCTCATGGCGTCCGGGCTCAGCCGGTATCGTCGGACGTTTCTCAGCGCGGCGGTCGGTGCAAACTGTTTGAACTGCTTGGCAGCAAGCATAACACTCGCGGTGGTCGCAGGAGCCGCGGGGAGGGCGTTTGAGCCAGTGATTGTGCTGCCTTTTCGCTGGAGACTCTCTTTAGGCGTATGGTCTTCCATGACCTCGATGGTCTCTTTGGAGAAGCTCCAGTCGCCTTGCCGACCCGAATGGATCCTGAACAGATGGCGTACATAGGTTCGGTCGAGCGCGGCAATTGTCCTGGCTGCACGGACGTCAATGGTGACGTCTGTCGGCTTGGTTCTGCGCCAGCGACGGACCCCCGCGATCCCTCCACGGCTGGAGACGGCCGCGGAAGCGTCGAGCGCGACATCTCGCGCGAAGACGAGCGCGTCTGCGAAGTTGGATTTGCCGCTGCCATTCGGCCCGACGATGACTGTGAACGGAGCCAAGGTGATACTCGCGTGCTCGATGCTCCTGAAATTCGAGATATCGATACGCCGCCACATTCCTGAGGGACGGCTCTCTTTGTGCAAACGAAGCCTCGGAGCCATATTCGTATTGGTCTCCAATGGCCCGTTGTTGGACGGGCGCCCCTTGGCGTTCAATGGCAGTAAAACCCCCTGTCGAATTACCTTGCGCCATTTCAACATCATGCGAGCTCTATGCTCGGCAGTATCGGGTGAAAGGCCGGTCAAGCTTGAAATATGTGAGGCGAGCTCTTTTGCATTAGGACCCGAGGGCTCGAGAAGCGCAGGCGCGATCTTTTGAACAATTTCGCTACTAACGATAGCTTCCTGAAATACTTGCCGCTCTTCTTCGGAACCTTGTCGACTCTTCGCGAGGCGGCGACCAAGCGCAGTCAAACTAATTTCTTGCGTACCGATTACGAGACCCAGCGCCCGAGCCGCAGCCGCCGCATAGTCCACGTGACGTGCACTGAACCCTGTTTTCTTTGCGACAGTTTCACGCTTGGCTGGGGCAGCCATGCACGCATCAACAATCGCCCTGATTCGGGGTAGAGTCGCTTGGGGGACCTCTACGGCGCTCATCCGTACCCCTCCTACTCGCCGTCTTCTTCGGCCGGATCAGGCTTATTAGGCTTGCCGGAGGGGGCTTGTTTGGGAGGGGGCTGGCCGGGCAAGAGCTCGATGTCGTCGTCCTCGTTGACCTCGACGAACTTGGACGGGTGAATCCCCGGCTCGGCCGCCGCCGCGGCGATCGCCGACGGTGACCCGATGGCCATCGCGCGACCGCCTCTGCGCTTGGGATCGGCCTTGGCGATCTTGTCGCCCTTATCACCTTTGGTGGGCTTGTCGCCGTTATCCCCCTTGTCGTCGTTGCCGGAAGGAGGGGTGTCGGCCGCGACAGGCTTCTTGGTGTCGGCGGGCGGATCGGGCAGCGGGATCGCGTCGAGGCGCCTGTCGAGCTCGGCCTTGGCCGCGAGGAAGCCCGCGCGATCGGCCGCGGGGACGGCGCGCGAGCCGTCGAGGTGCAAGGTCTCGGCGTCGAAGAAGGCGCCGTTCTTGCGCGCGGAGAAGTGGAGATGAGGGCCCGTGGAGCGGCCTGTGGAGCCCACGAATCCGACCAAGTGGTGAGTGCCCACTTTGTCGCCCACCTTGAGCCCGGGCGCGAATTTGGAGAGATGCGCATACCCCGTCTCGATGCCGCCCGGGTGGTTGATCGCGACCCAGTTGCCCGTAGGCCCATTGGGCCCGACGAACGACACAACACCTTTGTACGCCGAATAGACGGGCGTTCCCGACGGAGCGCCGAAGTCCGTCCCGTTGTGAGGCATCACCTTCTTCAAGATGGGGTGAAGCCGCTTGGGGTTGAATTTGGACGTCACGGGCGCGCCCGGGCAAGGCGACCTCCAGCCGCCCGCGTCGGGCTGACGGCCTTGATCGTCCCAATACCCGTGCGCGGTTTGACCGTTGTAGTGATAAAAGCGCGCGGGCTTTCCGGCCGGGTCGGCCGGCCGCACCTCCAACGCGATGATCTTTTTATAGCGGGAGAACATCCCGAGCGCGGTCTCTTCGACGGCGATGACGCGCACCGTGCCGCCCTCTTCGAAGCTCTCGTGCGACATCTTGCCGTTCATCGCCTCGTCGAGCGCGGTCAAGAGGCCGTCTTCAAAGCCCTCGGGCTTGTACGAGGCCGCGAGATCAGGGCCGATGTAGAAGGAGCCCGTCACCTCCTCTTCCGCGACCTTCATGTCGAGCTTGGTCGCGGTGAGCAGGCCGCCTTCACCCTCTTTGGCTTGATAAACCTCGCTCGGCGTGACCTCGTATTCAAAGGCCTTGACCCGGTGATCGTCGCGGGCAAAAGCGACCATGAACTTGTCTTTGCGACCGGTCTTGTCGAATTTGCGGACGCCGTCGAAGGCCTTTAAAATGCGGTACACCTGGGCCTTGGGGACGCCCTTGTCGCCGAGCGCGTCGAAGAGCGATTTGCGCGCCGTGACCCCCGACTCCACCTTGACCGAAGGGTCTTTTTCGAGCTCGCTGACGCGCCACGGCCCCGGGATGGGCGTGCGTGCTTTGCGCTTTTCGGGTTTGGGGGGCCTCGCCGCGTTGGCGCCCGCCGCGCTCGCGGACGCGGTCGCCACCCCCGATACGATGGCTCGCTCGTCGCGCGGAGGCACGCTCTGGATCAAGAGCGCGATCACCGAGGTGACGGTGGCGAGCCCAAACAAGCCTCCGAACACCGCGGTCATCCGCGGGGACAAATACGCAGGTGGAGGCCGCCGGAGGCTCGCTTGCGGGGATTGGGGGGAGGTCCCCCCAAACGTGAGGCCCGCGGGCATCGCGTCCGGGGCCTCGTTTCCGCGCTTCTTGCGGCCAAAGAGGGGCTCGCGGTCCACGTCGACCGCGCGACCGCCGAGGCGGCCGAAGAAACGTTGCTCCGAGTCGTCCGGCCCTTCGCGATCGGCGCTGCGCTGGCCGCGCCCCAAACCGGGCACGTCATCGTCGGAAGGCGCGGGGTGAACCCTGGGATCGGCCGGCGCCGGAGCCGCCGCGCGCCGCCGCGCAGGGCGGGGCGGAGGGAGCACGACGTTGGGCGCGTGCACAGGCTCGAGGACGTCGTCCGGGTCATCGGCTGAAGGCGCGGGAGGCGTCGCCGAGAGGAACGGATCGCGGGAGAGCCGCGAAACGCGCTGAAACCGCGCGCCTTCATGCGACGTGCTGACGGTGACCGAGCGCGCCGTGCGCGCAGACACGGGCTTTTGCGTGCCCGCGAGGGGATCGTCGCCGCCGCTCAACGGGCTCGGAGCGCTCGGAGCGCGGGCGGCCCGTGCGCCGAGACCACGAACCCCGCGGAGATTCGCGGGCGTCGCCTCACGAAGGACGACCCCGTTGTCGTCTTGGTCTCCGGGGGGCAGCGGTGTGCTCGGCACAAGCCCGTGCCTACCTTGGGCCGAGCGACGCGGCAAGGACGGCGAAGCGCCCCTGACATCCGTTCAAGGTTCGAGACGAGCGCCGAACCGATTACCATGGTCCAGATGGAGGAGCGGACCAAACAGCTCCTGATGCTCGGTCGAGAGCACTTCGATCGACGCGAGTACGATCGCGCGGAGATCGTGCTCCGCCAAGTGCTCGAACGATCGGATCGCTACGCCGACGTCCACAACATGCTCGCGGTCATCCTCCACGAGCGCGGGGATTTCGTCGCCGCCGAGCGCCATTTCGAGAAGGCGATCGACATCAACCCGAACTACACCGAAGCCCTGATGAACCTCGCGGTCACGTACAACGACCTCGGCAAGTACGAGGCCGCGAGGAGGATCTACGCGCGCATCCGCCGCGAGCAGGGCGACGGCGGGCTCGCCGATCCGCACGCGCGCGGCAAGATCGCGAACATGCACGCGGACCTCTCACAGGCGTACCTCGACGCGGGATCGCGCATCGACGCGATCGAGCAGCTCCGCAAGGCCGTCGACCTGTGCCCGACGTTCGTCGACCTCCAGCTAAAGCTCGGCAACCTTTACCGCGACGACGACAACCTCACGAGCGCGCGCGCCTGCTACGAGGCCGCAAAGGCGTGCAACCCGGGCTTCACCCAGGCGCGCGTGCTGCTCGGCGTGACGCTCCTCTCGCTCGGCGAGCCCGACGCGGCGACCGCCGAGTGGAAGGAGGTCCTCTCGCTCGAGCCCGACAACCGCAGCGCCAAGGTGTACCTCCGCATGATCGAGGCGCAGCGCACGACGCGGCCGTCGTCGCGGAGCAGCGCGTTCAAGAAGAAGCCCGAGGAGCCGCTCTCGTAAGTTGAGCTCGGCCCGGCCTTACTCCCCCGTCCGCGAGGAGCTCCGCCGTGCGTGGCGCGAGCTGCGCGGCGGCGCGCTCTCCCCCGCGCGCGGCGCCGCTGCGGTCGCGCTCGGGCTCTTCGTGGGCACGCAGCCGATCTACGGGCTGCACCTGCCCATCATCGTCGCGCTCTGCTTGTGGCTGCGCCTCGACGCGATCGTCGCGTACCTCGCCGCGAACATCTCGAACCCGCTCCTCGCGCCCTTGATCATCACCGCCGAGGTCGAGATCGGCAGCTACCTGCGGACCGGCGCGCGCCACCACTTCGCGGACACGCTCAGCCGATCGAACGCGCTGTCGCGCTTCGCGGGCGATCTCTTCGTGGGCTCTCCGGTGCTCGGGATCGCGTGCTCGATCGCGGGCTTCGCCGTCGCGTTCGCGGCGCTGTTCGTGTCCGCCAAGCTGCGCCCGAACGCGCGCGCGCCGGAGCGCTATCGCCTGCCCGACGACGCGCCTCCGTGGGTCCACGCGGTCGAGCGCGTGGCCTCGCGCTACGCGCTGCCGGACGGCGCGACAGCGGCCGAGCGCAGCCGCTTCCACTACGTCCGCACCAAGCTGCTCGGTGACCCGATCGCGAAGCTCATCGCGTCGATCGAAGGCGAAGCCGAGGGCGCGCTCGGCGCGGTCACCGACGTGGGCACGGGCCGCGCGCAGCTCCCGATCCTCCTCGTCGAGCTGGGCCGCGCGACCAAGGCCAAGGGCTTCGACTGGGATCGCGACAAGATCGAGGCCGCGAAGAAGGCCGCCGGCGCGATCGGCGGGCGGCCCGCGCTGCCGATCGAGCTGTCGGTCGAGGACGCGCGCCGCGCGGAGATCCCGCCGAGCGACACGGTCCTCATCATCGACGTCCTCCACTACTTCACGATCGACGAGCAGGACGCGATCCTCGATCGCGCGGCCGCGGCCGTCGTGCCGGGCGGCCGGCTGCTCGTACGCGAGGCCGACACCGAGCGCGGGTGGCGGAGCAAGGCGACGCTCCTCGAAGAGCGCGTCTTCACGGCGCTCCGCTATAACCGCGGCGAGCGCGTGCGCTTCCGGCCCGCGCGCGTGATCGCGGCGAGGCTCGAAGGGCACGGCCTCACCTGCTCCATCGAGCCCGCGTGGGGTGGTACACCGTTCTCCAACGTGCTCATCGTTGCACGGCGTTCACGATCGTGAACGCCCCTCGCTTCGCTTGACGGCCTCGCGCTTCGGGGTTCCCATCCCGCGCCGAGGGGAAGAGCCGATGCCCAAGCCCGAGACCGCGCCCGCCAAGCGACCCCCGCCCGAGAGGGCCTCCCCGCCGGATCCCCGCGTCACGCTCGCGTACAACGCCGCCAAGATCGCGGGCATCGTCGTGGGCCTGCCCGCGGCGCTCGTGAGCGTGTCCGCGCTCATCGGCGCCTTCACCGAAAATGGCTGGGTGCGCGCGATCGCGGCGCTCGTGTTGGTGATCGGCCCGCCGCTCTTCGTCGCGGACAGGCTCCTGCCGGGCGACGATCCCACGCGCGGCAAGGGCGTCGTGAGCGACGTGTGCGCGGTCACGTGGGTGCTGGTCGCGTTCCTCGTGGGCGGCGCGTTCCACGGCTCCACCAAGCCGCTCCTCACGCGCGAAGGGGACAGGCTCACCGCGGCGGGGTGGGGGACGCTCGCGCAGGTCGCGTACGTGCTCGGCGGCGTCGCCGCGGCCGCGCCGCCGCCCTCCGGGCCCGACGCGTCCGGGTCGGGATCGGCCGCCGGATCCGCGTCCGCGCCGCTCGGATCGGCGAGCGGATCGGCGTCCGCGCCGGCGCCCGCGACGAGCGACAGCGCGCCGCCCGCGTCGAGCGCGCCCAAGAAGACCGACAAAGACAAGGGCGAGAAGACGCCCGCGGAGCTCTTCAAAGAGAACGCGCCGAGCGTCGTGAACATCTTGGTCAAGGCCCGCGGCGGCGAAGGCGGCGGCACGGGCTTCTTGATCGATCGCGAGGGCACGATCGCCACGAACCACCACGTGATCGACGGCGCGACGCAGCTCCGCGTGAAGTTCTTGAACGGCGCGGTCTTCGAGGACGTCGAGCTGCTCGTCGACGAGCCGGCGGCTGATCTCGCGCTCCTTCGGATCAAGCTCGACGCGCCGATCGACGCCGGGCCCAAGGTCGACGCGGCGCCCATCCCGCTCGGCAACTCCGACTCTGTCGTCGTCGGCGAGCACGCGGTCTCGATCGGCAACCCGCTCGGGCTCGATCACACGCTCACCGACGGCGTCGTCTCGTCGCGCAGGCTCTATCAAGGCAAGGCGTGGATCCAGTTCTCGGCGCCCATCTCGCCGGGCAACTCGGGCGGCCCGCTCTTCAACATGAAGGGCGAGGTGATCGGCGTGACGACCGCGACGATCACGGGCAGCCCCTTCGGATCGATCGCTCAGAACATCAACCTCGCGGTGCCCATCAACGAGCTCCGCAAGCTCATCCAACCGACCTACCCGGGCCGCCGCAAGTTCGGCTCCGGCGGGCCGAGCCATTGGTGAGAGGGACACCGTGCGCGCCAAGATCGTCCTCGGCTTGATCCTCGGCCTCTTCGTCGCCTTCGGCGTGATGGCCATCGCGCGCGGGCGCAGCCCGCACGTCACGCCCGCGGCCCCCAAAGAGACGACCGCGGTCGCGTCCTCCGCCAGCGCGTCCGCGTCGAGCAGCGCGAGCTCGCTCGCGAGCGCGTCTGCGCCGCGCGGATCCGCGAGCGCCGACGCGCCCGACGCGGGGTCGGACAAGCTCTTCGATCGGCCGCTGCGCGTGATCGCGCTCGGCTGGGAGCTCGCCGCCGCGGGGCTCCTCGCGAACGGCGGCGCCTCGGTCGCGACCGCGCCCACGAGCGATTTCACGGCCGCGGGCGTGCAGGTCGACGTCGCCGTCACCGACACGATGAGCGTCGTCGAGGGCGCGCTCGCGCGCGGCGGCGCCGACAAAGACGGCGCCGACATCGCGGTGGTGCCGCTCTCGTCGTTCGTCGCGTCGTACGAGCGGCTCCGCGCGCTCGCGCCCGAGGCGTTCTTCGTGACGGGTCTCTCGCGCGGGCGCGAGGTGCTCTTCTCGACCAAAGACGCGGTCCCCTCCGCGGCCGACAAACCCGACGCGAAGACGGGGCACGCGATGGTGGGCGCGATCGGCGATCCGGCTACGTTCCTCGGGCTCTTCGTGCTCGACGCGAGCGGCGTCCCGCCGAGCTCGGTGCGGCTCTTCACGCTCGTCGGTCACGAGAGCGAGCCGCCGCTCGCCGCGTTCGACAAGGACGCGGCCCCCGCGGACTCGCCGCGCCGGCGCATCCTGCTCAGCACCGCCGACGCGACGCGCCTCTCGCCCTTCGTCGCGGTCGCGCCGCACGGCCTCCTCGACAAGCACCCCAAGGCCATCACCGCGTGGGCGAAAATCTGGCTCGAAGGCACGCGCAAATTGGAGTCCGACGCGCCGGGCGGCGCGCGCAAAATCGCTTCGATCCAAGGCGCTCCCGAGCCGCTCGCGCTGCTCCGCAGGCTCGGCGTGGTGAGCCACGCGTCGCTCAACGACAACGCGCGCATGATGGGCATGTCGGGGCGCGGCGCGCTCACGCTCGAAGCGCTCTTCCAGCGCGCGTGGGCCATCTGGCGCGACGCGGGCGCGCTCACCACGCCCGTCCCGGATCCCGTCCCGGTCCACGCGTCCATCATCGCGACGCTCGCGCGCGCGTTCCCTTCGCTGCTCACGCCCGGCGCGCCGCCGAAGGGCGCGCAGCCCTCGGGATCGCCTTCACCCAAGGCGCAGTCGGGGCCGGAGCGCGTGCTCTTCGTGATGCGTCAGCCCGAGGGCAAGCTCGATGAGGGCGCGCTGCTCGCGACCGCGGGGTTCTTCGCGGACGCGTTCGATCGCAGCGCGCTGCGCGTCGCGATCGTGAAGAACGGCGGGGTCGACGCGGCGCTCTCGAAGCGCCTCGCGGACGACGTCACCGCGCGCTTCGATCTCGGCGCGGGCAGGGTCACCCCCGCGAAGAAGGCGCCCGCGGGCGCGGCGGGGATCATCGAGGTGATGGCGGCGCCATGAGAGATTGGATCGTCATGCCGGCGCTGATCGCGCTCGCGGCGTGCGGAGGCTCGTCGTCGCGCGCCGACGATCCCATCGTCCCGCCGCCCGCGACGGCGACGCCGATCCCCCCGGCGCCCGCGGATCCCGCGCCGACGGCGTCGGCCTCCGCGATCGCTCCGCAGCTCGTCGACCCCGCGCCCGATCCCGCGGTCGACGCCGCGAAGGGGTTTCTCACCGCGGTGGGAAAGCGCGACGAGGCCGCGGCGCTTCGCTTTCTGCCGAGCCCGGAGATGTGCGAGAGGATCGTGCCGAAGCAGGATCGGACCGATCCGCTCCCCGCGCGGATGGCCGAGTGCAAGCGCGACGCGGCGGCCAACGCGCGCGACGGCTACCGCGAATACGCGAAGCGCATCCCAGCAGGGTTCGTTGCGGGCGAGGCCAAGGCGACGCGCGACAAGCTCGTCCCCGGCGTCACGAGCGTGCTCGTCGAGCCGAAGGTAGGGAGCGGCGGCGCGCTGGTGCTCGTCATGATCGTCGAGGGCACGCCGCTCGTCGTGATCGCGCGGAGAAAATAGGCGCCGTTTGCGCCGCGGCCGTTCTTGCCGTACGGACGACGAGCCGATGAGCGACGACAAGCCCGCGTACAAAGACAAGCCGCCGACGTCCAAGCTGGGTCGCCTGTCGCGCCTCGCGGGCCTCGCTCCTCGCGCGATCCCGTTCGCGCTCGAAGGCGCGCGCCGCGCGCTCGGCAAGCAGCGCAGCGAAGAGGACGAAGAGGCCGCCCGCAAGAAGATGATCGCCGAGGCCAAGAAGACCGGCGAGGCGATGCTCAAGACGCTCGGCGAGATGAAGGGCCTGCCGCTCAAGTTCGGGCAGATGGCGAGCTACATCGACGGCATCGCGCCGCCCGGCTACGAGGAGAAGTTCCAGAGCGCGCTCAAGAAGCTGCTCGACAAGGCCCCGCCGCTCTCGCCCGAGGCCGCCATCCAAATGGTCACGAGCGAATTCGGCGCGCCGCCGAGCGAGGTGTTCGCCGAGTGGGAGCGCGAGCCGTTCGCCGCGGCGAGCATCGGCCAGGTGCACCGCGCGGTCACCAAAGACGGCGCGCGCGTCGCGGTGAAGGTGCAGTACCCGGGCATGGACAAGGCCATCGAGAACGACCTGAAGAGCTTGTCGCTCCTCGAATCGATGGTCTCGCCCATCACGCGCAAGCTCAACGCGCGCCAGACCATCGACGAGCTGCGCGAGGTGTTCACCGCCGAGCTCGACTACGCGCGCGAGGCCGAGATGGCGGATCTGTTCCGGCGCCTCAGCGCGGGCGACGCCGACGTCGTCGTCCCGCGCGTCTATCACTCGCTCACCACGCGGCGCGTGCTCACGCTCGAGTACATCGACGGCATGAGCTACGCGGAGTTCTGCGAGCGAGGCACGCAGGAGGAGCGGAACCGTTCGGGCGTCACCATCTGGCGCTTCATGTTCCGATCGATGCTCAAGTACGGAGTTTTGTACGCTGACCCGCACCCGGGAAACTACCGCTTCTTGGCCGACGGTCGCGTCGCCTTCCTCGATTTCGGCTGCGTGAAGATGCTCCCGCCGGATCTCGTCGCGGGCATGAAGCGCTACATGGGCGCGGCGATCGACGGCGACTGGGCCGAGTTCGATCGCGCGTGCGTCGAGGTGCTCGGCTACGATCCGAACGACGAGAGCTGGGATCTCTACCGCAGCTACTCGATGGAGCTCATGGTCCCGCTCTGCTCCGACAAGGTGTGGCAGTGCTCGCCCGAGCGAGCGCGCGAGCACGTCACGTACCTCTCGCGCGGCATCAAGGATCTCGCGCTCAAAGACGGGCGCCCCAACATCCCGTACGTGCCCAAGGTGCCGCAGGACTTCACGTTCGTGAACCGCCTCCAGTGGGGCCTCGCGTCGGTGCTCGCGGGCATGCGCACGGCGGCCGCGTTCCGCCCGCTCATCGAGCCGTGGGTGCGGAGCGGTCTCCACCCCATCCCGGAGTGAGGGTGTGAGCGAAGAGGAGCAGGGAGGAGGCCGATCGATCCTCGAGAGGGTCCTCGAGCCTTTCCTCTACTGGCTCGACAACATCGGCAACATCGTCACGCTCACCTCCCGCACGGTGATTTGGCTGTTTCGTAGGCCCTTTCGCGTCTCGCAGATGCTGGCCGCGGCGGACTTCATCGGCGTGCAATCCATCTTCATCGTGGGGCTCACCGGCACCTTCAGCGGCATGGTCGTCGCGCTCCAGACCACGTACGCGTTGCGCGCCTTCAGCGCCGAGGGGCGCGTCGGCGGCATCGTGGCCGTCTCGCTCACGCGCGAGGTCGCGCCTGTTTTTTCGGCGATCATGGTCACCGCGCGCGCGGGCAGCGCGATGGCCGCCGAGCTCGGCAACATGCGCGTGACCGAGCAGATCGACGCGATCGCGACCATGGGCGTGAGCCCGATTCAATACCTGCTCTCGCCGCGGCTCGCGGCGTCGGTCGTGATGGTGCCGCTCCTCTGCGTCCTGTACATGACCGTCGGGATGATGGGGGCCTACCTCGTCGGCGTGATTTGGCTCGGCGGTGACACGGGCATCTTCCTCCAGAGCGTGCGCGATTTGGCCGTGCCCAAGGACCTCTTCATGGGCATCTCCAAGGCCGCGGTCTTCGGCTTCATCGTGTCGTCGATCTCGTGCCGGCACGGCTATTTCGCGTCGGGCGGCGCGCGCGGCGTGGGCCTCGCGACGACGCGGGCCGTGGTCGAGAGCTGCGTCACCGTGCTGATCGCGAACTACATCCTCACGCAGATCCTGCTCGAGACCGACATCTGATCGCCGATCACGGCAGGCCCGCGCACGCCGCGGCGGCCTCGGCGCACGCGGTCTTCACGCACGCGACGCACAGCTCCGCGCTCATCGGCACGGCCTCGGTGCAGAAGGGCCCGCAGTCGAGGTCGCACGACGCGCACGCGCACTTGCGGATCGCGTCGAGCGCGTCGGCGTCGGCGGCGCACGCCGGCGGCCCTTCGAAGGGGTGCGTGAACACCTCGCCGCACGGCGCGCACCCCCCGCCGCCGCCCGCGCCGCTGCTCGACGACGAGGAGGATGAGGCGCTCGACGTCGCGCCTCCGTCCGGCTCAGGCGTGCCGAGCCGATCGTCGCTGCACCCGATCACGAGCGCGAGGCCGATCGCGAGGGCCCGTGCGCCGCGGATCATGGTCGCGTGGTGAGGCCGACGCGGACGACCTTCCAAGCGCCGTCGAGGCGCGCGAGCTCGATGTCGGCGTCGCGCACGGTCTTGGTCGCGTCGACCTGGATGGTGATCTCGTAGGGCACGCGCACGCGCTGCTCGCGCTTGGTCGAGGACCCGCGGCGGTAGCTCACCGAGGCGCGCGCCTCTTGGGGGGTGTAGCCGTCTTTGCGGATCTGCGCGACGGAGCGGAGCTCGTCGTCGAGCATCGCGGAGGCGCCGAGCGCTGTGTGTTCTTTGGCCTTCTCTTGATCGGCGCGCCGGAAGTACGCGTCGACGAACGCGTCGGCCACCTGCTCCGGCCCGCTCGAGCCGCCGCACCCAGCCTCGGAGGCCGCAAGAAGGGCGATCAACGTAGCCCCGAGCACCCTGTTCACGCCGCCAGCTTGACCGTTCTACGGCCTGACGTCTAGAACCGTAGGCCGAAGGGCGCGAGGAGACGTTGCACCAAGAAGAGCTCGCCATCGGTGTGGTGTGTGGTCAGTGCGACACGTGGGCCGCGATCGGCTCCGCGTTTTGCCCGACGTGCGCCAACGAGCTCGCGCTGTTCGCGCCGCGCCGCTCGTCGATCCCGCCGCCGATGAAGCCCGCCGAGAAGGCGCTCATCGAGGTGGAGCGCGTGCCTTCGCCGGGCGGGCTCCTCGCGGGAGCGGCGCCCATCCCGCGGCCCAGCTTGGGCGCGCGCCAAGAGCGAAAGCCCGCCGCGCCTGCCGAGCCCAAGCCGCAGACGTCGTCGGGGATCGGCGCGTCCAAGCGAGCGGCCACCGACACAAGCTCGGGGACGCTCGATTTCACCGCGCGTCGCGCGACCGCCAAGGCACCGACGGGCGCGTCGGGGGCCTATGCTTTCCCGCCCAAGAGTGAGTTCGCCAGCCTGACTCAGGAGGAGCTGATGGAGCAAGCCCGCAATTACGTGTGTCGTTCCTGCTCGAGCGGCGTGCCCTCGGGGCACAAGTTCTGCGGGAGGTGCGGCGCGGCGGTGCCGATCGAGATCCTCAACGCGCAGACGCTCTTCTTCGGGGACATGCAGAACCCCGCGAAGGCCAAGCTGATCTTGATCCGCGGCGAAGGCATGGATGGGCTCTCGTTCCATCTCAAGGCCGAGCAGCACATCGTCGGGCGCAACGGTCAGCTCGTCTTCCCGGACGATCCCTTCGTGTCGCCCAAACACGCGAACTTCTTCTATCGCGACGGCCGGCTCGTCGTGCGCGACGAGGGCTCGCTGAACGGCGTGTATTTCCGCGTGCGCGGCACGGTCGAGGTCTCGGCCGCCGACACCTTCCTCGCGGGTGAGCAGCTCTTCCGCCTCGATCCCACGCCGCGCGCGTCCGACGGCCAAGACCCCGACGGGACGTACTTCTATTCTTCGCCCAAGCACCCGAGCCCGTTCCGCCTCACGCAGATCCTTCAAGGCGGCGCGGTGGGCATGACGGTGTGCGCGCGCGGCGAGAGCCTTCAAATCGGCCGCGAGGGCAGCGATCTCAACTTCCCGGGCGACCTCTACATGTCGGCCGCGCACTGCCGCATCGACGAGCACGGCGGCAAGTTCTCGCTCACCGATCTGAGCAGCCGCAACGGCACGTACGTGCGCATCAAGAGCGAGCGCGATCTCTCGCACGGCGACTACATCTTCATCGGCCGCAAGCTCCTGCGCGTCGAGCTCAACACCAACTAAGGCCCACGGTGATCCGGCCGCTTCGAACGTTCAACGCTGGTCGCGACTCCGCGTTCGCGGGTCGCTTGATCGCGCGCGCGCTGCCCTTGCTCGCTTCGCTCGCGTTGCACGCCGAGAGCGCGCGCGCCGAGCCCTCGGCCGACGAAAAGTCCGAGGCTCGATCGGTCCTCCGTCCCGCCATCCTCACCGAAGGCGTCAACGTCGGCGGCTGGGTCTTCCGGCCGATCATCGACGTGCGAATTCGCGGCGAATACGTGCGTCATCCCATCGACATGGGCGGCGCGATCTACGACTCGTACGCGCCGCTCGCGGAGGGCTACAAGACCACGTTCCCGCCCGGCTCCGGGTCGCTCGGCGCGGTGAGCGATCGGTACTTCGTCGCGGAGCGATCGCGCCTCGGTCTCTCGGTCGATCACGGGCCCGTGACGGCGGTGGTGCTGCTCCAGGACGCGCGCGCGCTCGGGTCGAACAAGCCCGCGTTCACCGGGCCCGGGCAGCCGGATTTGCCCGCGTTTGCGCCCTTCGAGGCGTACCTCGATCTGCACACCAAGACGCGCTCGGTGTGGTTCCGCGCGGGGCGCCAGCGCGTCACGTGGGGCGACGGCCGGCTCATCGGCGAGAACGACGTGTCGCTCACCGGCCGATCGCTCGACGCCGCGCGCTTCGGCTTCTCGGTGCGCGACTTCGACGCCGAGCTGATGGCCGCGATCTTGAGCATGCCGGGCAAGCTCCCTTCGACGCCCGGCGACAAGAGCGAGCCCGAGATCGGGACCGGCGCGCAGCTCTTCGGCGCGCGCCTCGCGTACCACGTCCTGCCGATCCTTCGCTTCGAGGCGAACGTGATCGGCCGCATCGTGCGCGCGCCTTCGCCGAGCTGGCTCACGCCTTCGAACGTGCTCGTCGCGGGCGGTCGCATCTGGGGCGACTACCGGGGCGTGCGCTATGCGGTCGAGGGCGCGGGCGAGATCGGGCAGGTCGCTTCGTACGGCGTCAATCGCAAGCTCACGGCGTATGCGTTCGCGGCGCGCGTCGCATGGGAGACGGCGCTCCCCGGGCATCTCACGTTCGGCGCCGAGGCCGCGTACGCGAGCGGCGATCGCGGCGACAGCGAGGGGACGATCCGTCGCTTCGACCCCATTTTGCCGAACGATCGCACCTCGGGCGATCCTATGGGGCTCGTCGCGTGGTCCAACGTGATCACGGGCGGCGGGTGGATCGGCATCACGCCCGTCGACAAGATGGGCGCGCTCACGAGCGGGGATCGCACCGAGCTGTCGTTCCGCGCGGGCTATCACTACTTGGCGCTCGCCGAGCCCAACGGCAGGTGGACGACGGGCTCGCTCATCCCCGTCGGATCGTCGCTCGACAACGCCTCACACGCGCTCGGGCACGAGGTCGACGCGCGCGTCCGCTTCGCGCCCTTCCAAGCCATCGCGTTCGACGCGAGCTACGGCGCGATGATCATGGGCGACGGCGGCCGCGCGATCTTGATCGAGGCCGGCCGGCCCGCGAAGCTCCAGCACATGGCGACGTTGCAGGTGACCGTGCGCACGCAGTAAAAAAAAGATGTGCGGTCGCGGGTCGTCGGGTAGCTTGAGGGGTATGAGCTCAGCCGCGCGTGCTTATTACGAAGAGCCTGAAGAGGGCGTGGTCCTCTCGCCCGAGGCTGAGGATGAGCTCGAGCGGATCATCCAAGAGACCGACGAGGATGAGCGCGCCGGTCGCGCGATCCCGTGGGAGACCTTTCGCGCCGAACAGGCCAATCGCCGCGCAAGATGAAGGTCGTCTCGATCCTGCTCAGCGAGCGGGCGAGGAAGGAGATCGGCGAGGCTGCTGCGTGGTGGGCGCTGCAGGGACGCGACAGGCTGATCGACGATGCGGTCACCGCCGTGCTCGTGAAGCTCGAACAGTTCCCTGAAATGGCTCCGCGGGTGCGCCTCCGAGGCCGGTTGTCGACGACGCGCCGCGCGTTCGTCGAGCCTGCATATTACCTTTATTATTCTTACGAGCCGAAGACAGAGACCCTCTTGGTGCGCTGCTTTTGGCACGAGAAGCGGAAGGGCCCGCGGCTCTGATCGCGCGCGTGCGCGTCGTGCGCACACCGAGAAGTGGGCCGATCGCGGCGGGCTCTGGTAACGCCGCCGTTGCTGATGGCTCCGCTCGTGCTGCTCGTTTATCACGCCCGGCGCGCGATCCGCGCGTCGTTGCCGCTCGCCTCTGCAATCGCGCTCGGCGCGCTCGTGGTGGTCGACGCCGAAGGCCCGCTCCCCCTCCCGTGGGCGATCGTCGCCGCCGTCGCGCTCGGCGCGTTGATCGTCGCCCGGGTGCGGCGCCGCGGGCGCGCCATCGAGCCGAGCGCGCTGGCGGACATCGAGCTCGGCGCGCTGCTCGTCGTGGCGTCGTTCGCGGTGGTGGTGCGCGCGGACGGCTCGCTCGATGGGCGCGCGTACCCGGTGATCTTCGTCGCGACGGGCCTCGTCAGCGCGCTCGCGAGCCCCGGCGCCTCGGCGCTCGTGGTGGTGTTCGCGGCGTGCCTCGAAGCCGCGATTCGCATGATCGGCTTCGGCGAGACCAACCCGATGCGAGGCCTCCCGCACCTCGCGTTCATGCTCGTGCTCTCGACCTTGAACCTCGCGGTGCTCCGCGGCGAGGTCGCGCGCGTGCGGGGCGCGCTCCGCGCGAGGCTCGACGCCGAGATCGGCAAGCTGCGCGACGAGGCGCGAAGTTATCGGTTGCTCGGCGCGCCGGGCACCTCCAAGAGCTCGCCCGCGCGCGGCGACGACGAGCGGCTCGCGCGATCGGGCGTCGAGGAGATCCATCAATCCGTGCTCTTCGCGCTGCGCCTCTTGCGCGAGTCCATGAACCTGCACACGGCCGTGCTGCTCTGGCTCAACGACGACGGCACGCACCTCCGCATCAGCGAGCTCGCGAGCGACGCGCAGGGCCTCTCGGAGGGGCCGTTCCTCGCGGGGGACGGCATCTTCGGCGCGGCGCTCTCGCGGCGCGCTCCCGTGAGCGTCGCGGGCCTGAAGGTGAGCTACAAGCTCCCGTATTACGCAGGGCCGTGCCCGGTGCGCGCGGTGCTCGCGACGCCGGTGTTCGAGCACGGCGTGCCGCGCGGGGTGCTCGTCGTCGATCGCACCGAGGACGCGGTCTTCACGCCCAAGGAGCAGGAGCTCGTCGAGGAGGCGTGCCGGTACGCGGTGCGCGCGATCCAGAACGAGCGTGTGTTCGTGCAGCTCGATCGCGCCAAGGTCGAGCAGGGCAAGCTCTACCGCGCGGCCGAGGCGCTCGGCGCGGCGACCACCGAGGCCGACGTGATCAACGCGGGCGTCACGAGCGCGCGCGAGATCGCCTCGGTCGATTTCGCGGCGGTCACGCTCTGGGACGAGCCGCACAAGATGCACGAGATCCGCGCGGTGAGCGGCGACGGCGCGGGCGACCTCGTCGGGCAGCGCTTCCGTCACAACGCGGGGCTCGTCTCGATGGTGCTGCAGAACAAGCACCCGCTGCCGTACAAAGGCGACTACGACGACAAGCGCCAGATCGTCTTTACGCGCCGGGTCGCGCCGCCGTCGATGCCCTCGATCGTCGTCCTGCCGCTGCTCGTCCACGATCGCCCGCTCGGCACGCTGGTGCTCGGATCGAAGCGCCGCGCGACCTTCAACGACGCCGCGAGGAGCACGCTGGAGGTGCTCGCGAGCCACATGGCGGTGTCGCTCTCCAACGCGCGGATGTTGCGGAGGCTCGAAGAGCTGGCCACGACGGACGGCCTCACCGGGCTCTTCAACAAGCGCACGCTGCTCGAGATCGCGGGCCAGAAGATCGGCGCGGCCAAGCGCTACGGCCGTAAAATCAGCGTCTTGGTGGCCGACATCGATCACTTCAAGAAGGTGAACGACACCTACGGTCACGACGTGGGTGACGTGATCATCAAGGGGCTCGGCGAGATCCTCCGCCGGATGAAGCGCAACACCGACGCCGTGGCGCGGTTCGGAGGTGAGGAGTTCGTGGTGGTGTGCGAGGAGACCGACGCGCGCGGCGCCATGCTCCTCGCCGAGCGCGTGCGCGAGGAGCTCGAGCGCACGGTGTTCCACCCCGGCGAAAAGACGGGCGGCGACGCCGGCATCACCGTCAAGGTCACGTGCTCGGTCGGCGTCGCGACCTTCCCCGAGGCGGGCGAGGGCTGGGACGAGATGTTCAAAGCCGCGGACGAGGCGCTCTATGTGTCCAAGCGCTCGGGCCGAAACCGATCGACCGCGTGGAGCGCGTCGATGCGGGGGTCGTCGAAGAGCGCGGCGTGATGGGGTGAGCCCATGATACGCTCGGCGTGATGAAGCGCATTTTGTCAGAGGAACGTATTCACCACCTCTACGCGGCCGCGATCGCGACGAAGCTCGTTGATCAGCGCGAAGGGCTCATGAGCGGGCTCAATGGTGGCTTCGTCGCGTCGCTCCGGCGCTCGTCCAACCCCTCGGATCAGCTTTGGCTGGATCTCAATCGCATGAACGAGGTCCCCGCGTTGACGGATGGCTCTGTGCCGCTCGTGAGCTGGCTCCGCGCCGCGGCGACGCGCACAGCGGATTTGCCGGAGGGGGACGTCTTTCGTGCAGCGCTCATAGAGGCTCTGGGCGCGCTCGGCGCCTCGCCGGGGGCGTCCGCGCCGCCTCGCCCCTCTGCGCGGGAAACGCCGCGGCGCGGCGGGGCGCCGCTCGTGGTGGTGTGGTATGCGCCGGCCGATAAATCGTATGCAGAGCTGATCTTGGTTCATTTGGAGAGGTTCGAGAAGACGGGCCGTCTGTCGGTGTGGACCAAAGACAGGCTCCTCGCGGGGACCATCATCGCCGATGAGGTCAAAGCAGCCCTCGTGTCGGCGAGGGTCGTTGTCCCGCTGGTGAGCGCGGATTACCTGGCCCAACGCGACTTCGATCGGGAGGTGCCGGCGGCGCTCGCGCTCGGAAAGACAGTGCTCCCCATCCTCGTGAGGCCGTGTCTCCTCGTCGGCACACCCTTCGAGGGAATGACCATCTTTCCGAGGGGCAACCACCAAGCGTTGATGGGACATCCGCGCAGGGACGAGGCGCTCGTCAGCATCGCGGAGGCCATCTTGGCCGAGGTGAACCGAGGGAGCGGCGCGTCGGCGCCTAGGGACGTCACGCCCAAAGCCTCCGCGGGAACGGCGCCTCCTTCGGAGACCCCCGCGGAGGCGGGGGCGAAGAGGTATCCGTGGCACGAGGACGCGGGGACGAAGCTCCACGAGCTCCTGATGAACGCTTATGACAACGTGCGTGTCGCTCGGCACTTCCTCGCGACGGTGCCTGTCCAAACGAACATGATCGCGGAGGGCGCCGCGTACCCCTTTTGGGCAGATGCGTTGGAGCAGGCGGCCAGAGAGGAAAAGCTCCAAAGGCTCGTTCAGCGGGCGCTCGCGGACGGGCGTATCGTGGCTTATCGGGCTGAGCTGGAGCGCGCCGCCGCGGAGTTGGGGCTCTTGGGCGAGGCGGCGCGGTAGACATCCACGCACGCTTCGCCTATCGTGGGGCGAATGAATTCCGAGCGCCTCCAAGAGTTTGCGCTCGCCGCGATCGCGCACGGCAATGACGCGCTGGCGGCCAACGTCCTCGGACCTTTGGAAGCGAAGCGCGCCATGGCGCTTCGAAACAGGCTGATCGTCTTGCTCACCGAGCGCGTCGGCGCGGTGCGCAGCGCGGCTCGCTACGTGTTTCGTGGCCACCCCGCCATCGTGCGAGAGGCCATGAGCCTGTATGAGCGGCACCGTCGCGCGGCGTCCGAGCGCCGCGCCAACGCCAAGAAGGCTGAGCCGCAGAAGCCGTCGTAACCTCCTTCTCTTTGCCCATCTCTTCACCCACCCATCCTCGCCCCGGGCGGCGGCCGTTCACCGCTGCTCCGGGGCGCTCGCTTTTGCGCGCGCGTGTTCCAACGCCCCGCCGCGCTTGCCTCGCGAGCGAAGCTCGGGCAAGAGTGATGCATGACCTTCGCCGACCTGAAGAACGACTTCGTTTTCCGGCGGATCTTCGCGAAGCACCCGGACCTCCTGCGCGGTCTCTTGAATGACCTGCTCGATCGGCAGGGCGACCGGGCCATCGAGGCCATCGAATACCTGCCGAGCGAGCAGCTCCCGCTGGTGCAAGGGGCGAAGCTGTCTATCTTGGACGTGCGCTGTCGAGACAGGGCAGGGACGGTCTTCGTGGTGGAGATGCAGCTCCTGCACATGGCCGGCTTCGTCAACCGGGTGGTCTACAACGCATGTAAAGCGTACGCGGGGCAGCTCAAGATGGGTGAGCCTTACACGAGGCTCAACGACGTCGTGGCGATCTCGATCTGTGACTTCGAGCTGTGGCCGGACGCTGAGCAAGACGCCGCGAAGCTGCCTCGAATCCCCATGTTGAGCCGCTGGAACATGACCGAGCGCGCCTCGGGCAACCAAGGTCTCTTGCAGGTGCAATATGCGTTTCTGGAGCTCCCCAAGCTCGCGAGCCGGAGGCCCAACACGGCAGGAGCCGATTTGTGGGCGTGGCTCTTCGTGCACGCGCCTGAGCTGACGCAACTGCCAGCGGACTTGCCACCTGGGCCGTACCGTGAGGCGATGGAGCTCGCGAACGAAGCGACGTTCACGGAGTTGGAGCTCGACGCGTACCGCAAGGTGATGGATGAGATCCAGCAGGCGCGCGAATACGGCGACGCGAAGTGGGCGGAGGGCCGCGCGGAGGGTCGCGCGGAGGGTCGCGCGGAGGGTCGCGCGGAGGGTCGCGCAGAGGGCGAGACCGCGGGCCAAGCTCGGGCAGTCCTGGCGCTCCTTGCCGCGCGCGGCATCCAAGTGAGCGACGAGGTGCGCGCGCACGTCACGGCGTGCAAAGACGTCGCGACGCTCGACCGATGGATCGTTCGGGCAGCGAGCGCGACGTCTGCTGAGGAGATCTTCGCCGAGGCCTCGCCGTAAAGGCGTCGTGGGATGATGGCGTGAGCGTCCCGGCGCAGGGCAAAGGCGCTTGACGCGCGGCGGGCGCAGGGACACAAGAGAGCTCATGCGCAGGTCCTTTGCCTTTGCTGTTTGCATCACGGGTTTGCTCGCGACAGCAGATTGCCAATATGTGGCGGGGATCGCGGGCGATGTGGTCCTCGCCACGGACGATGGGGGAGTCGCCTCGTGCTCGGATCACACGCGCAACGGCGCTGAGACGGACGTTGATTGCGGCGGCGGGGCTTGCCCGGCCTGCGACGTTGGAGAAGGGTGTTTGGTCGGCCCGGATTGCACCAGCAAGGTGTGCGCTGGCAACACGTGCGCCGCGCCCACGTGCACCGACTTGCAGCCCAATGGGGAGGAGACGGGCACGGACTGCGGTGGTGGCTTGTGCCCGCCCTGCCCGGCGGGCAGCCCGTGTGCGGTGAGCGCGGATTGCAAAGGCGGCTCGTGCGACAACGGTGTTTGCTCGCCCACGTGCGCCGATCAAGCAAAGAACGGCGCCGAGTCCGACGTCGACTGCGGCGGCTCGTGCCCCGCGTGCGCGATTGATCAAGCGTGCAACACTGGAGCGGATTGCGTGACGGGCATCTGCGACGGCGCGAGCCAAACGTGCGCGACGTCGTTCATCTGGGCGAAGAGCTTCGGCGACGCGGCCGCCAACCAAGCGGCCAAAGCCGTGGCGGTCGATGCGTCGGGCAACGTCTACGTGGCCGGCCGCACGGCGGGCACCATCAACTTTGGCAACGGCCCCAAGACGGC
>CAYTJL010000042.1:0-7265 GCA_964437785.1 uncultured Polyangiaceae bacterium
CGCTCTCGACCACCTTGGCCACGAGCCGCACCGGGCCGAGCGGCGTGGGCCGCTTGAGCCGGACGTGAAAATCGGCCGTCACCGTGCACGGCGGCGCGTCGAGGCCGCCTTTGACCATCAGGTGATGAGACGCCGCCCAATTGCTGTGACAGTCGAGGAGCGCGCCGATGATGCCCCCGTTGAGCATCCCCGGGAACGCATGATGATACGGCTCGGGCGTGAACTCGCACACGACCGCGTCGCCCTCGACGAAGCTCTTGATGTGGAGACCGTGCTCGTTCGCGGGGCCGCACCCGAAACAAATGCTCTTGGGCGCGTAGGTGTCTTGGAGCGACGCTGTCGTGGTCATGAGAACGCCTCGTCGATGAGCATCTTCTGCTCGAGCAGGTGGCTCGCCCGGGAGCCGGTGGCGGGGCTCGCGCTGCGCGCCCGCGCCGCGCACGAGAGCGGGAATCGGCCGCCCAAGAGCTCGGGCAGGTTGGCGTTGATGTAATACCAAGGACCGTAGTTGTGCGGCTCCTCCTGCACCCACACGAGGGGCGTGCCGTCGCGGTAAGGGGCGAGCTCGTGCTTCAGATCGTCATTGATGGGATAGAGCTGCTCGAGCCGCACGATGGCCACGTGGTAGGCCTTGCGCGCCTCGCGCTCCAGCGCCAAATCGTAGTAGATCTTGCCCGTGCAGAGGAGGATCTTCTTCACGTCCGCGGGGTCGAGGCCCGCTTGATCGCCGATGACCCTGTGGAACTTGCCCTCGGCCAGATCATGAATGGTCGAGACCGGGCGGTGAGGGCCTTTGGAGCTCGCCGCGACGCGGAGCATGCTCTTGGGCGTCAAGATGACGAGCGGCTTTCGCCACGGCCTATGGACCTGCCTGCGGAGCGCGTGGAAGAGCTGCGCAGGCGTGGTGAGGTTACAGACTTGGACGTTGTCCTCGGCGCTGTTCTGCAAGAAGCGCTCGACGCGCGCGCTCGAGTGCTCGGGGCCTTGACCCTCGTAGCCGTGCGGCAAATAAAGCACGAGCCCGGAGAGGCGGTGCCACTTGTCCTCGCTCGACGTGAGGAATTGATCGACGATGACCTGCGCGCAGTTCAAGAAGTCGCCGAACTGCGCCTCCCAGATGACGAGCGCGTCCGGGTAATCGAGGCTCACCCCGAACTCGAAGCCCAAGACGCCCTGCTCGGACAAGGGGGAGTTGTAGATGTCGAACCGGCCCGGCCACTCGGCCACGCGCGAGAGCGGCGCGAATTCGTCGCCTGTGTCCGTGTCGAAGAGCACCGCGTGACGGTGGCTGAACGTGCCGCGCTTGACGTCTTGGCCCGAGATGCGGACGAGCGTCTTCTCGGCGAGGAGCGACGCGTACGCGAGCGTCTCGCCCGTGCCCCAGTCAAAGGGCTCTCCGCTCATCACCGCTTCGTGCCGCGCGCGGAGCATCGGGAGCACCTTGGGATGAGCCTTGAAGTCGGCGGGCAGCTCCAGGAGCCTTTGCGACAAGGCGCGGAGCTTCTCGATGGGGACGCCCGTGGGCACCTCCGGTGTGGCCGTGTCTTGGCCGCCGCGGTAGTGCGCCCACACGCCGCCCATCGCGTAGGTGACCGGCGCAAAGCCCGTTTGCTTCACCTCTTGGAGCGCGGAGGTGAGCACCTCGCGCCGCCGCCCGGCGAGCTCCTCGGCCTCGTCGGCGGTGAAGTGGCCCATCTCGACGAGGCGCCGCACGTAGACCTGGCGCACCGTGGGCTTTTTGTCGATGAGCGCGTACATCTGCGGTTGGGTGTAGCGCGGCTCGTCACCCTCGTTGTGGCCGTGCCGCCGATAACAATACATGTCGATCACCACGTCGTGCCCAAACCGCTGTCGCCAGTCGATGGCGAGCTGCGCGACGTGCGCCACGGCCTCGGGATCTTCGCCGTTGACGTGGAAGACAGGCACCTTGAGCATCCGCACGATGTCGGTCGCGTAGCGGCTCGACCGCGAGTCCTCAGGGTTGGTGGTGAAGCCGATTTGATTGTTGACGATCACGTGGACCGTGCCGCCCACCGTGTAGCCGGGCAGGTTCGCGAGGTTCAATGTCTCGGCGACCACGCCTTGCCCGATGAACGCGGCGTCGCCGTGGACGAGGAGCGGCATCGCGAGCCTGCGCGGGTTGCCGCCGAGCCCCGAGGGCGCGTAGCCGGGCCTTCCAAACGAGCCGGGCTGCGTGGCGGGCGTCACGTACGAGGCGCTGTGCCTGTCTTGTTTGGCGCGCGTCCTGCCCACCACCACCGGATTGACGATCTCCAGGTGGCTCGGGTTGAACGTCATCGTGAGATGGAGCTTCTTGCCGGAGGAGGTGACCCGATCGGTCGAATAGCCGAGGTGGTATTTGACGTCGCCCGAGCCGAGGTTCGCCTCCGCGTCCGCGTCCTCGAAGTGGGCGAAGATCTCGCGCACGCTCTTGCCGAGGATGTTGGCGAGCACGTTGAGCCTGCCGCGGTGGGCCATGCCCATGACGATCTCGATCACCCCTTGATCGCCCGCGCGCTCGACGAGCAGATCCAAGAGCGGGATCAAGCTCTCGGCGCCTTCGAGCGAGAAGCGCTTGGTGCCCGCGCCGTAGCTCCGGCCGATGAACTGCTCGAAGATCTCGGCGTCGGTGAGCTTGGTCAAGATGCGGAGCTGCTGCTCGACGCCCAGCGTGAGGTGGTTCTGCGTCGACTCCATGCGCTCTTGGAGCCAGCGCCGCTGCTCGGGGTTGTCGATGTGCGTGAACTCGACGCCGATGGTGCGACAGTACGTGTCTTCGAGCCTGCGGATGATCTCGCGCAGCGTGAGCACGGGCGGCGCGCCCGCGAGATCGGCCGTGGGAAAGGGCTTGTCGAGGTCGTCGGGCGTGAGATCGAAGTTGCGGAGATCGAGCTCGGGCGGCGTCGCGTGCGGCGCGTCGAGCGGATCGACGTGCGCGAAGAGGTGCCCGCGCACGCGGTACGCGTTGAGCAGTTTGTAGACCCGCGCGTGGATCGCGGCGACCGCGAGCACGTCGCGCTCCGAGGGCCGCGCCATCGGGACGAGCAGCGTGGGCACGCTCTTCGGCGCGGGCGGCGCGTCGGTCGTCATCGATCGACCCGCGTCGATCGCGCGTGTGGAGGCGGGCGGAGGCTCGCCTGGGGGGTTTGGGGGGAGGTCCCCCCGAACGAGAGGCGAGCGCGCCTCGGCGGCGATCTCCGTCACCGGCGGCGCGGATCGCGGCCAGGGAATCGCCGTTGCGTGTGCCGGTGCCGGTGGACCATTCCTCTTGTTGGGCGCGCTGCCCGTGCGCGCCTCGAAGAGCGGGTGCCACGCCGGATCGACCGAGCCGGGGTTTTCGAGGTATTGGGCGAAGAGCTCTTCGACGAGACCTGCGTTGACTCCGAAATCGAGCGCCATCGTTGGCCCGAATTACCGCGATGGGGCTGGTTACGCTAGGGGATTTTGAGGTACGGTGCGCGAAACGTCGCGACGGGGCGCGCGTAAGGTGCCCGCGTAAGGGAGAGCCGGTCATGGTGAAGAGCTCGTTCGAACGGTTTCGATCGCTTTATTTTCACGATGAGGCCCTGGGGCTCCGCCTCGATCTGAGCCGCCTCGCGATGGAAGAGGGCTTTTTGAGCGCGATGGAGCCCGCGATCCAAAAGGCGTTCGGAAAGATGGCCGACCTCGAGCGCGGCGCGATCGCGAACCCGGACGAGCAGCGCATGGTGGGCCACTATTGGCTGCGCGCGCCCGAGCTCGCGCCGTCGGCCGATCTTCGCGGTGCGATCGAGGGCACGCTCGCGAAGCTCGTCGCGTTCGTGGGCGCGGTGCACGCGGGCAAGATCCGGCCGCAGACGCGGCCTCGCTTTACCAACGTGCTCGTGGTCGGCATCGGCGGCTCGGCGCTCGGGCCCCAGCTCGTCGCGGACGCGCTCGGATCGCAGGCCGATCGCATGCGGCCTTTCTTCTTCGACAACACCGATCCCGACGGCATCGACAAGGTCATCGACGCGATCGGAGACGGCCTCGCCGAGACGCTCACGGTGGTGATCTCGAAGAGCGGGGGCACCAAAGAGACGCGCAACGGCATGCTCGAAGCGAAGGCTCAATACGATCGTTTGGGCCTCGAATTCGGCCGCCACGCCGTCGCGGTGACGGGCGAGGGCAGCGAGCTCGACGGCTACGCCAAGGCGAACGGCTTCGTCGCGCGCTTCCCGATGTGGGACTGGGTCGGCGGCAGGACGAGCGAGCTCAGCGCGGTCGGGCTCTTGCCCGCGGCGCTGCAGGGCATCGACGTTCACGCGATGCTCGCGGGCGCGCGCGCCATGGATGAGGCGACGCGGCGGACCGAGACGCGCCGTAACCCCGCGGCGCTGCTCGCGCTCGGGTGGTATTCGGCGACGGGCGGCAAAGGCACCAAAGATATGGTGATCTTGCCCTACAAAGACAGGCTCACTTTGTTCTCACGGTATCTCCAGCAGCTCGTGATGGAGTCGCTCGGCAAGCGGCTCGACCTCGACGGCAACGTGGTCCATCAAGGCATCGCGGTCTACGGCAACAAGGGCTCGACGGATCAGCACGCCTACGTGCAGCAGCTCCGCGACGGGCTCAACAACTTCTTCGCGACGTTCATCGAGGTGCTCAAGGAGCGCTCGGTGGAGCGAGGGGTCTTGGAGGTGGAGCCGGGCGTCACGTCGGGGGATTATCTCTCGGGGTTCCTCCAAGGCACGCGGCGCGCGCTCGCCGAGTCGGATCGGGAGTCCATCACGATCACCGTGAACGACGTTGACGCAGCCACGTTGGGCGGCCTCATCGCGCTCTATGAGCGGGCGGTGGGCCTTTATGCGACGCTCGTCAACATCAACGCGTATCATCAGCCCGGCGTCGAAGCTGGCAAGAAGGCGGCCGCGGCGGTGCTCGCGCTGCAAGGCAAGGTGGTTGGGGCGCTGCGCGCGTCCGCGAACGGAGGCGCCAAATCGATGTCGCTCGAACAGGTGGCCAAAGCGGCGGGGACGGACGACGTCGAGACGGTGTTTTGGATTCTGCGGCATTTGGTGGCAAACCCTGAGAAGGGGGTGCGGGCGGCCATCCCGGCGGGGGATCCGTTTGGCGGAGGGTACTGGATCGAGCGGTGATAATGGTGTATCGAGCGGGGCTCATGGACAAGCTCCCTTCTCGCAACGTCCTCGGCGGCGAGCTCGCCGAGTGCAGCCGCCGCCCGATGACGGGCTTCTTTCGCGACGGTTGTTGCAACACGAGCCCCGAAGATCGCGGCTCGCACACGGTCTGCGTCGTGATGACCGCCGATTTTCTGCGCTTCTCCAGGAGCCGCGGCAACGACCTCAGCACGCCCGCGCCCGAATACGGGTTCGCCGGCCTCAAGCCGGGCGACCAATGGTGCCTCTGCGCGGCGCGCTGGCAAGAGGCGTTCGAGGCGGGCAAGGCGCCGCACGTCAAGCTCACCGCCACGCACGAGCGGGCGCTCGAGGTCTGTAAGCTCGCGGATTTGAAGCGCCACGCCATCGACATGAATTGAGGGGCGTGCGCCTATGAGAAAGGGCCTTGGGAACCCCGATCGGCGAAGCGCCTTGTTCGGCGGTCGGGGCGAGGTGCTCGTATGGGACTTGATGGGGCGGGCGCAGTTTCCGCCCTTCAAGGCCGTGCTCGCGTGTGAGCTGGAGCCGGGGGGAAAGGTGGGCACCCACCGGCAAGAGCATTATCCCGAGATCGTGATCTTCACCGAAGGGGAAGGGGAGGTGACGCTCGACGGTGCCCCGGTGAGCGTGGGAATGGGCGCGATGATCGCGTTGCCGCTCGGGGCCACGCTGGCGATTGAGAACACGTCGGAGACCGAGCCGCTGCGGTATTTGATCATCAAAGCGCGAGGCGATCGTGGGTCCGCCGAGCACGCCTGACGCACCGCGCTTGAAGGTGGCCGAGGGGCCGAAGCGCTCGCGCAAGGTGATGTGGATGGGCGTGAGCGTCGCCGCCTTGGCGCTCACCGCTGTGTCGATCCAATACGGGCGCAGCTCCTCACCGTCTCCGCCTATCCCCACCACCGAGCCCCAACCTGTTGTTTCCGCCGTTTCCGCCGTTCCCCCTTCTGCGCTCTCCGCTCCCCCCTCCACCGCGCCCCCGCCTGCGGCGGCGAGCAGCGGGCCTTGCCCGCTCGATATGGTCCAAATCAAGGGCGGCACGTTTCCAATGGGCTTGAAGCCCGGCGCCGGGACCGCGCTCGAACGGCCCGAGCACCCCGAGACGGTGAAGACCTTTTGCCTCGACAGGACCGAGGTGACGGTGGCCGCGTACAAGGCCTGTCATGACAAGGGGCAATGCACCAAAGCCTGCTACTTCCCCGATCGATGCGACGAAGAGGTCAACGAGTGCAACGCGGGAAAAGCAGGCAAAGAGAGCCATCCCATCAACTGTGTGGATTGGCGACAAGCCCAAACGTATTGCGCCTCCCACGGCAAGAGGCTCCCCACCGAGGCAGAGTGGGAGCTCGCGGCGCGCGGGCTCCGAGGCAGGACCTACCCCTGGGGAGAGGACGAGCCGACGAATCAGCTCTGTTGGGACGGCGAAGGCAACGACGCGGGAAAGGGCAAACGCAAGGGGACCTGCGAGGTAGGGCGACACCCCAAAGGCGACACGCCCGAAGGCGTGGCGGACTTGGCCGGCAACGTGTCAGAGTGGGTGAGCGACTATCTTTGTCCTTACGACAAGAGCATCGCGTGCGCCAAGAGCGCCCGCGTCGAGCGCGGCGGAAGCTGGCGAATCAACCAACCTTCGTACGTGCGCGGCGCAAACCGCTCCGAGAGCGGTGAAGGGGCGCGCTACGGCGGCCTCGGCTTCCGCTGCGCGCGCCCGCTCTGACGCCCCTCCAGCTCAAACCGCCCTCACCCGCGCCGCGCCGCCGCAGCCGCCGCGCTCACCGCCGCAGCGAGCGAAGGATCCGCCGCGGCGCGGAGCGCGCCGACGCGCTGCACGCGCATCAAATCCGCGGGCCCAAGCTGGTAATGAGCGCCGAGCTCACCCGCCTTGCCGCGTTCGAGCCCCACGGTGATCGCAGCATAATCGATCGCTCCAAAAGGCCCTCGGAGCCGCTCCAGCGCCGCGACGAACGCGCCGTCGTAGGCTTTGACGTCGCGGCCCTGCGTGAGCGCCTCCTTCCATCGGAGCGCGCTCTCGTCCCATGTCTCCCGCGTGACGCCCTCGCGCTCCAGCGCCTCGGCGAGAGGGCGTTTGAGCACCAGGGCCGCGCTCACCGCCGCGTATCCCTCGAT
>CAYTJL010000042.1:7365-24759 GCA_964437785.1 uncultured Polyangiaceae bacterium
CGGCGAGAGGGCGTTTGAGCACCAGGGCCGCGCTCACCGCCGCGTATCCCTCGATGGAGAGCGGTTTGGAAATCGACGGCGCAGGAGGAGCCGATTCGGGCGCCGGGGCGGAGGGGAGCGAGGGCGCGTTCGGCGCTGCAAAAGGCTCCCCAAACGGGTGTTGGCGCCGGATCAAATCCACATAACGAACGTCGGACGTCCCGCCCGCAGGGCTCTCCTCGTCCGACGGCGGCGCGGTCAGCGGGATGCGCGAGAGCACAGCCGCAGCGCTCTCCTCGCGAAAGGGCAGCGCCGGGCCGCTGGGGGCGACGTCGCCAACCTCGACCGTCCCAATCACCTCTTCATCGGAGAGCGCCTCTTTCGCAGAGGGCTTTTGAAACGGCGTGGCCGCGCGGCCCGCGAGCGCGCGCACCGCGCTCGGCGACAGCTCGAACGTGCCCTTCACGGCCTCTTCCTCCGAGACCTCGGCGCGACCCTCGAACGTGATCGAGAGCTCATGCGCGTCGGGCGGCGCGACAAGCTCGGCGAGCCCGCGATACGTGAGCACCACGATCGCTCGATCGGTGTCCACCCACACCGTGTCGCAGCGGAGCGCGATCGGGCGTGGCTCCCTGCGATCAGGCCCCATCAAAAGAGCGCGCGGCTCGGACGAGGGGAGATACGTTGTCACGACCGCGTGCTCCGGGTGCAAATGATGGAGCATCACCTTGGCGCCCACCGGAATGACGTCGAGCCTTTGATCGAGCGGCGCCGCGTTGAAGAACGAGAAATCGAAGCCCGGAGGCGGAGACCCCGAGAGGCGATATCCCCACGCGAGCGCCGCGCGCGGCGCGGTCGTCGGACGTGCCTGCGGCAGGAGAGGGCCAAAGGTCCCTTCGAGGTTGGGCAGCGCGCGCGTCCCTACGATAGGCTGCGCCGCGACAAAACCGAGCGGACGATCCGCGCTGCGCGGCGCGAGCTCGTCGCGGAGCGGCGTGCGCGCAAAAGGGACCGGCTGGCCGGGTACGAGGCCCACAGGCCCCGGCGTCCAAAGGCGATCGCCCGTGACACGAACGGACTTGCTCCACGCGCCGATATCGATCCTCGCCTGAAGGGACTGCGCGCCGCCGGGAGCGCCGCGGGGCGCGTACGCGTGCCCGACCACCATCACCTCGGGCCGCGATTTGGCAGGCACCCAATCGCTCGGCGCGAACAGCGAGGCGCGCGGGTCATCGCCCCAAAAGCGATCGCCGCCGAGCGGCTCCTGCGAAGGTGCGACGCTCATCGCACGACCCGCGGCGACGCGAAAGGTCGCTTTGACGATCACGGTGAGGCCGCGACGGTGCTGCTCGGGCTCCCACACGAGCGGGAGCACCGGGAACGGGCTTTGGGAGACGATGCGCATAAGAGCTCTCCCCTTCTACCACGATCGGCCTCCGTTTTCTTTTGCGCGTCGCGCGTAACCTTGGTAATCGCGAACACGATGCCGGTGAGATCCGCATGGGAAAGTCCACCATCACCCTGTCGGCCAAAGGCGGCATCATCCTCACCGCAGGCGAGGTGATCGTGGCCGCCGCGGGCAAAGCCATCTCCCTCGGGGCGCAACAGGGGATGGAGCTCTCGGTCGCGGGCGGCGATTTGGTCCTCGTGGGGGGGCCGCTCGTCAAGGTCAATCCTTGATGATCGCTATTGGCTCCACATGAACGCGAGCGCGAGGACGATGGCGACGACGAGCGCCACGAGCACGACCGCGCCCACCCCCGCGATGACCCACGCGCCGGCGGAGGTGGGTTTGGGCGTGCGGGCAGGCGCGTGGGGAGCCGCATAATAGCCGTGTGACGAGGCGGGCGCCGAAGGCACGTTTGCGCGGACGATGGGGGCAGGAGCCGCGATGGGGGCAGGTGCGGTGATCGCCGGCGCGGCGGTCGCGACGGCGCGGGAGGGCGCCATCACCGCGGTGACCTGCTCAGGAGAGGCCATGACAGGAGCAGGGTTCGGGAGCGCCGAGAAGGCCGACGAGAGCTCCCTCGCGCTCTGAAAGCGCGCGTTCGGGTCGCGCGCGAGCGCCTTGGCAAAGAAGCGATCTACCTCGGGGCCAAAGCCCGCTTCGGGCGCCACGGCGGAGGGCGGAGGGGCCTCTTCGCTGACGATGGCCACGATGATCTCGGCGATGTCCCGCCCGGGGAAGGGGAGCTGACCCGTGATCATGCGATACACGATCGCGCCGAGCGCCCACAGATCGACGCGATGATCGAGGTCCTTGCGCGCGGCGGCCTGCTCCGGGCTCATGTAATGAGGGGAGCCGAGCACGGTGCCTGTCTCGGTCGCGGCGCCGCCGGGGCCGTCCCCCGCGTTGATGAAGCGCGCGATCCCAAAATCGATGATTTTGACGATCTCGTCATCGCCCCGCCGGACCAAGAACACATTGGCTGGCTTGAGATCACGATGGATGATGCCGGCGTCGTGCGCGGGCCCCAAGCCCACCGCGATCTGCTCGGCGATCCTCGCCGCGTCCGCCAGCGACAGTCGCTTCTCGCGCTTGAGGCGCGCGAGGAGATCCTCCCCTTCCAGCAGCTCCATGGCGATGAACGGAGAGCCGTTGAACACCCCATGATCGTAGACCTCGATCACATGGCGTGAGCGGAGCCTCGCCGCGGCGGCCACCTCACGCTCGAAGCGCGCGCGCGCGATGGGGGAAGAGAGCGTCTCGGGTGAAAGGACCTTGATGGCGACGTTACGTCCACTCCCCACCTCCCGCGCGACCCAGACGGTCCCGACAGCGCCCGCGCCGAGGCGGCGAAGCGCTTGATACTTCCCACCGATGACGGCTCCCGAAGCAGGCTCGGACACGTTGGCAGTATAGAGCATGGCTATTTCTCTCGGGTAGTGCCGTTCGGCCGTGGTTGGATCACGGCGATGATGCGTTTTCGATGGGACGGGTCATGCCCCCTGTCGCCCGGCGCGGGGATCCTACGGCGTGCCCGGTCGCGGACCACATCTGAACCTCCGCCCGGGCCCGTGCCCGCAAAGGCGCGCGCCGACCTACGGATGATGCGCGCGGGGCGAGATCAACCCCGCTTCCAGGTCTTGCCGCCCTCGCAAATAACCTCGTCGACGTGCGCCGCGGCGAGCGACGAGGTCCCTGCGTTCTTGACCTCCAGCTCGAAGGTGGCTTTGCCGCCGGGCTCGATCGAGAGCTCTTTGGCGTGGAAGGCGACGTAGCGCTCACCCCCCTTGTTCACCGTGACGGCGCGCCCCCACGCGTCGTATCCATAGGCGACGCCGTGCGCCTCTTTGACCTTGCACGTGCCTTTGTTGTGAAGCACGATGTGGAGCTTTTGCTCGGTCCCGTCGCGCCCGAACGCGCTCACGCCCGCCACGACCGGATCCTTCTCCACGTACCCCGCCATGAAGGCGCGCATCTTCTTGAGCGGCAGCCCAACGATGATCGATGTGCCCTCTTTGGGCGTCGGGTCCGCGCCCTCGACGGCGCCCCGATCGTAGTCCGCCTTGGTGACCAGGCGAACGGGGTTCGACCACGCGCGCTCCAGGAAATAACGCCCGAGGAACCAGCCCAAGGCGAAGACGACGACCGCGCCGAGCGCGAGGAGAGCGGGGAAGAAGGCCTTTCTCATGTTAGAACACCGATGCTCCGACCATGACCACCGTGCTCGAGGTGGGCACGAACCAACGCCAAAACTTGAAGAGCCCAGGGACACGGTCCTCGGGGACGATAAGGAACGTCCACGTGGAGACCATGTTCATGAGGAGCGCGAAATAGGTCCCCATCATCACTTTGTCCGCGCGGGTCAAATACCCCGTCGCGGGCAAGGTGGAGAGGAGCGCGTAGTGGAAGAGCACCGCGGCGGCGAGCATGGGAGCGCCCGTGTTGCTCCGCACCTCCAGCTCCTCGGCCGGGACCCACATGCCCGTGAGCGAGATCAACGTGATGATGATGGCCGGCACGAACACGCTGAGCGCCGCCGAGACGCCGAATCGCTCGAGCCCCACCTCGACCTTGTACCGCGAGATTTGCAGATCGTCGCGATCGAAGCGCGCTGGATAACGGTGCTTGAACGCCTTGGCGCCCACGTGCCCGATGCCCCAGCCCGGCACCGCGAACCCCTCGTCGAGCGCGGTGCGGTTGGGATCCGGCTCCAAGACGAGCTGATCGACGCCCGCGTGGAGGTCTTCCATCTCGATGGGCAACACCTGCGTGTCGAACGGATACCCGCGCAGATCGATGGGGCCGTAGAAGGTGCCGTGCACGCGGAGGAGCTTGAACGTCGGCGTGTCCGCGAGCATCTGCTGCTCGATCTCTTTGCCGTTGGTGAACGCCAGGTTGAGATCGGGAATCTCTTTGTCTTGGCTCGTGAGCGAGATGAAGAGATCCGCGTCGAACTGGCCCGTTTGGATGTTGTAGTCGCGCACGTGCGAGAGCACCGCGCCGACCTTCACCTTGGCCGGGCCGCCGAACTTGGGGTTGGCGAACGCGGAGCGAAACGGGCCCTCCCGGTGGATAGGCACCTTGCCCGTGCCGATGGCGTTCTTCTGCTCCTCCGATAAGCCTTTATCGAAGTCCTTATCGGTTTGGACGACCGCGTCCTCGAGCGCCTTGGGGTTTTTGTCCTTCTCTTTTTTGTCGGCCTTATCCCCTTTGTCTTTGTCGCTCTTCTCACCCTTGTCGGGAGCGCCCGCGGCGGGCGTCGCCGAAGGCGCGGAGCTCGGCGAAGCAGAGGGGTTGGCGGAAGGTGCGGACGAAGGCGCCGAAGAAGGGGCGGCCGAGACAGCAGGCTTGCCAATCTGCGGCCGAAACGATGGTTGAGGGGCGGGCCTTGGTTGGGCAGCGGAGATGCTGAGCTTGGCCGCGAGGATGGAGAGCCCGAGCGCGAGCGCGACCACCAACGAGAGGAGCTGAAAGACCCCGAACGGGCCACGCCGTCGCGACATCGCGCGCTACCATACAGGCTCTGTTCGTGAAAGGAAGCGCAGAATCAACGCTGGGCGAAGGGCGGTACATGGGTATACTGCCCCGCGTGCTCGTCCGTTGGGCCCCTTTGATTCTCGTGTTTGCGTTCGCGCCTTTGCTCTCGGGCTGCAAGAACGGCGCGGCGCAGGCGGAGCCCAGCGCGTCGGCCAAGCCCTCGGCGGAGCCCGGCGTCGACGTCGAGCTCAAGCCCGAGGCGATGAAGGCCGCGAAGATCGCGGTCGCGCCCTCGCGCAAGGTCCCTCGCCTCGCGACGCTCGTGGCGGTCGGGACGCTCGATCTGTCGCCCAAGCGCGTCGCCAAGGTGGGCGCGCCGGTCGAGGGCCGCATCTCGGCCGTGCGCGTGCAGCTCGGCGACAAAGTCCGCGCGGGCGACGTGCTCGCGGTGCTCGACAGCGGCACCATCGGCCGCGCCAAGGCCGAATACTTTCAAGCCGAAGCGCGCCTCAAACAAGCCGAAAAAGAGCTCGCGCGCGAGAAGCAGCTCACCGCGGACGGCGTCTCGACCCAGCGCGCGGTCGCGCAGGCGCAGGTCGATCGCGACGTGGCCGCGTCCGAGCTCCGCGCCGCGTCCGAGCGGCTCCGCGCCGTGGGCGCGAGCCCGGGCGGCTCGTCGGCGTCGCCTTCGCTCGCGCTCTCCGCGCCGCTCGCGGGCGTGATCCTCACGGCCAAGCCCCGCGTCGGGGAGGCCGTCGCGCCCGCGGACACGCTTTATACGGTGGGGGATTTGTCGGAGCTCTGGCTCATGGTCGAGGTGTACGAGCGCGATTTGCACAAGGTCCGCGCGGGCGACGCGGTCCGCGTCGAGGTGATCGCGGCCCCGGGCAAGGTGTTCTCGGGCACGGTCGATCACATCCTCGAGACGATCGATCCGATGCGTCGCGCGGCCGACGTGCGCATCGTGCTGCCGAACGCGGACGGCGCGCTGCGGCCGGGCATGAGCGCGACCGCGCGGATCATGACCTCGGGCAACGCGAAGAGCGACAAATCCGGGGGCAAGGTCGAGGACGCGGTCGTGGTGCCCAAAGACGCGGTTCAGCTGATCGACGGCCTCTCGCACGTGTTCGTCGAGAAGGCCGAGGGCAAGTTCGAGCTGCGCGTGGTCGAGCTCGGCCCGGCGATCGAGGGCGACGTCGAGATCGCGCGCGGGCTCGATGGAGGCGAGCGCGTGGTGGTCGACGGCGCGTTCATCTTGAAGAGCCAGGTCCTCAAAGAGCAGATGGGCTCGAACGATTAGACATGATTGATCGGCTGATCGAGCTCTGCATCAAGAGGCGCGCGCTCGTCATCATCCTCTCGCTCGTGCTCGCGGTCCTCGGCGGCGTGGCCGCGACGCGCGTGCCCATCGACGCGGTCCCCGACGTGACCAACGTCCAGGTGCAGATCATCACCGCGTCGCCCGCGCTCGGCCCCATCGACGTCGAGACCAACGTCACGTTCCCCGTCGAGATGGCCATGGCGGGGCTGCCCAGGGTCGAGGAGATCCGCAGCATCTCGCGCGCGGGCATCTCGGTCGTGACCGTGGTCTTCGAAGACGGCGTCGACGTCTATTTCGCGCGGCAGCTCGTCAGCGCGCGGCTCACGAGCGCGCGATCGAACATCCCCGAGGGCTACGGCGAGCCCGAGCTCGGGCCTATTTCGAGCGGGCTCGGCGAGGTGCTCCACTTCGAGGTCCACGGCGAGGGCAAATCGCTGATGGAGCTGCGCAACGCGCTCGAATGGCAGATCGCGCCGCGCCTCCGCATGGTGCCCGGCATCGTCGACGTGAACCCGTTCGGCGGCGAGGCGCAGACCATGGAGGTCACGCTCGATCCGCAGAAGCTCGCGGCGGCGAGGCTCGGCGTCGCGCAGGTGATCGAGGCGATCCACAAGAACAACATCGCGACCGGCGGCGCGTGGCTGCCCACGGGGCGCGAGCACATCACGGTGCGCGGCGAGGGCCGCGTGCGCACGCTCGACGATCTCGCGAACGTCGTGGTCGATCGGCGCGACGGCCGCACGCCGCTCTACGTCAAGGACCTCGGGGCCGTGCGGTTCGCGCCGCGCGTGCGCTACGGCGCGGTCTCGCGCGACGGCAAGGGCGAGACCGTGGTCGGCGTCGCCATGATGCTCATGGGCGCGAACTCGGGCGAGGTCGTCACGCGCGCCAAAGAGACGCTCAAAGACGTCCAAAAGTCGCTCCCCAAGGGCATCACCATCAAGCCTTATTACGACCGCACCGAGCTCGTCCACCGCACCACGAGGACCGTCGGCGTGAACTTGGCCGAGGCCGTCGCGCTCGTGGCGCTGGTGCTCGGGCTCACGCTCGCGAGCCTGCGCGCGGGCTCGATCGTGGCGCTCGCGATCCCGTTCGCGCTGCTCGGCGTCTTCGGCGGGATGTGGGCCTTCGGCGTGTCGGGCAACCTCTTGAGCCTCGGCGCGATCGACTTCGGCCTGGTGGTCGACGGCGCGATCATCATCATCGAGAACGCGCAGCGCAGGCTCGCCGAGGAGCGCGAGAGGCTCAATCGGCCGCTCACGAAGGAGGAGCGCGACCGCGTGGTGCTCGACGCGTCGCGCGAGGTGCGCGGCGCGACCGCGTTCGGCGAGGCGATCATCGCGGTCGTCTACGTGCCGCTCCTCGCGCTCGAAGGCGTGGAGGGCCGCATGTTCCGCCCCATGGCGCTGACGGTGCTCTTCGCGCTCGGATCCGCGTTCGTCCTGTCGCTCACGCTGGTGCCCGCGCTCGCGTCGATCGCGCTCGCGCGCGACGCGCACGACAAACCGAGCTTCTTCGTGCGCATCGCGCAGCGCGCGTACAACCCCGCGCTCGCCGCCGCGATCAAGCGGCCGGTCATCGCGGTGGCGATCGCGATCGCGTCCGTGATCGGCAGCGCGGTGCTGGCGCAGCAGATGGGCCGCGGGTTCTTGCCCAAGCTCGACGAGGGCTCGGTCGTCATCGCGATGGTGCGCCTGCCCTCCGTCTCGCTCAACCAATCGCTCGCGCAGACCGACGCGGTCGAGCGGACGCTCCGCACGTTCCCCGAGGTCACGACCGTGGTTTGCCGCACGGGGCGCGCCGAGATCGCGATCGACCCGATGGGCATGAACATGACGGACATCTACGTGCTCCTGAAGCCCAAGGAGCAGTGGCAGACGGCGCGCGATCGCGAGGGGCTGGTCAAGGCCTTCGACAAGGCGCTCAGCGAGAACGTGCCGGGCTCGGGCTGGGCCTTCACGCAGCCCATCGAGATGAACACGAACGATCTGCTCGCGGGCATCTCGTCGGACCTCGCGCTCCACATCTACGGCGACGACCTCGGCCAGCTCAAGAAGCTGAGCGAGCGCGGCGTGAAGATCCTCCGCGGGATCCGCGGCGCGCACGACGTCCGCGCCGAGCAGATCGCGGGCTCGAACGTGATGAGCGTCGTCATCGATCGCACGGCCATCGCGCGGCGCGGGCTCGACGCCGAGGACGTGCTCAAGACGGTCTCTGCGATCGGCGGCATCGAGGTCGGCACGGTCGTCGAGGGGATGCGGCGTTATCCCATCCAAGTTCGCTTCGATCCGAGCGCGCGCGGCTCGATCGAGGCGGTGAGCATGCTCCCCGTGCGCGTCCCCGATCCCGACGGTGAGGGCGGGCCCTCGGGCAAAGGCGGCGCCATCGCGCCGCTCGGCGAGCTCGCGAAGGTGTCGCTCGAACCGGGGCCTTCGCAGGTGAGCCGCGAGCGGCTCGCGCGCCGCGTGACGGTTCAGCTCAACGTGCGCGGGCGCGACATCGCGTCGTTCGTCGACGAGGCGGTGAAGGCGCTCGACAAAGACCTCGAGCTCCCGACGGGCTACAGCACGGCGTGGGCGGGCGAATACGAGCGTCTCCAGCACGCGGCGGCGCGCATGGCCGTCATCATCCCCATCACGCTCGCCATCATCTTGGTGCTCCTCCTCGCCACGTTCGGCCGCGTGCGGCCCGCGCTCCTCGTCTTGCTCAACGTGCCTACGGCGGCGACGGGCGGTATCGCGGCGCTCGCGCTGCGCGGCATGGAGATCTCTATCTCCGCGATCGTCGGGTTCATCGCGCTCTTCGGCGTGGCGGTGCTCAACGGCCTCGTGCTGGTGTCGACGATCGAGCGGCGGCAGGCCGACGGCAAATCGCTCACCGATGCGGTCGCGGAGGCGGCCAAAGAGCGTATGCGCCCGGTGCTCACCACCGCGCTCGTCGCGTCTTTGGGGTTCGTGCCCATGGCCATCGCGACGGGCGCAGGGGCCGAGGTGCAACGACCGCTCGCGACGGTCATCGTGGGAGGTATCTTGAGCTCCACGCTCCAAACGCTGCTCGTACTGCCCGCGATTTACACGCTCTTTACGCGGCGGGCGCAGGCCGCCCAGGCGGCGCAGCCCGCGGCCGAGCCGCAGACTTGATATCACTCGAGAGCGGCGCTCAAAACCCCGTGGCGGGCGAGGCGCGAACGAGCCAGTTGTCGGCCGGGTAATGTGCGCTCGCGTCGATGACGTGGAGCGCGTAGGCGTGGCGCGACAGGCTCGACGTGTTGGGCCCGCTCCGGTGCGGCAAGAGCCCGTGAAGGACCACCAACGTGCCTTTTTTGGCTTCGAGCGCGACCTCGTTCGAGGCGTCGAACGAGCCCTCCTTCAACGTGAGGGTGGCTGTCCCGCCGCCGCCATCGTCGGCGCGCACGAAGCGCTTGTGGAGCCCGCCGCGGTGGCCGCCCGGCACGGCCCACATACACCCGTTCTCGACGGTGGCGTCCTCGAGCGCGAACCAAAACCCCACGACCGACAAGGGCTCGGTGTAAAGATAGGTCGCGTCTTGGTGACAGAGCACCTCGCCGCCGATGTGAGGCTGCTTGAAGATGTACATCGACTGGATGAGGAGCGGCGACGAGAGGCCGAGATCCGCGGCCAAGGCGGCGAGGTCGGGCGACCGCGAGAAGGCACGGAACACCGGATCTTCGTCGTGGAGCGCGTGGCCTACCTTGTTGATGGAGAGGTGCTTTTCGCGGCGGAGCGCGCCGTCCTCCGCGAACGCGTCCTCCTCGAAGAAGAAGCGGACTTTGTCGCCCGATCCGAGGAAGTAATCGTCGGTGGTCCTCTGTTGGTTGCGGCTGCTGAAGACGGAGCGGACGGTGCTCGGGTCGAACCCGTCGAGCAGCTCGCGCACGCGCGCCATCAGCCGATCGCACGCCGCGGCCGAGGCGAAGCCCGGCAAGACCAGATAACCATCCTCCTGAAAGCGCGCGCGCTGGTCGGCGGACAACATGTCAGTTGAGCGAGTGCGGCATGGCGAGCTCGAAGGTCGCGATGTCGGCGTCGAACGAGCGCCCGTCCGGGCGGACCATCTGGTAAGTGCCGCGCATGGTGCCCCGCGGCGTCTCGAGCACACAGCCGCTCGTGTATTCGAAGTGCTCGCCCGGCCCGAGCAGCGGTTGTTGCCCGACGACGCCGGGGCCGCGCACCTCCTCGACCTTGCCCGTCGAGTCCGTGATGATCCAGTGACGGGTCATGAGCTGAGCCGCCGCCGTCCCCTCGTTGGCGATACGAATCGTGTAGGCGAACACGTAGCGCCGCGCGGCGGGCACGGACTTGGACGGCACGTATACGGTGGTGGTGGTGACGCGGATGCCTTGCGTGATGGCGTTGGACACAAGGGCTCGAACGTACACGAGGAGAGGGCGTAGATCAAACCGGAAGCTCACGGCGCGAGCGCTTCGGGGTTGAGCCCTGGGCGCGCCGGCGGCATGGATCTCTTCCATGGAATCGTCGGATCTCGGGCTCTTGGTCTCGCTCGACGCGCTCCTCCAAGAAGGCAGCGTGACCCGCGCGGCGCGGCGGGTCGGCCTCTCCACGCCCGCGATGAGCCACGCGCTCGCGAGGATCCGCGAGCGCCTCGGCGATCCGATCTTGGTGCGATCCGGCCGCGGCATGTTGCTCACTCCGCGCGCGCTGGCGCTCAAGCCGCAGGTGCACGCCGTGGTCAACGAGGCGCGCAAAACGCTCGAGCCCGAGCGGCCCTTCGTCGCCGCCGAGCTCGCGCGGACCTTCGTCGTTCACGCGTCGGATTACGTCCTCACGATCCTCGGCGCGGCGGTCGATCGCATCCTGCGGGACGAAGCGCCGAAGGTCTGCGTCCGCTTCGTCCCCAACACCCCCGATGACGCCGCGCAGCTCCGCGATCAAGGCTCGGATCTCGCGGTGGGCATCTATGGTGATCTCCCGCAGGAGATGCGCAATCGAAAGCTCTTGACGGATCGCTTCGTCGCCGTCGTGCGCAGGGGACACCCCATCTCCCGCGACGCCAAACGACCCTCGCTCGAACAGTTCCTCAGCTTCGCGCACATCCAAGTCGCGCCCCGCGGCAAGCCGGGAGGGTACTTGGACGACGTCCTCCGCGAGCGGGGCCTCACGCGCACGGTCGCGCGCGCGGTGCCTTATTTCGTCACCGCCCTCCAGCTCGTCGCCGAGACCGACTACGTGCTCACGATCTCCGAGCGGATCGCGAGGCGCTATGAGGGCGCGCTCGCTCTCCAGCTCTTCGACGTGCCCATCAAGCTGCGGCCTTATGCGCTCAGCCTCCTTTGGCACCCTCGGGTCGACGGCGACGCGGGCCAACAGTTCTTCCGCGACGTGCTCGCGCGCGCCTCGCGCGAGGCCGCGGGCGAGCGCCACGACGAGGCGCGCACCCGCCTCGACGCGACCGACCCTACGTCCGGGCAGACCCGCAAACGCCTTAAGCGAACATCATCGTTGCGCGGTCCGCGATCGTGAGCCTCATGGAGACGCTCAGCCGCTGATCGCCTGCCACATGCAGGTCCGCGCCTCGTCGAGCGTGGTTTGGTCGAGCGCCATGTACCCCGCGTGAGAGGCCTTGATGAGGCCCGCGAACGCGCCGAACACAATCGCCATGATCACCTCGGGCGCGACGCGCTTGAGCGCGCCCCGCTCCTGCGCCAGCACCACGAAATCGCGGAGCGGCGAGAGGACCGCGAGGTCGACGGCGAGGCTCGCCGCGTCGAGGTAAGGGGCGTGGTGATGAAGCTCCAAGAACGTGAGGGCTTTGGGGTTCGTCCGGGCGAAGGCCCCGAGGCGCGCCCACAGCTCCTCGAACACGTGCTTTGCGGACGCGGCCTCGGCGGGGCCGAGGTCGAGCCCCCCGAGGAGGGCCGCGCCCATGGCCTGCTTTTGCTCGCGATAAAGCTCGTTGACGAGGGACTCTTTGCTCTCGAAATAGCGATATACGGTGCCCGCGCCCACCTTGGCCCGCTCGGCCACGAGCGGCACCGCGGTGCCGTGAAAGCCGCGCTCGGCGAACAGGTCGAGCGCCGCGTCGAGCAGCGCCCGCCGCTTTCCGCCCGGCGCGTCTTTGTCCTTGTCTTTGGCGTGCGTGAGCATGGGAGTCGAGCCATCTCGAATATTCGTTCCGCGCCCCGCCGTCAAGCGCGGATCCCAGCCCGCTCCTCGATCTGCGAGAGGAGCTCTGCGTGCCTTTGGCGATCTTGCCATGAGGGCTCGACGGGCTCTTCGCGTTGCCATGAGAGCCAACGCGGGCCGAGGGCGGGCGCTACGGGCGAGGGCTCCGCCGCGCGCGCGTCGCGCCCAAGGCCGTAGTCCCGGAGCCTCACCGACGCAGGCAACATCCATCCATCCCCCTCGTTTTGCGCCAGGAACGCGGCGAGCCCCATCTGCTCCACCGCGCGAAATGCGATGAGCGTAAGGACGGTGTGGCGCAGCTCGGGCGGCCGCTCTTTGTCGATGCGCCAAAACCCCTTGGGATCGAGCCTGCGCGCGAACGCCCTGTCGCGCACGGAGGCGCTCGGGTGGTCGCAGTCGCGCAGGACGAAGGCGAGGTCGTCGTAGCGGAGGCCGTAGAGCGAGGCGATCGCGGCGTCGAGCGCCGCGCGCAGGCGCAGGCGCTCGTGCGGCGTCACGGCCCAAAGGCTCCTCCACGCGCGGTCGGGGTGGTCGTGCCTCTGCCAGAGCGGCGCGAAGGCGACCGAGGGCAGCGCGAGCCTCGCCGCGATCGCCGAGAGCCGCTGGAGCAGGGGAGATCGCGGGGGAAGGACCGTATCGCCCACGATGAACCAATTGAGGTGAACCCCGCTCGTCCGCAGGCGCGCGATGAAGTCGTAGACGAAGCTGTTCAAGCACGCGGCGAGCGCGGGCAGATCATGAGGCGCGTAGAGCACAGGGGCCGAGTTGCCGCACGGCGCCCGGAGCACGGTCGCGATCATGGTGCGCGCGTTGGTCGAGGCGGTCACGTCCATGAACGCGACCTTGGGCGCCAGCATGGCGCGCGTGATCTCGCCGCCGCCGATCAGGAATTGAGGCGCGACGCGCTTGTCGCTCCACGGGCTCCACGGTAGGGATCGCCACACCGCGGTGCGGCCTTTGCCGCTCACCCACCCTTTGGCGCTCGGGTCGAGCTGGCCGATCATCCTCCCTTCGTACACCGGCGCGGCCACGCCCTCGACGTCGCGCGGGCGGATCCACGAGGCGCCGTCCGTGCCCTCGGCGGCGTCCAGAGGGGCTCTCCCGCGCCGCCAAGGCCCTTTGAGCCAGAGGCCATAAACGCTCGGGCGATAGCCCCTCTCCTCCCACGAGGGGAGGGGGGCGAAGCGCGAAGAGTCGTTGGTCATGTCGAGCTCGCGCGCGTAATCGACCGAGAACCCCAAAGGCCCTTGGTCGCCGAGCGGGACGGCGCGCGCGTAGAGCCCCTCCACGATCGCGGCCTCGCGCGCCGATCGCACCTCGACGAACGAGCCCGATCGCGGGCTCATCCGAACGAGGTCCTCGACGGAGAGCTCGGTCGTCACGCGGTCGGGGTCGTCGAGATCGCGCGGATCCGTGCGGAGGAAGGCCGCCCGGATCGCGCGCGTCGAGCCCCCTTTGGAGAGCGTCACCGCGCAGAGCTTGAACGATCGGTGGATGGGGAAGATCGAGGCTTTGTTCTCGAACCCCATCAGCAGGTCCCACGTGCATTGATGGAGGAACAAGCTCCGCAGGGCGCGGCTCCCGTGATCGGCGTAGAGCCCCGCGGGCACGAGGACGCCGAGCCTGCCGCCCGGGCGGAGCAGGGCGTGCGAGACCTCCAAGAAGAGCTTGTACGCGTTGAGGTCGCCCGAGCCTTGGTGGGACGTCGTTTGGTGGACCCAGCGCGAGAGCGCCTTTTGCGCGGCGCGCTCGCCCGCCCAACCCTGCTCCGCGGCGCGCTCGTCGAGGAGCCTCCTTTGGACCGCGAGCGCCTCTTGCTTGCCATAGGCCCTAAATTTAGGGTCGAGGCGCGCGAAGAACTCTTTGGAGCTGGGCTTTTGGATCTCCCAAGGAGGGTTGCCGACGATCGCCCCAAACCCCCCTCCTTCAAAGACGTGAGGAAACGCGATCTCCCAATGGAGGAGGCGGCGCTCGCCGCCCGGCCCGAAGAAGCGCGCGCAATAGTCGTCGAGCGACGCGGCGTCGCGCGCGCGCGGGCCGACGCCGGGCCTCGCGCCCGTGAGCGCGTCGCCGCAAACGAGGTTGTCGTCGAGCGCGCGCTCGGGCATCGATGGATCGGCGACCGCGAGCCAAAGGGCCGCGCGCGCGAGCTCGGCGGCGATCGGGTCGGCGTCGGCTCCATAGAGGCACCGCTCGGCGACGACGCGCCGTTGGGCCGCGCCGTGACCGCGTTTGCCGAGCGCGTTGGTGACGTGCGCGAGCGCGGCGAGCAAGAACGATCCCGAGCCCATGGCCGGGTCGCACACCGTGAGCGCGAGGACGTCGGCCGAAGGCCGCGCGCGGCCCGAGGCGTGATGGGTGAGGGGATGAAGCGCGCGGCGCACCAAGGCGCCGGCGAAATCGTGTCGTGTGTAAAAGGTGCCTGTGCGCTTGCGCGCGTCCGCGCGCCGCTCGAGCGCAAAGCCCCCTCCGGGCGAGCGGAGGAGATCGAGATCCAAGAGCCCTTCGTAGAGGACGCCCACGTGATCCGGCGCGAGATCGGCCGCCCAAGGCAGCTCCCCGAGCGCGCTTTGCCCTCCTCCGAGCGACGCGATCGCCTTGGACAACGCGTCGGGGGAGCGCAGATGAGACGACGGCGGCGCGCGCCGGAGGCCCGCGTCGAGCCCGCGCGCCCGCGCCATGACGGTGACCACGCGGCGCATCACGAGGCGCACGGCGGCGAGGTACAGATGACGGAGCGTGATCTCCCCTCGGTCGAGGAGAGGGAGCGCGGCGGGCGAGACGGCGATGACGTGCAGGGCCGCGCCACGGAGATCATCCTGCTCCTTGTGCGCCGTGCCGCTCGTCATGTCGCGAAGGAGACGTTATTCCAAACGAGGCTCTCGCTCAACGGCCCCGCGCGACCGTGATCGGGATGTCATGCCGGGGAGCGCGCCGCGCGCGCGATCCTCCGAGAAAATGCGCTTCATCTCGCTGTAACGCGCTGTAACCACGGCTTGGCACCGCTCTTGTAATGCCCTCGGCACAGAGCAACGCTCCTTCTTATCTTGGCTTACTCCTTAGCGCTTGGCTTTCTCCTTATTCCTTAGCGCTTGGCTCTCTCGCTTGCTCTTCGCTTCGCTTTCGCTCGTTGGCGTTGTCTCTTGGCTTACGTGTCGGCTTGGCTTTCACAACACATCCCTTTGTAGAGGATGTTCCACAGGCGTCGCGCTCGGGAGGGGTTAGCGATGGCCTGTGGAGCACCCTCTACCTTTTTTGTGGTTCGAATCGCGCGGCGCGGCTGATACCATCGCCCGAGCGCCATGGTTCAAAAGAGGATCCCGCTCTTCGGGCAGCTCGAGATCGAGACCCGGTCCACCTGCAACCGGACGTGCGAGGCGTGCATCCGCAACTCGCACCCGGACCGCGACGCGGTGGCGCCGTGGTTCGAAGAGAACGAGATGCCGGCGGAGACGGTGATGCGTCTCTTCAACGAGGCGCAGCAGATGGGCTTTCGGGGCCTCGTCTGCCTCCAGCACTACAACGAGCCTCTCCAGGACGCCCGCCTCGCGATGTTCGGCGCGCTCGCCAAGGGGATGGGCTTCTCGTACGTCTTTACGTGCACCAACGCCGATTTCTTGAGCGAGGCGCGCGCGGCCGAGCTCGACGGCAAATTCGACGAGATCATCGTCGCGCTCTACATGGGCGAGCCCAACAAGAGCAAACGTGAGGCGTGGGTTCGGACGTTGTTCCACAAGACCAAGCTCTCGTTCACGGGCGGCGTCTTCATCCCCACGCACTACAGCCCTCTTTATCCGGTCGCGTCGCTCGCCAAAAAGCACGCCGCGCACGCCTGCTCCGAGCCCATCCGCCGGATGGTCATCAATCACCGCGGCGACATGCTCATGTGTTGTGACGACATGACCGGCCACTTCGACCTCGGGAACGTGCGCGATCGCTCGCTCGAAGAGCTCTGGTACAGCGAGCGTCACCAGGACTTGGTCCTCGCGCTGGAGAGGCCCGGCGGGCGGGCAGCCCACCCTCATTGCCTGTCCTGCCCGCGGCCCTGATAGCCTATTTCTTCTCGTATTGATGGTACAGCGCGACGGCCACGCGGCCGATGAGGTCGAGCGGCAGCGGCTCGCTGAGGGGGAAGGAGAGGTTGCCCTTCTCGCCGCGATACGGCGCGAGCTCGCGCACGAGCGCCTCGTCGCGGACGGGCGGATAGACGCCGATGTGCTTTTTGAACGCGGCGAAGTAAAAGAAGACCTTCGTGTGCCGGTACGCAGGCATCTTGTAGCCGATGCAGCGCGTGGCGTCGGGCAGCAGCGCCTCGACCTTGGCTTGGATGGCGTGGAGACCGGCGCGCGCCCCGGGGGCGGCGGCCGCGATGTAGTCGTCGTGGGGGGTGGGCGTCATTCGGGCGCTCGCGACGGTACTTTACGCCGCGCCGAAAGACAACGCTCTCGGGGGCTCAGTTGTTGGGAGCGCCCGAGCAGATCCAATCGGAGATGGTCTGGACCTGCGCCTGCTGGACCTGCCCGAGCTTGGGCATCTTCGTGCCGAAGCACAGGTTGACGCCCATCATCTTGTGAATGATGTAGCTCTGCTGCGGCTGGCCCGGCGAGACGCGCTTGCGGCCGTCGTTGCACTGCGAGGCAGCCACGTTGACGAGATCGGGATACGACTTGGCGGCGGTGGAGAGGTCGAGCCCGGCCTGCGCCATCACGCCTTTGTGACAACCGTTGAGGGCGCAGCTCCCGGTGAAGATGGGTTGGACCGCCGCCGCGAACGACACGCTCGCCGCGCCGCACAGACAGCCGCCCATCGAGCACGTCTGGCCGATCGCGCACGCGACGCCGCAGCCGCCGCAGTTGGCCGGATCGTTCATGGTGTCGACGCACGAGCCGTTACACACCGAGCCTCCGCCCGGGCACATGCACATCGACGCTTGGCACGTTGTGCCCTGCGCGCCCGGCCGCGGGATCGGTTGACCCGTGACACCCTTGGGTGGCGCACGAGGGCAA
>CAYTJL010000042.1:24859-30693 GCA_964437785.1 uncultured Polyangiaceae bacterium
GCCCGGCCGCGGGATCGGTTGACCCGTGACACCCTTGGGTGGCGCACGAGGGCAAGAAGATGGTCTCTTGGATGGACGCGAGGTCGGGTTTGCACGCCCCCGGCGTCCCCGTGGACGCGTCGCCACCGCAGCCTTGAGCTGCCTGCGCGGTCACCCAAACACCGGTGATCGCCGCGAGCACGCGAGCAAAAGGAGCCCAGGAATATCTCATGTGACCTACGGTACAACACGAGATAAAGGGTGTTGAAGATGCAGAAATGCTCGAAAACCGGGGCAATCCCGCTGGTTTGGGGCTATATGGCGCTCACGCGCTCATGCCCTCATCGAGCGCGAACGGATCAGCCGTAGTCCTTCTCCATCCGCTCTTGGTCCTCTTTGCAGCGGATGCAGAGGTCGGTCTCGGGGCGCGCTTCGAGGCGCTTGATGGAGATCTCCTCCTCGCACTCTTCGCACTTGCCGAAGGTGCCGGCCTCGATCTTGACGAGCGCCTTCTCGATCTTGTCGAGGAACGACTTCTCCCTGCCGCGCAGCCGGAACGTGAACGATTGGAGGTATTCGCTCGACGCGAGATCCATCTCGTCCGGCAGATCGTTCGCGTCGAGGGCCATGTCCTCGCTCAGCGTCTGCTTGGCCTTCTTGATGATCTCGTCCCGCTTGGTCTCGAGCTGAGTCTTGAACTTTTTGAGCTGCGCTTTGTTCATCGTCTCGTCTCTCTGGACGCGTCCGCCCCGAAAAAGGCGCGGCAGCTTAGGCACCGCACATTCGTTCGTCAAGGGGGAATCTCTCAGTCGGGCTGGTGCACCGTGCGCTGGGTCGGGTCCACAAAGTAGAACCGCCGCGCATCCGCCCGATCGAACGTGAAGGCGCCGAACGCGTTCACCGCGATCGCGACGGCGCCGAGGATCCAAAACGGGGCCGAGAGCCTGCGGCCCGAGAGCGCGATCATCAGCACCAGAAACGGCATGAAGTCGTTCGAGAAGCGATACCCGAACTGGGCCCATCCGCTGTTCTGATAAAGCAGGCTCGGCGCCGCCACGGCGAGCGCGGTGACGGCCAGGGCGTAGAACCCCGCGCGCGCGCGCCTGGGCCAAAGGGCCCACACCACCCAAGGGCTCGTGACCCAGAGCGCGAGCCCATGGATGTTGATTTGAAACGGCGCCCCCGCGACGCGCGTGTACGGCAGCGACGCGAGCACGATAGAGAGGTTGCGACCGAGGTAGTGATACGAGAAGAGGCCCCACTTATCGATCCTCGGCCGCCAGCCGATCGCGAGCATGCGGTGGCCGAACTCGAAGGGATCCCCGAAGCGAGCGCGGTTGTGCCAGAGGAGCGCCGCGAGCACGAGGAGCGCGGGTGTCGCGAAGATCGCGCACGATCGCAGGAGCGCGCGGGCGTCCGCCGTCCCCACGAACAAGGGAGGCGGCGCTTCGTCGTGGGCCGGTCTCTCGCGGCTCGCCGCGCGGTATGCCTCGACGAGGAAGAACGGCAGCGCGAAGCCCATCGGCGTGCGCGTCGCGAACGCGAGCGCGATCGCGAGCCCCGCGAGCGCCGGGTGCTCGGCCTCGATCGAAGCGAAGATGTACCCGCACACCGCCGCGACGCCGATGACGTGCGCCGCGAACCACACCGTGCCTTGCACCGCGCTGAACCAATACACGGATCCGAGCGCGAACAAGATCGCGAGCCCCGCGTTCTCGACGATCCCGAGCGCGCTCCTCCCGCGCCGAGAGAGCTTGTCGAGCGCGAGGAACAAGAGCGCCGGACCGAGCCCCGCGAACATCGCGAAGAAGCGCCCGTCCGCGACCTTCTCGGCGCTGCCCGCCATCGCGACGACAGGCGCGATGAGCACCGCCGGGAGCGGCGGGAACGACACATAGGTCTTGCCTTGAAAGACGGCAAAGTCGTTGTTGCCCGTGTAGGGCGGCGGCGGCCCGCCGAGGTCGAGCCGGCCGTGAATCCATGCGTCCGCGAGCAGCGCAAAGTGGTTGTACGGCGTGTGCGCGCGGAGCCGCTCGGGCGCGAACGCGGCGAGCGTCGCCACCGTGACGAAGAGGTAAATCCCGAGTGCGACCGGAAAAGGCGCGCGTGCGGAGCGGCTCATCGACGTTTGAGGAAGGCCGTCAGATCGCGCTTGCTGTGGAGCACGCCGAGCACGAGGATGGCTTTGGGCGTCAAGAAATAGAGCACGCGATACGGGGGCACGATGCGCTCGCGGACGTCCTCGTCCGCGATCTCGGGGACCATCCGGCCGATCTTCGGCGCGGCGCCGAGCGCGCGCACTGCAGCGCGGATGTTCGCGGCCACGCGCTTGGCCGCGCCGGGGTCATCCGCGGCGATGTGCTCGACGATCTCCCGCAGATCGAAGCGGGCGCCGTCGCTCCATCGAACGCGCACGTGTCAGCCAGCCTCGGCGCTGCGCGTCGCGCGCTTCTTCTTGGGGGCCTCTTTTTTGGCGGGCGGCCGCGCGGCTGCGCTCTTGGCGGCCTTCTTGCGCTTCGCCGGGGCGGCGCCCTTGCCTTGCTCCGCCTCGCGGATGATCTCCGCGACGCCGGCCCACACCTCGCCGTCGCTCACCACGCGGCCTGCCTTCAGATCGGCGAGCCCGCGGAGCACGACGTGCACGACCTCGCGCTCTTCTTGGATCTCGTCCATCATCTTGGGGCTCGTCACCACCGCGGCGGCGACGCCCCGCTGCGTGAGGACGAGCGGGCGGCCGGACGACTGCACGTGATCGAGCCACTCGGCGAGACCAGAGCGGAATTCGTTCACGGGGACGAGATCTTCGTTGTACCTCGGAGCGAGCACGGGGCCTCCTCGTTTGTACCAAGAAACGTACACGACTCGCTCCGCCCTTGCTACAAGGATACGAAAAGGGGTTCCCGCTCGGCGCCATTTGATCCACCGTTGCGCCGGCCGTGCCTGTCCTCACCGCGACCGATCTCCACAAATCGTTTGGGCCGCGCCGCATCCTCGCGGGCGTGACGCTCACCCTCCGCACGGGCGAGCGCGTCGGGCTCGTCGGCGTCAACGGCTCGGGCAAGAGCACGCTCGCCAAGGTCCTCGCGGGGGTCGAGGCGCCCGACACGGGATCGCTCGCGCTGCGCAAGGGCGCGAGCGTCAGCTACCTCGATCAAGATCCGATCTTCGATCCGAGCCTCACGCCGCGCGCGATCGCCGAGAGCGGGCTCGCGGCGTGGTCGCTCGCCAAGGGCCGCCACGAGCGCGCGAGCGAGGCGCTCGCGCGGGGCGAGGGCGATCACGACGCGCTGCTCGACGCGCAGACCGAGGCCGCCGCGGACGTCGAGCGGCTCGGCGGTTGGGACATGGCGCACAAGGTCGACTCGATCTTGGGCCACGTCGGCATCGAGCGGCCCGACGCGCCCGTGGGCTCGCTCTCGGGCGGCGAGCGCAGGCGAACGGCGCTCGCCAAGATCTTGATCGCCCGCCCCGCGCTCGCGGTGCTCGACGAGCCTTCGAACCACCTCGACGTCGAGACGGTCGAGTGGCTGGAGCAATATCTGATCGACGAGCACGAGGGCGCGCTCCTGCTCATCACGCACGATCGCTACCTCCTCGATCGCGTCTGCACGCGCACGCTCGAGATCGATGAGGGCCTCGTGATGAGCTACGACGGCGGCTACGAGGAGTACCTCGAAAAGAAGGCCGAGCGCCTCATGCACGAGGCGCGCACCGAGCAGAACCGGCAGAACCTCCTCAGGCGCGAGCTCGAGTGGCTCCGGCGCCAGCCCAAGGCGCGGACCACCAAACAAAAGGCCCGCATCCAGCGCGCCGAGGACGCGAAGGGCGCGCCCGCGCCCAAGGCTCAGCGCGCGGTGAACCTCGCGATCGACGCGGCGCGCGCGCACAAGACGCTCGTCGAGCTGCGATCCGTGTCGCTGTCCGTGCCGGGAAAATCGCTCGTGCGCGGGCTCGATCTGATGATCGGCGCGGGCGAGCGCGTCGGCGTGGTCGGCAAGAACGGCACCGGCAAGACCACGCTCATCCGCGCGATCTTGGGCGACGTCGCGCCCGAAGGCGGCGAGGTCGTCCTCGGCAAGAGCGCCAAGATCGCGTACTTCGACCAGCACCGCGCCGACCTCGACGACAAGAAATCGATCTTCGACAACGTCGCCGAGGACAACTCGCGCATCTCGCTCGGCGGGCAGACCATCGAGGTCGTCTCGTATTTGGAGCGGTTTTTGTTCGATCGCTACAAGCAGCGCCAGCCCGTCGGATCGCTCTCGGGCGGCGAGCGCGCGCGCGTCGCGCTCGCCAAGATCCTCTCGCGCGGCGCGAGCCTCGTCATCCTCGACGAGCCCACGAACGACCTCGACACCGCGACGCTCGGCGCGCTCGAGCAGCTCCTCGTCGACTTCGAGGGCGCGAGCATCGTCGTCACGCACGATCGCTATTTCTTGAACCGCATCGCCACCTCGATCGTGGCCTTCGAAGGCGAGGGCAAGGTCACGCGGTACGCGGGCAACTACGACGATTATCGGCTGCAAAAGAGCAGAGCAGACGAGGAGGAGCGCGCGGCGGCGGAGGCGCACAAGGCAAAGACCTCTTCGCCGCCTCCTGCGCGCGACAAGGCTACTTCCGCCAAGAAGGGTTTGTCGTACGCGGAGCAGAAGGAGCTCGACGGCATCCTCGACGCGATCGAGTCCGCCGAGCAGAAGGTCAGCTCCATCGAGGCGAGCCTCGCCGATCCCTCGCTCTACGCGACGCGCGGCGCGGAGGTGCCCGCGCTCAACGCGGCGCTCGCCGCGGCCAAGAGCGAGGCCGAGCGGCTCACGCTGCGATGGGAGGCGCTCGAAGAGAAGCGCGCGGGACGTTGAGCGGACGCTTGCGGATCGCGCCAAGAAGCGCTAGCCATGGCGCCCCCTTTTGATCATGGCGCTCATCTCCGTCTCCGCGAACGATCTCACGCCGTCCGGGCTCGCGCTCGACGTCACCCTGCCGCGCGCATGGCTCGACGCCGAGCTGGAAGGCACCGAGGCCGCGGGCGACGGCGAGGGGCGCTTCGAGGGTCGGCTCTCGCTGTCGGGCGGCGACGTGGTCGTGCGCGGTCGCGTGCGGGCGCCGGTCACGGCCGCGTGCGCGCGGTGCAACGAGCCCGCGAAGATCGCCGTCGACGCCGAGCTTTCCTTGCTGCTCCGCCCGCTGCCCTCGCTGCCCCCGCCCAAGAAGGTGCTCGACAAGGGCGCGGACAAAGGCGGGAAGGCGGCCAAAGCATCCATGGGGGCTGCGGGTCCAGACAAGCCGGCCTTGCGCCCCCATGCCCCCAAAGAGAAGCCCGCAAAGCCTACAAAAAAAGATGAGGTCGAGTACGAGCTCACCGCGGGCGAGGCCGACGAGGACGTGTTCGACGGCGAGACCGTGGTGCTCGACGGGTTCATTCGCGAGCTGATCTTGCTCGAAATGCCGAGTTTCCCCTTGTGCTCCGAGGCGTGCCCGGGTATCGGTGCGCCGGCCGGTGAACCTCCCGCGGAGGCCGCTCCCCTGGATCCGCGGCTCGCGCCGCTCGCCGCGCTCAAAGATCGGATGAGCTCCGCTCAAGACACCAAGAAGAGAACGAAGAAGGAGTAGCCGCCGTGGCCGTCCCCAAGAGGAAAACCACTTCCAGCAAGCGCGATATGCGCCGCGCGAACCACGACAAGGTCACCCCGGTGCAGGTCGTCTCCTGCTCGCACTGCGGCGAGGCCATCCTCCCGCACCGCGCGTGCGGCTCCTGCGGCTACTACAACGGCCGCAAGGTCGTCGCGAAGAAGGCCGAGAGCTGATCGGCGCGGGTCGCGACGCCGCGTCCGCGGGTCGCTCGCAACGTAGGTCGCGAC
>CAYTJL010000042.1:30793-48708 GCA_964437785.1 uncultured Polyangiaceae bacterium
CCGCGTCCGCGGGTCGCTCGCAACGTAGGTCGCGACTCCGCGTCCGCGGGTCGCTCGATCAGCCCACCTCGACGCGCTTCTCTTCGACCAGCTCATCGCCCTCGCACGCCCAGAGCTGGACCGAGAACTTCCCGCCGACCTTGTCCACCTCGACGAAGGTCGACCGATCACCTTTGCGTTCGGGCTTCGGGCACCAATAGCCCGCGTTCGCGTAGGCGCGGCCGCCTTTGACGAAGAGGGTGTCTTTGTCGAGCTCCGAGCCGTGCGTGTGCCCGAACACCACCACGCGATAGCCCGCTGACTTGCACAACCGATCGGCGAACCATCCGAGCGATCCGAGCTCGCCCATGATGGCGTTGATCGCGTAACGGTGGCCGAACTTTTCGACCCATCGTTGATAGAGCGGCCCGTACTTCTTCTGCACCTGCGCGATCGTGAGCTTCGGTCGGGTGTCGGGCATCTCGAACACGTCGTCCGCGTGCTTGCCGGCGAGCTCGGCGAGCGCCTCGATCACGCTCTGCGCGAGCGTCTCGGTCGTGAACGCGGCTTCGAGCAGATCGTCGATGTACGTGAGCACGGAGCCTGGCCGGTCGTACTCCTCGTTGGTGCTCGACAGGATGCGCGTGATGAAATAGCCGAGCGGCAGGCCTTCGGTCGGGTCGTGGAGCTTGTCGCGCGCGTTGAACATCGTGAAGCGACTGCCGTGCTCGGCGTACAAAAGACCCGCGTTGTATTGGGGGATCCACTCCACCACGTCGCCGCCGAAGATCTCGTCGAGGTCCTTCTGGCTCACGTGCATGTCGTGGTTGCCGTTCACGTAAAAGACGTTCTCGACGGCCTTGGCCGCCTGCTTTACGGCCTCGACGATCTTCGGGTAGCGGCTCTTCACGATGCCCGCGATGGCCGGCGGCTTTTGGTCCATCGGGAACATCCACGTGTCGAAGAAGTCGCCGAGCAGGACGAGATCCTTCACGTCGTCCTGCTTCGCGATGTGATCGAAGAACGCGAGGAGCGGCGTCTCGTGGATCTTCGGCTGAAACCAAGCCTTGTCCGCGTCGCCGCCGAGATGCACGTCGCTGATGAAGAACCGCCTCGTCTTTTGGGCCATGTCGCTCCTCCCGTCCTCGGAAGGAGGTATGATACACAGGGGCTCATGACCGCTCAGCCCGAGCTCGTCCCGGTCGATGCCAAAGGTGGGACGCTCGTCGTTCATCACCTCCAGAGCGAAGCGCTGCGCGACAATCCGCTCGGCGATCCGAGCCTGCGCGAGGTGCGCGTCTACCTCCCGCCCGGCTTCGATCCCGCGAGCCCCGTCGAGACGCCCGCGCTGCTCGCGCTCACGGGGTTCACCGGCACCGGCGCGTCGCTCTTCAACGTCGATCCGCTCGGCGAGGACCTCAAGCACAGGCTCGATCGGCTCATCACCACGGGCGCGTGCCCGCCTGTCATCGTGGTCGCGCCGGACTGCTTCACCAAGCTCGGCGGCAATCAGTACGTGAGCTCGACCGCGACGGGGCGCTACGAAGAGTTCTTGATCGACGAGGTGATCCCCGCCGTGACGAGGCGCTATCGCGCGGGCCCTTGGGCCGTGTTCGGCAAATCATCGGGCGGCTACGGCGCGATCATGCTCGGGATGCGACACCCGGACACGTTCCGCGCGCTCGCCGATCACTCGGGCGATGCGTGCTTCGAGCTCTGCTACATGGCCGACATGGGCCGCGCGCTCGACGCGTTCCGCGAGGCCGGCGGCCCTGAAAAGTGGCTCCAAAAGTTCTGGGCCGATGAGAACCACCACCGGAAGAAGTACCACGGGCCGCTCAACGCCCTCGCGATGGCCGCGCACTATTCGCCGGATCCCCGCGCGCCGCTCGGCATCGCGTTCCCGTTCGATTTGGAGACAGGCGTCTTTCGCCCCGAGGTGTGGGAGCGATGGCGCGCCCTCGATCCGGTCAACCTCGTCGACAAGCACGCTGACGCGCTCAAGAAGCTCGCGCTCGTGTACATCGACTGCGGCGCGCGCGACGAATTCGCGCTCCAATGGGGCGCGCGGGCGCTCGCGTCCAAGCTCCGCGCCGCAGGGGTCAACGTGGTGCACGAGGAGTTCGAAGATGGCCACATGTCCGTCTCGTACCGCTATGATCGGAGCCTGCCTATGCTGGTGAAGGCGCTCGTAGAGGCGAGCTCCCGATGAACAACCCGTACGGAAAACCTCCCGGCCCTCCCGGCTTTGCGCCCCCCGGCTACACGGCTGTACAAGGCGGTGGCCAGCAACCCTATGGCCAACAGCCGTATGGGCAGCAGCCGCACGGCCAACAGCCCTATGGCCAACAACCGTATGGGCAACAACCCCACGGCCAGCAACAGCCGTATGGCCAACAGCCCTATGGCCAACAGCCCTATGGGCAGCAGCCGTATGGCCAACAGCCGTATCAGCAACCTTCTTATGGCGGCCGCCCGCCGCCGTACGTGCCGCCCAAGAAGGAGCCTCTCCCCACGCCCGATCGCAACCGCCGCATGGCCGGGCTCGTGGTGTGGATCATCGCGATGGTGATCGGCTCGGTGCTCAACGTCGCCTTTCAGTTCATGGAGATCTTCGGCTCCAAGAACCCCGGCCGGATGATGGAGGCGGTGCTCACGGGGGCGCTCTTCGCGTTTTTGCCGCTCGGGTTTTACCTGTTCTTGCCGGCGATCATCGACCGCTACGACCCGGAGCCGTGGTGGTGTTTGGCGATGGCGTTCCTCTGGGGCGCGGTCGTGGCGACGGGGTTCTCGGGCTTCATCAACACGATGGTGCACATCGCGGCGAACGGCATGTTCGGCAAGGAGGCCGGGCAGTTCATCACCGCGGTCATGTGCGCGCCCATCACCGAGGAGTTCTGGAAGGGGCTCGCGGTGCTCTCTGCCTTTTACTTCTTGAGGAGGGAGTTCGACGGCGTCGTCGACGGCATCATTTACGCGACGTTCTGCGCGCTGGGCTTCGCCGCGGTCGAGAACATCAGCTATTACGCGCGCTCCGAGATGCAAGGCCATCTCGGCACGGTCTTCGTGCTGCGCGGCATCCTCGCGCCGTGGGGCCACCCGCTCTACACGTCGATGACGGGCATTGGGTTCGGCATCGCGCGCGAGACCACGAACGGCGCGCTCCGCATCTTCGCGCCGATCGGGGGTTATCTCTTCGGCGTGATGCTGCACGCGCTCTGGAACGGCGTCGCCACGGTGGCGGGCGGGGCGTTCTTCTTGCTGCTGCCGCTGTGGTTCTTGTTCGTCGCGGGCTTCCTGATCATCCTCATCGTGCTGGTGGTGCGCAAGGGCCGCACGATCCGCGATTACCTCAAGGACGAGGTCGCGCTCGGCAATTTGAGCCAAGACGAGCTCGAGCTCATCTGCTCTCCGGTCGGCCGCCTCAAATGCACCTTCTCGTGGCGCGGCGCGCCCGGCCGCGACTTCATCAGCGCAGGCGCGCGCCTCGCGCTCTCCAAGTGGCACACGGCCCGCGCCATGAAGGGCCAAAAGCGCACCATCAGCGCGGACTTCATCATCCCCATGCGCCAAGAGATCAAGCGCCTCCGCGCCGAGCTCTTGATGCGTATGCCCCGTTGAACCTAAACAGCCTTCAAACCCGTTTGACGACCAGCACGGTGACGTCGTCGGCCTTCACCGAGCCCGCGATCCGCGCCATGATTCCATCGCAGATCGCGGCGGCGGATCGGCCTCCGATCGCGCTGAGCGCGCGCTTTAAGCCCTCTTGCCCAAAGGGGCCTTCTTCATCGGCCGCGTCGAGGAGCCCGTCGGTGTAGAGCACGAGCGCGTCGCCCGGCGCGAGGTGAAGCTCGCCCTCGGGCGGGGAAGCAGGGATGTCGGGCATGAGGCCAATCCACGTTCCATGCGTGGGAATGACGTCGACGGATCGCGACGCCGCGCGGTAAATCAAGAGGTCGAGATGGAGGCCCGCGTGCACGAAGCACCCATCCCCCTCGTGGCGGAGGATGGTCATGGTGACGTGCCTTCGTTCGCCGAGCTTCTGGACGTTCTCGACGATGACGCGGTTCACCGAGCGGAGGAGCGCGCCTGGGCTCGCGCGCTCGTCGGCGCTCAAGATCGAGCGGATCGCGGTTTGGCACATCATCATGACGAGGCCCGCGGGGACGCCGTGACCCGAGACGTCGCCGATCACCACATGACCTCTCTCGGCGCCGCCGTCGATGACGTCATAGAGGTCTCCGCCTACCTCGTCGGCGGGCTTCATGATGCCTGCGACGTCAAACCCCGTGAGCGATGGTTTGGGCGGGACGAGGCTGCTTTGGATGCGCCGCGCGAGCGCCATCTCTCCCCACAAAGCCTCGATCGCGCTGTTGAGCTCGCGGGTGCGCGCGGCGACGCGGGCCTCGAGCTCCTCGTTGGCGCGCTGGAGCGCGGCCTCGGCGCGCCTCCTCTCTTCAGCCTCGATCGCGCGCGCGACGAGATCCGCGAGCGCCGCCGCCAAGGATTGTTCTTCGCTCGTCCACGCGCGCGGCGCGCCCACGTGCTCGTGACAGAGCACACCTTTGGACGTGCCATGAAGGTGAACGATCGCGTCCAGCATCGAGCTCACCCCGAGCGGCGTCAGGTAGCTCTCCGAGAATTCGAACGTCGCGAGGTGCGTGTGGGCGTCGTCCGCGGCGATGATGCGATCGGCCTCGAGCGCGGCGAAGTAGCGGGGATACGCCGATGAAGAGAGGACCGTGCCGCTCGACCGCTCGCCGGTGGTGCGCACGAAGAGCGCCTCGCACGTGAGCGTTTGGCGCTCGTCGTCGAGCGACCACGCGCTCACGCGCTCGCACCCGAGCGCCTCGGCAGCGGCCTCACAAATCACGTAGAGCGCCGCGTCGAGCGGGCCTTTGTCGAGGGCGTCGCTCCACGCGAGGCGGAGGAGCAGCGCGGTCCTGTCCTCGTGTCCAAGGCTCACCGCGCTACGATACCCAAAGGAGGGCCCGCGCCCAAGTTTGGATTCGAATTCGCCGCGCCCCTACGGCTGGGGACGATACGTGACGACCACCGGGACAGGCGCGGTGATCCAACGGAAGTTGTCGATGACCACGGTGGAGTCGAGGACTCCGTCGCTCGCGTCATAGACGCTCCACCGCAGCTGCACGATGCCTCCGGGCTCGACCGGCGCGAGCGTGGTGAGCCAGCCCGTCGAGGCGTTATCCATGCCTCCCAGCCCACCCGCGTCAAAGCCCGTCCCGAGGAGGGGCCCCGTGCCTTGCGCGCAATCGTAGGTCTTGCCCCCCGCGAAGCACGGCGGGCCGCTCAAACACCCGCACACGTCCAAGAAGGCGTTGTTGACGGTGATGGGGTTATTGAGCTGATCGAAGGTGATGTTGCCGTCAGGGAGGTTGCCGGGCTTGGGGAGCAGCGTCGCCGTGAAGACGTCGTTGAACGCCGAGCACACGAAGTTCGGCCACTCGCTCGTGTAGAAGCTGAAATCGAAGCCGAGCCCAGCCACGTTGGTGGGCGCGCGGAGCGTCAAATCGAGGGACGCGCCGTCGTTGGGGTTTTGCCCCGTCGCGTCGACGCACGAGGGAGAGGGCTTGGGGAAGCCGTCCGGCGGGTTGCTCGTGTAGCCTTTGGCGAAGTTCATCGCGTAGCCGGGATCCGCGGGCGTGCGCGCGGTGCCGCTCGACAAAACGAGCATGTTGTCGCCGGCGTGGGGCGTCACGTTGGGGCCGAAGCTCCCCATGATGCCGTGTCCGAGCGCGTAGCTCGGGCCCGCTCCCTGCGGGATCTGCGTGCCGTCGGGCAGGAGCCAAAACGCGCTGAGGAGGCCCCAATCGCTCGGACCGGACGCGATCTTGCAGATGTCCGCGGCGTTCGCCGCGTGCACAGGATCGTTGTCGTCGAGCAAAAGGCCCGTGTCGCAGAGCGCGCTCGGCTCATCGATGAGGCCGTTGCAGTTGTCGTCTTTGGGGGTTTGGCCGGGCGTGGTCGAGAGCTCCATCGCGCCGGGGTTCACCTCGGGATCACAGTCGTCGCAATCGCCTTGGGCGATCGAGAAGCCGTCGGCGTCGAAGTCCTCGTCTTGGCCGGGGTTGCACGCTTGTTGTCCGCTCGACGAGCTCGTCGTCGCGGTGGTCGTCCCCTCGCCGCCCGTGCCGCCCGAAGAGCCGGTGCTGCCCGATCCTCCGACAGAGTGGATGTTCTCGCGCGGATCGACCGGCTCACCACCGCCGAGCGAGACCAGGTTGCCACACGCCCCGAGGGCGGCGAGCGCGGCGGGGAGCGCGAGGAGGGACAACGTGCGGACGGATCGCATAAGGGTCCTCGTAGAAGGTTTGGAGGGGTGGGCGCGCGTTGATGGCTAATGCCCGGCTCCCTCGAATTTGATCACGCTACTTCAATGTTCCGCTCAACGACCCGTCACCGCGCGGACGCGCGCGGCATAAGGGCTCTTGGGGTGGAGCGCTTCGAACCGCTCGGCGGCGTCGGAGGCCGCGCGCTTGTCGCCCGAAGCGGCGAGCGCCTCGATGCGGAGCACCTCGGCCTCGACGCCGAGGCGGCCTTTGGGGAACTTGGTTTGATGCGCGGCGAGCGCGGCGAGCGCCGCGCGGCCTTTGCCCTCGGCGAGCGCGCGGCGCGCTTCGGCCAGCGAGGCGACCTCCTCGGCGAGCGTGTCCTCGGGCTCGGTCGTGGCGCTCGCTTTGGGAGATGCGGTGTCGCGGCGGGGCTCCGCGTCGGGCAAGTCGTTGATGGAGATCGCAGGTTTGCCCGTTGTTTTGGGCGAATCAGCGGACGCTGTTTGCGCGATCGATCGCCTCGCGATCGCGGCGCGCTCGCGCGTGACGGCCGCGACGGAGCGCGCCTCGGCGACGCGCGCGGGCGCAAACCACCCTGCGCGCGAGAGCCCGACGCCCCCGGCGGCGGCCGCGATCACGCCGAAGAAGAGCCATTTGACGAGCGCGCTTTGCCAAAGGCCCTTGCCGGTGAGCGCGCCCGCGATCGTCGCGCCGCCCGCGATCGACGCGGTGAACAGCGCGGCCTTGCGCGCGCGCGCTTGGTCGCCGTCGATCGCGCGCGCCGATTGAAGGAGGATCGCGTGCAGATCGTCGCCGTCCACGAGCCGCTTCGGATCGCTCATCGGGATCTCCTTTGTGTGCGCGCCTGCTCGCGCGCGACCTCGGCGGAGAACAGCTCGCGCCCTCGCCGCAGCCGGGACGCGGCCGTGCCCATCGGCAATTCGAGCATCGACGCGATCTCGGCGATGGTCATCCCTTCGAGCTCGAACAGCACGAACACCGCGCGCACGTCGATGGGCAGCGCGTCGAGCACGCGATCGAGCATCGCGCGTGCGCGCCGCTGATCGATCGCGTCCTCGATGCTCGCGCTCCGGTCGACGTGCGCGTCCGAGTCGTCGTCGAGCACCTCGGGCCTGCGGCTCAAGGTCCTTCGCGTGTGCGACGCCACGCGCATCGCGGTGCCGAACAAGAACGCTCGCTCCTTGCCCGGCGTGATGGTGTCGAGCCGCTGCGATGCCACCAAAAAGACCTGTTGAAGCGCGTCGTCCACGTCGGCCTCGGGGACACCGAGGCGGCGCAGGGAGCGCCAAACCAGCTCGAAATGAGCCTCTTGCAAGGCCCGGAACCGGCTCTCCCCGCGCGCGGATCGCGAGCCCGACGACGACGAGGTTGTGGCCTCGACGTCGGGGATCGCGGCCACCGCCGGGAGCCTCGCTGTCATTGCCCGGTTATGCCCGGAGCCGGCGCCGGTGATCACGAAAAAAGAGCGCGCCCGCGCACCCGGTGCACGGGCGCTTCGTCGCCGCGCGCGGACGCCCGCATAGCAGCCGCATTGGCCGCGTGGCACATCCGCTGCTGGATCGAGGGCGGAGGCTCCTATGTCGACGAAGACCATCCTCGTACCGGTGGACTTCCAAGAAGCGTCCCTCGAAGCGATCGCGGTCGCGCGCGATCTGGCGAAGCCCCTCGGGCTCGAGGTGGTGCTCCTGCACGTCTTCTCGATCCCGGTCGTGGCCTATCCGGGCTTTGATCCGATCATCGCGCCGGGGCTGCCCGAAGAGGTCGCGAGCACCGCGCAAAAGGCCCTGGAGCGGCTCATGGAACAGGCGGGCGCGACGAGCACCATGCTGCGATCGGGCGACGCCGCGGACGAGATCGTCAAGGCGATTGACGATCTGGATCCGTACCTCGTGGCGATGGGCACCCACGCGCGCAAAGGCCTCTCCCATCTGATCTTGGGCAGCGTGGCCGAGAAGGTGATCCGCCGCTCCAGGGTGCCTGTCATCACGGTGCGCGCGCCCGCTCATCACGCCGCCAAAGAGCCCTCCGCCGCGTGATACGAGAGCGCGCCCTCGGCGAGCCCGCCGTCGCGCGCGCCGAGGTCTTTGCCCGCTCCACGGAGCAGCGCGCCGGCCACGTCCGCGGCCGAGATCGCCGCTACGCCCGCATAACAAGCGATCTTCTTCGCGCCCCGCGCCGGCGTCATGTCTTGTTTGCCCACCGCGTGAACGCTGAGCGCGAGCCTCGCGCCCAAGACCCCGAGCGCCGAGGCGGTCCCCAGGCGGCCGAGCTTCTTGAGCCCCGCGGGCAACACCGCATCGGCGAACGTGGGGGCCATCGCCACCGTGTCGGCCCCTCGCAACAGGCGCAGCCGCACGAGCTCCGCCGCGCTGTCCGGGAAGCGATGGACGGTGCGCGCGCCCGGCGCGAAGCGGATCGTGACGCCGTCGTTGGCGAGCCGGATCCCGAGGTCTTGGCAGTGACCGCGATACACGTCGTGCGCCGCGCGATACCGCCTTTGCCCAAACACCTCTCGCCGGAAGGCCACGTTGTTGGCGTAGAAGTTCCGCACCGTGCCTTCTCCCTCCGCGCCCTCGAAATACAGGAAGTCAATCGCGGTCGCCGCGGCGCCGAGCACGTCGTCGCGGTAGGTGGTGCGGCCCGCGACCGCCGAGGTCGAAGCGTCGTTGAACGGCGCGAGCATCCGCCCGAGCCACGCGGCGTCCGGGATGCAGTCCGCGTCGGCGAACAGGACCACGTCCGCGGTGGTAGCGTCGAAGCCGCGGTTCTTGGCCTCGTAATACCCCACGTCGGCGCGGATGGGCACGAAGCGAACGGGCGCGCCGAGCGCCCGCATGATCGCCTCCTCCGCGCGGGCGCTGAGCCCGTCGTGGGTGATCACGATCTCGTCGAGATCGCGCGGGGGCTTGGTTTGCCGGGACAGGTGGAGCGCGAGCCGTTCGAGGCTCGCCTCGGTGCGCGCTCGATCGGCGCCCCCGCCGCGGAGGTTGTTGGTCTCGAGCACGAGCGCAAACGAAACAGACTTGGTCTTCATGGGGATCACCTCGACATCGAGAGAGCTTGAGAGAGCACGAACGAACGAGAGACAGCGCGCTTCGGCGCAGGGGCGAGGCGGGTCAGCGCCTCGGCCCAGCGCCGGTGAATGATCGCGATGGGCGCGCGCTCCGCGTCACCCAAAGGCATCTCGCTGAGGCGGCGGACGGCGCCGCGGAGCGCGGCCTTCACGCCGAGCGGGGAGGGGAGGCCGGCGACCTCGAACGCCGATCCCCTCAAAAAGCGCAGGTTTTGGCGCTGCTCGGGCTGATCGGTCACGAGCGCGAGGAGCGGCACCGAGAGGAGCTTGGAGAGCCCGACCGCGCCCATCCCCGGCGCGGAGATCAAGAGATCGGCCGCGGCGGCGACGTCGGCGAACGCGGGATCATAAGGCCTCCAGAGGGGCCTTTGCGCAAAGCCCTCTCCCACGGCGTGCATGGAAAACCCCGCCTCGTCGAGCGAAGACTCGATGGCTTCGGCCAAGCGCGGATCGGTGAAATGAGGGTTCAAGTACACCGCGGCGAGCTTGTGAGAGGGCTTTACGCCGAGCGCGCGCCGCACCTCGGCGCGCGATCGCTCGGGCGCGGCGACGAGCGGGAGCAACGTATAAACGCGCCTCGCGTCGTCGAACGTGCCCGAGGGAGAGGCGTCGAGCGTGTGCTCGATACGCGCGTGCGCCTTGTCGCGGAGACCCCGCGCGAACGCGCCGAACCCTTGATCGAGGAGCCTTGGTCCGCGCCCCTCGAAGTTGTGCTCGATCGCGTGCCAGAGGTGCTCGCCGTGGACGTGCACGACGGGGCAGCGCGGAGGCGAGGCGATGAAAAGCAGCGGGTGAAAGTCGTTCACCACGTACGACGCGCCCTCGCAAAGAGCGTCGAGGCGGAGCAGGTCTTTGGCCGCGCGGCTCGGGCGGAGGAGGTAGCTCGCGATGCACGCCTCGGTGCGCGCGCGATCCATGTTTTGCCAGCCGTCGAACGCGACTCCATAGTGCGAAGAGAGCAGCTCCGAAGGCGTCCCGAGCGCGGCGAGGAACCTCTGCCCCTCTTCGTTCGTGGTGACGATGTCGACCTTTACACCCTCCTTCGCGAGCAGGCCTTTGGCGAGATGAGCCCTCATTACGTGACCGCGCGCGTCCGCGGCGGCGAGCCAGACGATCCTCATCGTGACCTCCACGTGAGGGAGGTTGGGTCGTGCGTTTGAAACGCGCGCTAGCGATCGGGTGAATCGCCGGCGGAAGGTGTGTGAACGCCGTGTGAAACGGGCAGGCGCAGCGTGAACGTGGCGCCCTCGCCGGGCTTTGACGACGCGGCGATGGTGCCTTGGTGCGCCTCGACGATGGCCTTGGCGAGCGCGAGCCCGAGGCCCGTCCCGCCGCCCGCGCGCCGCTCGCTGAAGAAGCGATCAAACACCTTGGGGAGCTTGTCCTCGGCGATCCCGGGGCCGCTGTCGGTCACGTCGACGATCCCCATCGCGCCTTCTCGTCGCACGCTGACGCGCACCCACGGCTCTGCGGCCCCTTCTGCCGCGAACGACGCTGCGTTCTCGATCACGTTGCGGATCGCGTCCTCCACGCTCGCCATCACACCTTCGAGGAGGACCTCCTCGACCGCGACGTCGAAGCGTACGCCCGCGGAGCGAGGAGCGTCGCGCACCGCGCCTGCGACGCCGCGGGTGAGCGCGCCGAGATCGAACGTTGTCCGCGCCTCGCCCGCGAGCCCCGCCTCGGCGCGGGCGAGCTCCAAAAAACGCGTCACGAGCGCGTCGAGCCGCGCCCCGCTCGCGTCGAGCGCCCGCGCGATCCGCGCGGCGCGCGCCTCGTCGATCGAGCCCTTCGCGAGCGCCTCGGACGCGGCGCGGATCGCGGCGATGGGGCTCTTGAGCTCGTGGACCAGATCTGCGGCGAACGCCTCGTTGGCCTTGTTTCGCGCGTCGATCGCGGTGAGGAGCGCGTTGAACGAGGAGGCGAGATCGCCGATCTCGTCGTCGGACCGGGGCGCGAGCGGCGTCGCCGACGCGGGGGATCCCGCGCGATCGATCACGTCGTCGCGCAGCGCCTCGATGGGCCGCACGATCCTCCGGCCGAGCCACCACGCGAAGAGCGCGCCCATCCCGAGCACGTACAAAGTCAGCTTGAGGAGCGGGTAGCGGAGATCATAAAACGCGCGGATCGCGCGGGGAGATCCGCGCTCGGCGACCGCGGCGCCGCCGCCCGCGAGCGGCGTCGCCGACGCGCACACGGCGAGCGATCCTTCGAGCGCGCGCGCGCAGCCCGACGACGCGCGGCCCGCCATCGCGTCGCGCACGTGAGGTCTCTCCGTGAGCGCGGGCGCACCGCGCTCCCACGCCGCGAGCGACGGCGCACCTTCGGGCCCGAAGAACAGATCGCCGATGCGATCGCGGATCGCTTGATCGCGCGCGAAATCGTGGTCGCCCGCGACCTCGCCGCGCGCGTTGACGAGGCGCAGGCGGACCTTGTTCTCCTTCGCGGCGGCGACGAGCGCGCGATCGCGCGAGGGCCCCGGGGGCATGCCCGCGCACGCGCCGGCCGCGCGCTTCGAGGCGGATCGAACGCGCGCGAGATCGGAGGCGCCCTCCACGCGATCGACGACGCTCGCCGCGAGCACGATCGCGAGGGGCGCGACGACGACGGCGATCACCGCGACGTAGCCGCGCGCGCGGAGCGACCTATGCCACCTCCGGCTACGGCGCACGATCGTTCCAGCGATAGCCCGCGCCGACGACGGTCTCGATGCGATCGAAGCTCGGATCCACGGCCTCCATCTTGCGGCGAAGGCGGCGCACGTAGCTGTCGACGATCCTCGCCTCGACGACGGAGCCGTCGCCGCGGATGATCTCCAAGATGCGATCGCGCGAGAAGACCACGCCCGGCCGGCCGCAGAGCACCTCCAAGATGCGCAGCTCGGTGAGCGTCACCACGATGGGAGCGCCGTGGAGGCGAACGTCGACGCGCTCGGGGTCGATCGCGATCGGCCCTGCGACGAGCTTGTTTCGCGCGGCTTCGCTGCTCTTGCGGAGGGCGTCGCGGCGGAGCAGCGCGGCGATGCGCGCGACGAGCACGCGCGCGCTCACGGGCTTGATCACGTAGTCGTCGGCGCCGAGCTCCAAGCCGAGCGCTTGATCGATCTCGGAGTCGCGCGACGTGACGAGGATGAGCGGCACGTGGTTATGCGCGGCGCGGAGCTTCTTGCAGAGCGAGAAGCCGTCGAGGCGCGGCATGTTCACGTCGCTCACGACGAGGTCGGGCTTGTCGCGCGCGATGCGCTCGAGCCCCGCGATGCCGTCGCGCGCGTGCGCGACCTCGTGGCCGGCGTCCTCGATCGCGAGCGCGAGGACGTCGGCGAGCGCGGCGTCGTCCTCGATGAAGAGGATGCGCCCCACGCATCACCCGCAGGGGAAATGGCGCAGCGCGGAGAGCTCCTTGCGGAGCTCGGCGCGGAAGTCGGGGTGCGCGATCGAGACGAGCGCCTCGCCGCGCTCGCGGAGCGTCATGCCGTGGAGGTTGACCGCGCCGTATTCGGTGACGACCCAGTGCACGTGGCCGCGCGTGGTGACGACGCCCGCGCCCGGCTTGAGCGTGGTGACGATGCGCGAGATGGTGCCTTTGGCCGCGGTCGAAGGCAGCGCGATGATGGGCTTTCCGCCGTGCGAGAGCGCGGCGCCGTGGATGAAGTCCATCTGTCCGCCGATGCCCGAGAAGATGCGGTGACCCATCGAGTCGGCGCACACTTGGCCGGAGAGATCGATCTCGAGCGCGGAGTTGACGGCGACCACCTTGGGATTTTTGCGGATGAGCGCGGTGTCGTTGGTGCGATCGCACGGGTGGAATTCGACCATCAAGTTGTTGTTCACGAAGTCGAAGAGGCGCTTCGATCCCGAGACGAAGCTCGTCACGGTGCGGCCCGGGTGGACCTTCTTGAAGCGGTTCGTCACCGCGCCCGACTCCATCAGATCGATGACGCCGTCCGAGAACATCTCGGTGTGGATGCCGAGATCGTTCTTGTCGCCGAGCCGCATGAGCACAGCCTGCGGGATGCCGCCGATGCCGACCTGGAGCGTCGATCCGTCTTCGACGAGGCCGGCGATGATCTCGCCGATTTGGTTCTCGATGGCGGTGAGCTCGATGGGCTCGGCCTCGATGAGGGGGCGGTTCGTGCGCGTGAACGCGTTGATGTCGGCGAAGCGGACGACGCCGTTGCCGTGCGTGCGCGGCATCTGATCGTTGATCTCGGCGAGGATGATCCGCGCGGAGTCCGCGGCGGCTTTGGCCGCGTCGATCGAGGTGCCGAGCGTGCAGTTGCCGTGCTCGTCGGGCGGGGAGAGCTGGAGCAGCGCGACGTCGAGCGAGACCCTGCCTGTCGTGAAGAGCGGCGGGATGTCCGAGAGGAAGATGGGCAAGAAGTCGGCGCGCCCCTCTTCGATCGCCTTGCGCGCGGGGGGCCCCGCGAAGAGCGAGATCGAGAAGATGCGCCTCTGTTGGTCGGGCGCGAGATGGGGTGACGGCCCCGCGGTGTGCAGGTGATAGAGGCGCACGCCCTCGAGATCGGTGCGGCGCGCGAGCGCTTCGAGCAACGGCGTCGGCGTCGCCGCGGCGCCGTGCACGAACGCGCGCATCCCGCTCTTCAGATGTTGGAGCACGTCGTCCGCGGAGACGGCGCGGCTCGCCCAGGAAGGATCAAGGCTCATGATGGCGGGGCCGAGCGTGCTCCCCGGCAGCGCGCGCCGCAAGCCGTTTTTCGGCCTCAAAACATGTAATACGCCATCACTTTGCCCATCACGCGCGGCGACTCGCGCGTGAGGCCCACCGAGGGCCCCGCGACGATGCGCACCCTCCGGCCCAAATCGAGCGACGCGGTCGCGCCGAGGAAGTGGCGGATTCCGCCGTCCTCTTCTTCTTCTTTTTCCCAGAGCCCTTCGAGGTCTTGGATCACGTATTCGGCGCCCAAGCGGAAGATGGGATGGAGCTTGAAGCTCACGCCGGTCGAGACGAGGAGATCCACGGGATCGCGCCCCGGCGCGAAGATATGCGACACGACGGTGGAGAGCATCATGCGCGCGGGGCCCGCGTCGACCGCGACCGTGGCGCGGCCCCACGCGCCGTTTGCGCCTCCGAGCTCGCGCAGGTACCCGCCCGAGATGGCGACGTCGACGCGGCTCGACGCGCGCAGCGGGAAGAACGTCGCGCCCACGAGCGTGCCGCCCGAGACGCTGTCGCCGGAGCCTTGGCCCGAGATCAACCCCTCTGCGTGGATCGACACGAAGCGGTGGAGCCCGACCTCGGCCCCCGCGGTCGCGACGGCGCCCGCGTGCGCGCGATCGGCCGCGAAGGGCCGCGCGGCGCCGCGATCGACCTGCGCGTAGCTCACGCCGATCGAGGCCATCACGTGAAACTGCGGGGGCGCCGTGGGATCTTGCGTGTAGAGCCACGGCCTCGGGACGTCGTCCCACGCGGACTGCGATCCCGCGGGGGGCGCCGGGGAGTCCGGCTTCTTCGGCTCTTCGGCGGAGACGGGCGCGGAGGCTGCGACGACCAACGCGAGCGCGGCGAACGGGGCGAGCCTCTTCGGAGCTACCATGCGCGCGAGGATAAACGCTCTCGCCTCGCCGCCGCTAGATCGCTTTAGCTGGTGCCGCCCTTGGAGGTGATGCCCTCGTCGAAGGAGGCTTTTACGTCTTGCGCGTCGCGCCTTCGAACGGGCTTTGCGGGGATGCCAACGACGGTGGTGTCGGCCGCGACGTCGTGCAAGACGACCGCGTTGGCGCCCACGCGCGCGCCGTCGCCGATGGTGACGGGGCCGATGATCTTGGCGCCCGCGCCGATGAAGACGTTGCTGCCGATCATGGGGCTCTGCCGCCGCTCGGCGCCGATGGTGACCTGGTGCTCCAAAAACACGTTGGAGCCGCCTTTGACGTTGCCGTTGATGACGACGCCGTTCGCGTGGATGAGCACGAAGCCCGGGCCGAACTCGGCACCTCGACCGATGATGGCGCCGCCGAACGTGGTGTTCAGCTTGTTGAAGACCATCTCGGCCACGCCCATGTGGTGCGCGCGCGACGCCTGCATCAGCCGGTAGAGCACCATCGCGAGGGTGCCGTCGGTGAGCGCGGCTTTGGCCATCGCGCCCGGCGACTCGCTCTCATAACACCACTTGGCCTTCTGCCGAAGGTCTTCCGCGATCAAACGCAGGGTCTTGAACAAGGGCGTGCTCCGTGGGGGTGAGAGGGACGAATGAGCATACACGAAGCCACGCCGCTACGTCGAGCGCTTTCGAGCGAGGTTCGAGCGCGCCGCGTCAAGACCCTTGATACGTAAAGAGGCAGTTCGACATCATGAGGCCCATGTCGCGGAGCGCGACGAGCTGATAGCGCTTGCCCGGAACGAGCTTTGGCGCCGCGGTCGCCTCGGGGAACGCTTGGAACGTGCCGGCCGGCGTGGTGCCATAAGGGACACCGCTGTAAATGGGGTCGCTGCTCGCCAACACGTCGAGCCGGAGCACGGTGCCTTGGGGCACATCGAGGTTGGGCGGCACGCCGGGGTTCTTGGAGCCCTCTTCGAGCACGTACACGTAGCGCGCGGCGCCGCCCCACCAGTTGAGGAGCCCTTGCGCGTCGACGCCTTCGGCGACGGGATCACACTCGGTCGGCTCAGCGACGTAGTTATCGTAGATGGGGCCGCCGAACGGGGGAGTCTCCGCCGCCTCTTCAGGCGTGACGCCGCGCCGCGCGAGCTCATCCATGAAGAACGCGGTCATGCGCGGGATGTCGGTGGTGGGCAGGCCCATGGTCGTGCGGTCGAAGCCGTGATTGTCCTCCGCGTCGTACGCGCCGAGGACCGATGAGTCCGCGAGGCCCAAGAAGAGCGCGAGCCCGGTCGAAGAGAGCGAGTCGGTCCAAATAGGGCCTGCCTTGATGTCCCACGAGCCTGCTTTGCCGTTGGAGAGCGACGAGTCATGACAGCACACGCAGCCGCAGGCCGACACCTGCTCCGCCACCCACGCGAGCTCGCCCATGAAGACAGGGTCGTTCAACCGAGGATCCGCCGGATCGGACTCTCCCGCGGGGGGCCTGGGGAAGAAGGGCCGTTGTGTCTTTACGACATCACACGACGCGTAGTCGGCGAAGCTCTTCCCGGGCTCGGTGCAGGCGGAGATCATCACGTGCGTGCAGACCTTGCCGTCCGGGCCTTGGCCCACCTCACCGGGCTTGGGATCGCGGCAGTCCAAGAACGGCGGGATGAACACGCCGGGCTTGGCTTGATCCACGCTGGTGACGGGCGTGACGTCGCTCCGATACGTCGGCTCGTCCTGCGGAGAGCCGGCGCCGGAGCCGCCCTGTCCGTCGGGCGGGGGCGCGGAGCTACAGGCCAAAAACGGGCTCGCGCCGGCGACCAGCGCGGCGAGGAGGAGGGTAGTGGGGAGGTGGCGTTCCATTGTTGTGCAGGCATTGTAAATTCTTTGTACAAACTTTCAAGGGTAAATTTTGCCGCGTTCTGCGCCTGGTCGAAGGTGGTCGGAGAAATGGTGGTACAAACCTTGTACAACCGGCGTCGCTCCAGCGCGCGCGGTGCGCCGTCCCGCGAAAAACCCGTTGAAGAAGCCTGTTGACACGCGTCAATGGGATCCGGCATTCTACGGAGCGCGATGAATACGCTCTCTTACGTCGTGATGTCGACCGCGGTCGGGCTCGGTATGTATTGGGGCATCGGCGGCGCGGTGCACCTCTATTATTATCGCGCGCGCAAGGACAGGGCGGACGAGTGGAAGTGCCAGCCCAAGCGCTGGCTGCCCCCCAAGCTGAGCCGGCACCAGCTGCTCCTCGGCTCGGCCAACATGTTCGGCGCGTCGGTCTTGTCGGGGCTCTTCTCGTCGTACGTGGCGTCCGGCGGGCGCACCGCCATCTTCTTCAACGTGAGCGATCGCGGCGTCGTCTTTACGGTGCTCTCGACGCTGCTTTATTTTCTGGCCACCGACATGGGCCTTTATTGGGCCCACCGCACGTTGCACCGGCCGCTCCTCTTCAAATACATTCATCGCTGGCACCACCGTTACATCGCGCCCACGCCCATCACGGCGATGGCGATGCACCCGCTCGAGCTCGCGCTGTATCAATCGGTCATGCTGGTGCCGCTCTTCTTCTTCCCGGTGCACGTGGTCGGCCTGATTATGGTGCTCGTGTATCAGAATCTGGTGGCGCTCGTCGATCACTCGGGCGTCGACGGCAAGATGATCCTGCCCTGGCAGCCGCCCGCGCGCTTCCACGACGATCATCACCTGTATTTCCACGTCAACTACGGCCAGAACTTGGGCCTTTGGGATCGGGTGTTCGGCACCTGGCGCCGCGAGGGGCGGGTGTATGGCGAGCACGTGTTCGGCGGGCGCGGCGCGCCGATCGACGGCAAAGAGGAGAGCGGCCCGCCGAGGTTCATCGATTACAGCAAGAAGCTGCCTGTGGCCGAGGAGCGGCCCATTCGGGCGGTCACGCCCAAGACCGATCCTTGAGGAGCATCGCTTACTTAACACTACTGTGTCATCCTCCAAGAAAACCTGCCGCAGCCGCTCGATCTCCAGAATT
>CAYTJL010000043.1:0-18757 GCA_964437785.1 uncultured Polyangiaceae bacterium
TCCCAAGCGGCGACGAACGGCGTCGATGGCTTGGACGGCACCGATGCTTGCACAGATTCGGTGGTGAGCCCCGGATTGCCCGTGAGCTCTCTCTGCGGCACCATTGACTCCGTAAGCGGGGTGGGTGGGATTGGCCTGTCGGTCAGCGGTGGTGATGGCACCAATGGAGTGCCCATGGCGGCGACGAATCGCGGGGTTGGTGAGCTCGCCGTCGTGTGTACACCTGGCAACAAAGGGGATGACGGAAAACCCGGGACGCCGGGCCTAGGAGCGATGGGGCTCGGGATGCTCAGCCCGAGCGGCTTCACCGGCCTCGTCGGCGGAGCCGGGACGCCGGGGCTCGTGGCACAAGGCGGGGGCGGCGGCGGAGGAGCCAAAGGTGGTATTGGCGCAAACAAGTGCTCGACCGTGGGCATGGAGGGTGGAGCCTCCGGCGGCTCCGGCGGCTCCGGCGGCTGCGGCGGGCTCGGTGGCAAGGGCGGCAACCCCGGTGGGAGCAGCATCGCGATCCTGAGCCTCGACTCCACCTTTACGTTCATCAATGCAACCGTCAAAGCCGGCAACGGCGGGAAGGGTGGAGACGGCGGCACGGGTCAACAAGGCGGGGGCCCCGGTATGCCAGGCAAAGGAGGGAAGGTCTCTGTCAGCTCGCTCAACCCAGGTTGCGACGGCGGGTTCGGCGGCTTCGGCGGCGACGGCGGCATGGGTGGAGGCGGCTTGGGCGGCCACGCGATCGCGATCGCGTACATGGGAAAATCACCCTCGATGACCGGCGTGACGATCACCAAAGGAACGGCCGGAGCCGGCGGCTTGGGCGACAACACCGGCGACAACATGGGTGACGGCGCGAGCGGCGTAGCCATGGACCTACAGGCGTTCCCCTGAGCCGCGAGGCTCAACGAGCTTCATTTCCCACCACAAGAGAGCATAGCCGCTGCGCGCGGGCCCGCGTGCGAGCTGGGGGGCCCGCACGACATCGTTCCTGTCGCGCGAGAACGTGATCATCAATGCCTCATCCGCGTGGTCAACAGGCTCACCGCCAGCAAAACCCCCATCCCCAGCGCGCCGTACAAGCAATAACGCGCCACGGCCACGTGCCCCGCCAAATAGAGCTGGAGCGCCGCGATGCCGGAGGTGACGCCGATGGCCGTATAGATGAGCTGCCGGACGCCCGCATAGAGCGTGGACGCAGCTTGGGTGAGCCCGCGGACGCGGACCTCGGCCTCACCGCGGTTGGCGCGCGAGAGGTACTTGTGGAGGTCGTCCGGGAGGCTCAGCGCCTTGAGCCCCATGCTCTTCGCCGCCTCGATGGCGATCTGCGAAAAGTCGCGGTTGCCGAGCACGAACTCTTGGAGGTAAGGCCGAATCACCTCCATCGGGTTGAGCTCGGGATCGAGCTCGGTGCACACGCCCGCGAGCAAGAGCAACGTGCGCTCCAAGAGCACGAAGTCCCGCGGCACGTGGAACGCGCCCGACAGCTCGCGGAGGCCGATGTTCATCCGCCGCAGATCGAGCAGGCTCTCGATGCCCTTCTGCGGATCAATCTTGATGTCCTTCAGGTTGAAGGTCTCGAGCTTGACCTCCTCTTGAAAGCGCTGGTGAAAGAACTCGATGACACGCTCGCTGACATCCACGCTCCCGCTGCGCGCCAAAAACCCCATCTTGCGGAGCGCCTTGACGATGCCCTCGGTGTCGCGGCGAATCACCGCTTCGAGCAGCTCGGGGATGCCCTCGCGCATGGAGTCGGACAGCTCCGCCACCGCGCCGAAGTCGAGGAGCACGAGCTCGCCTTGGGGGCCGACGAGCATGTTCCCCGGGTGAGGATCGGCGTGATAAATGCCATCGACGAAGATCTGTTGGCAAAAGGCCTTGATGATGCGCCGGGCGAGGTCCTTGCGATCCACGCCTTGCCGGTCGAGCGCCTCGATGTCCCCGACCTTCACGCCCTCGACGAAGCTCGTCACCATCACGCGCCCGGTGCAGAGCTTCTCGACGGGGAGCGGGAACCTCACGTCCTGTTGATCGCGGAAGTTCTCGGCGATCCGCGCGATGTTGCGGGCCTCGCGGAGGAAGTCGATCTCCTCCGCGATCATCGTCTTAATCTGATGGTAATAGGCATCCATCCCCTGCACGGGCACGAAGATGGTGACGATCGAGAGGATGCGGCGGATGGTCGTGAGATCGAGCCGCGCGATCTCGTCGATGTCCCTGTGTTGCACCTTGACGGCCACGTGCGCGCCGTCTTTGAGCCACGCCTCGTGCACTTGGCCGAGCGACGCGCTCGCGATGGGCTCGTGCTCGAAGCGGGCAAAGAGCACCTCGATGGGCGCGCCCAGCTCCACGCGCACGCGCTCGGCGATCTCGACATAAGGCCTCGGCGGGACCTGATCTTGGAGCCCCGCGAGCCCCGCCCGGAACTCGACCGGGAGGAAATTGGCCATGATGCTGAGGAGCTGGCCGACCTTGATGAAGAGCCCTTGGAGCGTGAGGATGGTGCGCTCCACCCTGCGCGCGTTGCGCTCGTGGACACGACCCATGTTGTCTTGCGCCCACGTGCGCCCAAAGAGCCTCGAGAGGAAGGCGAACCAAAGATAACTGCCGATCACCACGAAGGTGGTCCAATAGGCACGCACGAAGCGATAGCTCTGCCGCGCGCGGCCGGCCGTGCGCTGGAGCGAGCGTTGATGCGACCGGGGCGGGCGGCTCGACGTGCGAGAGGCCCCGCGCAACGTGCCCGCCTCAGCCATCGCCGGCCTCCATCATCGCCTCTGCGATAGCGTCATAGACCTTGGGCCGCGCGGCGCGAATCTCAATCGCCGCCCGCGTGGGATGAACACGGTTCGTGAGCAGCACGCCGATGAGCTTTTGATCAGGGTCCATCCAAAGGCTCGTCCCGGTGAAGCCCAAATGCCCGAAGGTGCGTGGTCCAAACCGCACCCCGGCCATCGGCGCCTCCCCGCTCTTGCGATCGAACCCCGCGAGGAGCGACCCGCCCTCTCGATCACGAACGAGCGGCTCCATGTCCTCGGGGCCTAAAAACGAAGGGATGGCGCCCGCGAGCGCGTCGAGGATGGCGAGCCCGAGGAGCGCGACCCCCATGGCCTCGCCGAAGAGCCCCGCGTGCCCCGCCGAAGCTTCCCCCACGAGCGCCCATGCGTTCTCGTCGTGCACGGCGCCGCGCACCTCGCCTCCTCGAAATGGTACGACCTCGGTGGGTGCCACGCGATCCAAATAGCCTGGATCGCGCGCGCGGATTTGTCGCGCCGACCCGATCGATCGGAGCTCGTCGCGCCCGTACAACGCAGCGAGCGGCGCGATCACCTCGGCCTCGACCAGCGCGTCGAGCGGCGCTCCCCCGCGCGCGGCGAGCGCCTCGCCCAAGAGCAGGTAGCCAAGATCGCTGTACACCGGGGGAAAACCTCGAAGCGGCGGATCGCCGTCGCACCCCTCTCGCCGCGCGTCCGCCGCGATGACGAGCGAGGCCTCGCGATCGACGGGGCGACCTTCGACGAGCGGCGCATAGAGCGGCCGGTGCCCGTCGAGCCCCGCGCGGTGCGCGGAGAGCAAATCGAGCGACGTGCGGGCCGATCGCGTCGTCGCGAGCGAGGGGAGCACGCCGGCGAGCGGCTCGTCGCGCCGCACGAGCCCGCGCCTCACGAGCCGCGCGAACAAAAGCGCCGTGATGGGCTTGGTCACCGAGGCGAGATCGAAGAGGGTGCGCGGCGACGCCGCGGCCGAGCCCTCGTCCCGGCGAAGGCGGCCGGCGATACCGAGCCCCTCGCGGGTCGCTCGATCGGGCCCGCGGCGGATCGCGGCCACCACGGCGGCGGGCGCCGCGTGAGGCGCGGCGACGGCGGCGACGGCGGACAAATCGACGGTGCGACCGTTCATGCACCCCCAGTGGAGCACGGACCCACACAAAACCTGTACTTTGCGGCTTGCTCGTTCCATACGTGCGGCGTGAACGAGGCCACCGAGGAGCTCGCCCACGCCGCCCGACGATGGGCGGGCAAAGGCTCGGACCGCGACGGGCGCGTGGCGCCCGAGGTCGATCGCGCGATCGGTGACGACGTCGCGCTCGCGGGCGCCGCGCGCCACGCGCGGAGCGCGCTCATCTCTCGCATCGAGCAGCGCATCGGCGTCGTCGCGCCGAGGTTCGCGAACGCGATCCTCGCGGTCCCGCGCGAGCGCTTCGTCTTGCCCGAGCACCTCGCCGAGGCCGCGATCGACGCGCCGCTCCCGCTCGATCGCAAAGGGCTCGCGACCATCAGCGCGCCGCACGCGTACGTGCTCACGTTCGGCCTGCTCGAGCTCGACGAAGGCGATCGCTTGCTCGAGCTCGGCACGGGCACAGGCTACGGAGCTTCGCTCGCCCAAACCATCGTGGGCCCGCGCGGCGCCGTCACCTCGATCGAGATCGATCCCGTGCTCCACGAGCGCGCGAGGCGCCTGCTCGGCGCCCTCGACGGAGAGCCGCTCATCGACCTCATCCTCGGCGACGCGCGCGCGCTCGCGCCCTCGGTCATCGCGGCGCGCGGCCCCGCTCCGCTCAAGATCGCGGTGACCTACGCCATGCACGCTGAGCCGACGTTCATCACCGGGGTGATGCCAGAGGGATCCGTGTTGGTGGCCCCCGTTGACAGTGGCTTGTTCGATCAGGTCTTATGGCGATGGGAGAGAAGGGCTGGAACGGTCACGCGCACGGAGCACGGTGCTGTGCGCTACGTGCCGGATCGAAGCGCGACGCGAGGGGGTCTGTGAGAGCTGAACATGCCAGCGTCCACGCGAACGCGTATGCGTCCTGTACCGACGCCGACAACCACGACGACCCGCTCCGTCCAGCCGCGATTCGAGCGCTTCAGGTTCTCCATGTTTGGGCACGGCGTTTGCGATGTGCCACCGCCGAGGGAGGTTGAGAACGTCACATGACTTCTTTTGATAAGACCCCGTTCGATGCGGCCGCTTCCAATCAGCAGAGCAACCCGCTCGCCAGCGGGGTGTTTTACGCGCCGCTCGTCATCTACCTCCAGATCCACGCGCCGGACGAGGTCGTGATCGGTGAGCCGTTCGAGATCACGGTGATCGCGAGGCCGCACGGCGACCCGGCCGATCGCTTCGAGATCCGCCGCACCTCGAGCGGGCCCATCGACGTCGAGGTCGAGGTTCGAATTCCCGAGAGCGGCACGGTCGAGCCCTTGGGCATGCTCGTTCAACCTCTCCGCGTGATCGACGGCGTCACGTCCGCGCGCCTCGGCTTCTCGTTCATCGCGCGCTCGGCCGGGCCGCTCTTGTTCTCGATCCACGCGGACGCGAAGGAGCCGCGCCCCGGCGCCTCTTCCGTCGCTTGAAGCGCGCGACCAAAACGAGGGTACGCTCGCGCTCGTGACGATCCCCTTCCCGCTCGAGCCGAGCCCGGCCGAGCTCGACGTTTGGACCCAGCGCGCGACGGCCTTCGTCCGCGAGCACATCACGACGCTCGGCGCGATCCCGTCCGCCGATTTGATCGGCGGGACCGAGCTCGCGGCGACCTTCGACGAGCCCATGCCCGAAGAGGGCAGCCCGATCGAAGCGATCCTCGCGCGCCTCGATCCCGCGGTGAAGAAGTCGTTCAACACCGCGGGCCCGGGCTACCTCGCGTTCATCCCGGGCGGCGGGCTGCCCTCCGCCGCGATCGCCGACTACATCGCGCTCAGCACCAACCGCTACGTCGGCGTGAGCATGGTCTCGCCCGCCCTCGTCGCGATCGAGGCCGCGGCGATCCGCTGGCTCGCGCGCGCGATGGGCTACGACGACGGGCGCGCGCGCGGCATCCTCACGTCGGGCGGCTCGCTGTCGAACCTCTCGGCGATCGTCACGGCGCGCGCGCGGCTCTTGCCCGAGGACGCGATCGCCAAAGGCACGATGTACGTCTCGACCGAGACCCATCTCTCGGTGAAGAAGGCGGCCATCATCGCCGGCATCCCGCGCGCCAACGTGCGCGTGCTCCCCTCGGACGCGCGCCAAAAGCTCGATCCTTCCATGGTCAAGGACGCGATCTCCAAAGACCGCGACAAAGGGCTCCTCCCGTTCTTGATCGTCGCGAGCGCGGGCACCACCAACACAGGCGCGATCGATCCGCTCCACGCGCTCTGTGACCTCGGCGAAGCGGAGCGCGTGAGCGTGCACGCGGACGCGGCGTACGGAGGCTTTTTCCAGCTCACGCCCGAGGGCAAACAAAAGCTCGCGGGCATCGAGCGCTGCGACTCGATCACGCTCGATCCGCACAAAGGCCTATTTTTGCCGTATGGAACGGGCCTCCTCCTGGTCAAAGACGGCGAGGCGCTGCGGCGCGCGCACAGCGCGGGGCTCGACGCCGACTACCTGCGCGACGTGAGCGCGGGGGAGAATTTCACGGACTATTCGCCCGAGCTCTCGCGTGAGCACCGCGGGCTCCGGCTGTGGCTCCCGCTCGTGCTCCACGGCGCGCGGGCCTTCCGCGAGGCGCTCGACGAGAAGCTCGCGCTCACGCGGCGCGCGTACGAACGGCTCGCGAAGAACCCCCGCTTCAGCGTGATCGGCGAGCCGGAGCTGTCGATCGTCGCGTTCCAGATCGAGGGCGCGACCAACGACCAGAGCCTCGACGTGCTCCGCCGCGTGAACGGCCGAGGCCGCGTTTACCTGTCGAGCACGATGATCCGGGGGAAGGTCACGCTGCGCATCTGCGTGCTGTCGTTCCGCACGCACGAGGACCGCGTCGACGACGCGCTCGACGCGCTCGATGAAGAGGTAGCGCGGTTGGGATGAGAGGAGCGGGAGGGATCAGGAAGCGCGGAGCGCTTCGAGCAGATCGACGTCGGGCAGCGCGATGGGGAGGCGCGCCTTGATGACCGCGACGTCGTGCTCTTCGCAGAGCTTGGCGACGCCGAGCCCGTCGTAGAGCGAGATGGGCGCGGCGCCTTGCACGGACGCCTCTTCGCGCGCGCCCGAGAGCGTCTGCCCCGAGGTGAAGATCCACCCGGCCGTCGCGGGGCCGTAGTGGTGGAGCGAGCCGCGGAGCTCGGTCACCCGCTCGCGGCCGATCTCGCGGCCGTCACGGCGGATCACCACGGCCAAGCGAAGATCGTCTTGGCCCGCGCGGAGCGCCGCGGAGAAGTGCGCCTCGCCGCTCGGCGCGCCCGCGCGCCGGAGCGCGCGGAGCTGGCCCACGCCCATGCGCTCGAGCGCGAGCACGCAGATCTCGACGAACGCGTGCCCAGGCAGCTCGCTCAGCTTGCGCGCGAACGCGCGGCGGGCCGCGTCCCGGTAGCGCTCGATCGCGTTGATGGCGTCTTGTTCGAGCCGCGCGAGATCGGTCGGGAGCAGCCAATCCGTGAGGGCCACGCGCCCGCCCGCGAAGCGGAACCGGGGGCGCTGGCCGTTCGCGACGCGACGCGCGTTGTCCGCGCGGACCGCGGCGGCGATCTGCGATTGTACGAGCTGCACGTCACCCGCGAGGCGCCCGCGGCGCTGCGCGGTCTCGGCGATCTGCCGGAGCGAGACGGCGCCCGCGTTGCGATCGAAGGTGCCCACGATGGCCGCGACCTGATCCGAGAAATCACGGCCGGAGAGATCGTCGAGCGCGACGTCGCCGCCCGCGAGATCGATCACCTGAGGCCCGCGGAACGACGTGTCGCCCTCGCGCCGATCGTCACGCCTGTCGTCGCGCCGATCATCACGCCGGTCATCGCGTCGATCGTCGCGCCTGTCGTCACGCGGGAGATCGCGGGGTACGGCGCGCGCTTCGAACACGGGCGTCGCCGTGTACGAAGGGAGCCCGCCGCCGGGCTGCGGCGCGATCGCCTCGCCGTTGGTGCTGCGACCGCGGCGGCGGCGGCGGCGGCGGCGGCGCCCCTCGCCCTGCTCGGCGCCGGGCTGCGACGCGCGATCGTCGCCCCCGCCGAGGATGGGCTGATCGTCGTCGTCCTCTTCGTCGAACATCTCGGCCGCGCCCGCCGCGGCCTCCGCGCGCATCATGTCGTCCGGGCCGGGCGGCTCGCCGTCGTCCTCTTCGTCGACCGGCGCCACGGGCTTCGGCGCGCTCGCGCGCGCGGGCGGAGCTTGCAGCGCGGGAGGCGGGGGAGAAGGCGCGGCCTGCTGCGGCGCGCTCTCGCGCGCCGCGACCGCGGGCGCTTCGGCGGTGATCGGCTCCTCGTCCTCGACGTCGACCGCAGGGGCCGCGGCCTCCGCGCTCAGATCGACCGAGCGACCTACGTTGATCCCCTCGAAGGCCGCGGGCTCGAAGGCAACAGGCTCGTCCGCGGCCTCCACCGCGAGGTCGGGCTCCTCTTCGACGACGGGCTCGGCGTCGTCCTCGCCCTCTTCGAACGGGAGCTGCTCCTGCTCCTCGTCGGCCGTACGAACCACGGCCTTGGGCGCGTCGTCATGACGGCCCTTCTTGGCGCCGCGCTTCGGCTCGAGCCCGCTCTTGATGGTCTTGTCGTCCCACTCGCGGAGCGCAAAGACCCCAGGCTTGACCCGGACGAGCGGGTTCTCGGGCGAGTCCTTCTTGAGGGTCGCCGCGAGCCTCGCGCCCATCGTCACCTCGGGGCTCTTGCCCACGTGGCTGAGCAGGTTCTTCTCGATCGCGATGTCGGTGATCTCTTTGTAATGAAGCGGCCTTCCAACGAGTCGCAGCACCTCGGCCGCGGCATCCGTGAACGTCATCTTGAACCGTATTCCCTTCGACGCGGATCACGGTCACCTGAGAGGGAGCTCCGCCATACGCTGGAAAAAGCGATGGTGAGCACCCCCCAAAGTGGCTCGCAGATCAGTGCGGACGCGTCTCCCGTCGTCTCCGTAGGCGTGCGGCATGCCCAAAAATCTCGGCGACCGCCGGGGAACCCCAACATGTTCGGGAAGCGCACATCGCTCCCTCGCGAACACGCACGCTGGGACAACGCCCGATTATCATGCACCCTACGAGCGGTCAATGAAGAAAATCGATTACTCTGGTTTTTCATGACCAGCCGCCACGACGACTTGGAAGCCTCTATCGCCGAGCTCCGCGCATGCATGGACGACGCGCCCGAAGAGATGCGCCCGATCCTCTTGCAGCAGATCGAAGCGCTGAAGAGCGCGCAGGCCTCGCTCGCCCGCGTCGCGCCCGCCATCGCCGAGAACGTCGCGCGCCGCGCGCCCATCAGCGCGCAGATGGCGACCTTCTTCAAGCCCGAGCCCGCGGCGCCGGTCCCGCTGTGGCTCCCCGACACGTTGACCCGCGGGCAAGCGCACGCCTCGATGATGCGCTGCCCGCAGGGCGCCGAGGTGTACGAAGATCAGTACACGATGAGCTGCGCCGTGCCGCAGGGCCGCGGGAGCATCCCCGTCGCGCACGGCCTCGCGCTCCGCTTCTACGTGTCGACGGGCACCCTCGAATCGCAGCGCTTCTACGATCGCGGGCTGCTCCGCTGGGCCGTGCACTATCACCCGCTCGGCGCCCGATCGTCCGTGGGCTTCTACGCGGACGTCGAGCGGCTCGTGCACGTCGAGCACGGCCTGCAAACGAACTACGCGCCGAACGGCACGCCCACGTCGCAAGCGACGTATCACCATGGCGTTCACCATGGGTGGCAGAAGCTCTGGGAGGATGATGGGTACCCGATCTGCGCGAAGCTCTACGATCGAGGCGTCGAGGTGGAGACGGTGATGCCGGACGGCAGCCGCCTCCCGCGCTGATCAGTCGTCGTCGTGGTGATCGTCGTGCGCGGGCGCGGCAGGCTTGTCTTTCTTGTCGTCGCCCTTCTCGAACTTGGTCGGCGCGCCGTAGGCCCACTCGGCGGCCCATGACGAGATCGCGTAGAGCGTCGCGTCGCCCTCTTTCATGACCCATCGGCTCGTGCCCTTCTGCACCTTGCCGACCTTCATGATGATCTCGCCCGCGTTGTCCTTGAGGACGATCTTGAGGATTCCGCCGTTCTCCTCGGCTTTGTCGAGCCCGGCCTCGGCCTTGTCTTTGTCCTCGCCGAAGTCCTCGGCAGAGAGGGCTTTGTACGCGCGGAGGAGGTCCTTGACCTTGGACTCCTCGAACTTCTTCCACTCCTTCTCGGGCTTCTTCTCGAGGGCGCCGTCTTTGTCGCGCTTGGTGAGCGACGCGGACCACTTGTCGCCGTTCTTCGAGAAGCTCATGCGGCCGTTCTTGTTGGTCACCTCGACCTGGATCGCGTTCGCGTCCTCGAACTTGAGGATCGAATTCTCGCGCCAGTTCTTGATCTCGCGCGCGAAGAGGTAGCCCTTGTAGCCGGCCATCACGTAGACGCCGTCTTTGCCGCCGAGGCGCGCGAGCTGGCCGCGACCGCCGCTCTTGCCGAAGTAGAAGTCGGCCGCTTTTTCGGCGCCTTTGTAAGCGACGAAGTGGACGGCCTTCTCGTCGGTGAGCTCGTATTGGCCGTACGAGCCGGTGCCCTTGTCGATGACCTCTTTGACCTTCAGCTCGTGGAGGTTCTCGAGGACCGACTTGACGTTGCTCGCGTTGGCCTTGGCGCTGACGGGCGCCGTGACCTCCCACGCGTCGCCCTTCTTTTCGAGGGTGACCTTGGTGAGCTTGGTCTTGTCGTCTTTGTTGGGGCTCGCGATTTCGATCTTGGTGATCTTGTCGCCGTCCTCTTTGGAGACGGTCGCGTTCGGCAGATCGGCCGACGCAGCGACGACGCTGTGCTTCGCCAGCTGCTCGTCGCCGCTCTTGCGCGTTGTCCAATAAGCCCCCGCGAGGACCGCGAGGATCACGATAGCCGCGTAGATCTTGTGCTCGGTCTTCATGGCCTAGCGTCGTTCAATCGAGGGTGATCGCGGAGCGCGCGCGCTCGCGCAGGTACCAGAAGAGGAAGCCGACCAGCGCGAAGAAGACCGCCGGCCCGAGGATCAAGGTCCACTGCACGCGCTGCTGGACCTTGGTGATCTCCTCTTCGTATTGCTTGGCCGCGGCCGGATCGAGCGCCGCGTCCTTGGACTTTTGGATGTCCGAGTAGGTGAGGTTGCTATCGCCGGTGAGCTTGACGCTCGCGGCGATGAGGTCGCTGTCGCCCGACATCCAGTCCAGCGTGTTCTTGAACGCGAGGATGGTGTTGGTGAGGTACTGCTGCGCGTACGGCTGCGACAGCATTTGCAGGTCTTTGTCGCCGCCCATCTGGCCCATCATCATCATCTGCGGCGGCATCGGCGGCGCGTTGCCCGCGCGCGCGAGCGGGTTCGCGAGGAACTGCGCCGACGAGATCACGAGCAGGCGCGACTTGTCCTTGGACTCGGCGGGGACGCCGGTGATGCCGTCGCCCTCTTTGCCCGCGAACGCGCTCTTGATCTTGCCTTCGAGCGCGATCGCGATCGCGCGCTGGCCGCCCTCGCCCGCGGGGGGCTTCCAGTCCTGCGCGATGGGCGGGAAGGATTGGATCGCCATGTCGTAGTTGTCGCCCGTCGCCGACCCGGCCTTGGGCGACGTGCGCGCCACGACCTTGAGCGACGCGCCGGGCTGCTTCTCGGCGTGCGGCACGAGCGTGGACGCGAACGGGAACGCGAGCTCGGGCATGCGGAAGAAGCCGAGGAAGCTCTGGTCGAGCATCTGCTCCTTGTCGCCGAGCCGTTGGTCGTATTGCGCGTCGACGACGCCCGGGTGCATGAGCACGATCACGCGGCCCTGCGTCTGGAGCTGCAAGATGCCGGGCCGGCCGAGATCGATGATCGCGTCCTTCTTCATCTCGACGCCGTAGCCGTCGAGCAGCTTCTCCAAGCCGCGCGTGTTGAGCTCGGCCTTCATGCCGGCGTCGGCCGCCTTGACGTTGACCGCGCTCGCGATGATCGCGACGGCCTTGTTGCCGCGCATCAAGAACTGATCGATGCGGCGGAGCTCCTTCTCGGTGTACTCCTTGCCGGGCTGCGTGACGATGAGGCCCGCGAGCTCGGGGTTGATCTCGGCCTCGCCGTTCTGAAGGTCGACGTCCTCGATCTTGTAGAAGGGGAGCGCCTGGTCGAAGATGCCCTTCATCGAGGGGCCGCGGCCGCCTTGGTTCGCGACGAGGTTCTGCTCGGTGAGCTTGATCTCGTCCTTGCCGGTGATGACGCCGAGCTTGACGTAGCGCTCGTCGGCGCGATCACGAATCTCGCGGATCTTGTTGCTGATCCAGAATTCCAGGCCCATCGACTGCTCGGGCGTGAGCACGGGGATCGAGTCCTTCTCGCTGCCGTAGCGGAGGGCGATGCCCATGTAGCCCTTGCCGATGACCGCCTGCTGCTTGCCGGTCTTCGAGCCCTCGCCGAACGCGAACTCCTGCAAACCAGCCTCGGCCGCGGCCTTCTTCTCGTCCTCGCTCTTCGGCTCGATGAGCGTGTAGCGGAGCTTGCCGCCCGACGCGCGCTCGTACGAGTTCAAGAGGTCGGTCAGATCGTCGACGAACTGGTCGTACTTGGGCAGCCCGCGCGTGACGTACACGTCCATCTCGAGCTGCTTGTTGAGGCCCTCGCTGACGAGGCGCGCCGACCCTTTGGAGAGGGTGAAGCGCTCGTTCGCCGTCGTGTCGATCCGCTTGAAGTTCTTGATCGACAACAGGTTCACGACCACGAGGATGGCCGCGACGACGAGCAGGTAAATGCCTGTCTGGGTGGCTGCTTTGGTCTTCTTTTCCATGGCCGCCTCCCTACGCCCACTTCCTGCGCTCGAGCGCCCGGAACGCCGCCATCAGGCAGCCGATCGTGATCGAGATGAAGTACACGAGGTCCTTGGTGATGATCTGGCCGCGCGCGAAGGGCGCGAGGCGAGAGTCGAAGCTGATGAACGAGATCACGTCGCGGAGGCCGGCCGGCGCTTTGTCCGCCGCGGCGCCCACGAAGTGGAGGAAGAACAAGAGCACGAAGCTGATGAAGAACGCGATCACCTGGCTGTCGGTGAGCGCCGAGATCAAGAGGCCGATCGACACGGCCGCGGCGCTGTACACGAAGAGGCCGATGTAGCCCGACCACACGGGGCCCGAGTCGAGCACGCCGAGGTGCCAGCCCACGACGCCGAACGGCGGGTAATACATGAGGATCGGGTAGAGCGCGGTCGCCGCGATGAGGATCAGGACCAAGGTCCACGCGCCGATGAACTTGCCCAAGATGACCTCGTGATCGCGCACGGGGAGCGTGATCAGCATCTCGAGCGTGCCGGCGCGCTTCTCCTCGGCGAGCAGGCGCATCGTGACGACCGGCACCACGAGCCACGAGAGGCCGCGCGGCGCCCACACGAAGAGGGCTTGGAGCGAGGCGCGATCCGCCTCCCAGTAGCCGCTCCCGTAGAAGAAGAACACGAAGCCCAGCGTGACCAGCGCGAGGCAGATCACGACGTAGGCCAGCGGTGAGACGAAGCTCGATCGAAGCTCGCGGTACGCGATGTTGAAGGTGTTCATCGGAGATCAGCCCTTCTTCTTCGAGGGCCCTTTGCCCTTGTTGTCGGCGGCTTCTTCTTCGTCGTCGCCGTCGTCCTCGTCCTCATCGTCTTCGTCGTCCTCGTCGTCCTCGTCCTCATCTTCTTCGTCGTCCTCGTCGTCGGCCTTGGCCTTGGCGGCGGGCTTCGAAGCGGCCTTTGCAGCGGAGGGCTTCGCGGACGGCTTGGCCTTCTCGTCCTCATCTTCTTCGTCGTCGTCCTCGTCCTCGTCGTCGCCTTCGTCGGCGGACGAGAGCTCTTCGTCGTCCTCGTCGGGGTCGTACGCGCGACCGCGATCGCGACGCTCGTCGCCCTTCGTGAGGATCTTGAAGACGTCCTCCAAGGTCTGCGCGTCGCGGCGCAGCTCCAAGAGGAGCCAGCCTTTTTGCACGGCCATCGCGAAGATCTCCGAACGGAGATCGGAGCCGTGCGGACCCATGAACTGGAAGCGGTGCGCGCTGTCGTCGGTGGGCATCTCGGTGACCGCGCCCACGCCCGCGAGCTCGCGGAGCGCGTCCTGCACCTCTTCGGCCGTCGGGGGCTTACGCGCGCCCGAGCGGTAGCCGCCCACGCCTTCGAAGAACTTCTGCTCGTGGACCGTGACCACGTACCGTACGCGGTCGCTCTTCGCGCGGATGTCCTCGAGCGGACCGTCGGCGACGACGCGCCCCTTGGAGACGATGATCGCGCGCGCGCACGCCGTCTCGACCTCGGAGAGGTTGTGCGTCGAGAGGAGCACCGTGCGCTCCTTGCCGATCTCCTTGATGTACCGGATGACCTCGGCCTTCTCGTTCGGGTCGAGGTCGGCGGTGGGCTCGTCGAGGATCAAGATGGGCGGGTCGTGCACGAGCGCTTGGCCGAGACCGACGCGCTGGCGATAGCCGTGCGACAGGTCGCCGATGTTCTTGCCGAGCACCTGCGCGAGGCCGCACACCTCGACGATGCCGCGCATGCGCTTCTTGAAGGTGGGCCGCGAGAGCCCGCGCATGTCGGCGACGAACGCCAGGTACTCCCAGACGCTCATGTCTTGGTAGAGCGGCGCGCGCTGGGGCAGGTACCCGATGCGCTTCCGTACCTCCAGCGTGTCATCGAAGACGTCGAACCCGTGCACCTTGGCGGTGCCCGAGCTCGCCGAAATGAAGCACGTGAGGATGCGCATCGTGGTCGACTTTCCCGCCCCGTTCGGGCCCAGAAAGCCGACGACCTCGCCCTTTTGCACCTCGAAGCTGACCTTGTCGAGAGCACGGAGCGAGCCGTAGCGCTTGGTCAGCGCGTTGGCCTCGATCATCACGTCGCTGGACAAACCGACCTCCTTCTCACACCGAAGAAACAAGCACCGCCGGCCTCGCCGGCGGCAGGACGCCGCCCCCCGAAGGGCGCCGCATCCCAGCGGCGAGGCTCTCTATGTCAACAGCGCCCGCCAAACAAGAGTGTTGACGGATTATTCCCGGGGAGGGGGTCGGGACGGGGGACGGGGACGGAGGCGGGAACAGGAGCGGGAACGAGGTTGGGAGCGCGAAACGTCAGGCGCCCTGGCTCGCCACGTACGGCTGGGTGATGAGCCAGACCACTTGGCCGCCGTCGTTGTCGGTCAGGGCCTGATCGGGGTTGATGCTCACGCCCGAGACCGTGGTCGATGCGGATTGGACGACCTGCTCGCCGCGGCTATAGACCTTGACCGTGGTGCCGCTGCCCTCCCAATAGTGCGCGAAGGAGAGGTTCTGATAGAGCTCTTGCGAGGTGAGGCCGCACGCGGCGCCGTAATAGACGCCCGGCGTGAAGCCCGCGCCGAGCACCGCCGTGTACCACGCGTTCGCGAAGCTCGACACCGTGGTCGCGCTCGTGCCCTGGGGGACGCCGTCGAGCGTGAGCCACAAGCACGTGGCCATCGGGAGCCCGGCGGCGAGCGCGTTGTCGGCCGCGGCTTGCCCGCTCGCTTGGCCGAGCGTCGTCGCGTTGGACGCGGTGAGCCCCGCGGCGACGGAGGGTTGAAGGCCCATGAGCCCGAGCCCCGCGCCGAGGATGGCCGTCGCCTCCTGCCGCGTCAAAATGCCGGTCATGCTCGTGGTCGTCGTCGCGAGCGTGCGCACGCAGAACGCATATCCGGCCGCCGCGATCTGGGCCGCGGTGGTGCTGGTGAGCGGTGTTTGGGTGTCGAACCCCTTGGCGCTCGGCCCGTTCTGCGCATATCCCCAGAGCGGCGCGGCGGGCAAAAGAGGCAGCTTGGTGATGTCGATCCAGGCCGAAATAGGCCGCGTCGACTGAGGATTGGCCCCTTGGGCAGCGACGGTATCTTGGCCGTTCGACCACGTGCGGCTCTTTTGAAGGATGGTCTCGAAGCCGGAGGTGTCGACCTGGCCGCCGTCCACGCTGGTGAGCGAATATTGAACGTTGCCCGTCCCCGGGGTGATGGTCAAGACCGTATAAACGTGCGTGTCGCTCCCGCTCGCGTCGAGCAGGACCATGTCGCCGGGCGAGGGCGCGGAGGACGACGTATAAGGCACGTACGCGCCTGCGTTCTGCGCGATGGTGATGAGGCGCGAGATGGCTTGTCCGATCTGATTCGCGTACGGCGCATAGAGCTGGGACGCCCAGACGCCGGTCGCGCGCCAGATGCCGCCGACCACGAGGCCGCAGCCGGATTGGGTCGCGAATTCGGCTTGGTTCACCGACGTGTCGCCCGGGGTCGTGAACGACACGTACGATTGGTACGAGACCGCGTTGGACGCAGCGGTGTTGGCGTCGAGCCCGACGACCCGCTGCGCGATCTTCGTGGCGTACGACCGCACGTCATCCGCGCTCCTCCCAACGGCGCTGCCCGATCCCGAGCCGCCCGATCCCGTGCTGCCTGATCCCGAGCCGCTCGAGCCCGATCCCGTGCTGCCGGTGCTGGGCGGGTTCGACGCGAGCGCAGGGGCCCAGTTGCCGTCATACGCGATCGTGCCGCCGCTGTACGTGCACGTCTCGTCGCCTTTGAACTGCTTCATGGTCGGGGTGGTCCAGCCGCCGAACGCCACCGATGCATAGTCGTTGAAGTTGGCGACGGCATCGTAGTCGGCGTACCAGAGCAGGTATTGCGCGAACTGGGTGTTGCTCGCTTCGATGATTTGGCTCCACTCATAAGGGCTCGAGTAGACGCCCACCGTGAGCCCGAGCGCGACGGCCGCGTTGATGAGGTCTTGTAGAAACGTCGCGTTTTGGCTGAAATTCGTGGCGCTCCAGCCCGCGCCCGACTCCACGTCGATCCAATAGCGGTTGAACTTGGCGCCCGCGTTCCAAAGCGCGTTGACCGCGTCGTTCACCTGGGTCGTCGCGTCCACGGAGCAGCTCGGGAAGTGATAGACGTCCACCTCGTCGAGGCCGGCGCTCCACCCGTTGTTGACCGTGGCAGGGGCGTTGGGATCCACATTGCCGGTGCTCTCGTAACACCGCACGATCCCAAAGGTGACGCTGTGTTGGCTCATGAGCGCTTGCCAGCCCGCCACGCTCACCGCCGAAGATACGTCCGCTCCATACACTCCGCTCGTCGTCATAAAAAAGCTCCTCTCGTCGCCGCTCCCGTTCTCGTTCTCGGCCCCCGGCCTTTGGCAACACCCATGCCCGCGGGATCGACCGAGGATCTCACGGCGATCGCGGCCAAAAGCCCGCTCATCCCACCTTCACCTTCCAAGCGAGCCAGCCCTTTGTGCCGGGCACGTGCCGCGGGGCACGTGCCTTTGAGCGTCACGACATGGGACATTAACGGGAGCTATGGCGGTCATGGGCTTTTTCGATCTGGGCGGCCGGCCCGCGCCGAGTTACCTTCGCTGAACCAATGACACCGGAGACCAGGATCGAGCTCGCGGGCGTGGGGCCCGTGGCCTGCATCGCGACATCGTGGAGAGAGGCAGGCGCGCTGCGCGTGACGATCATGGTGAAGGCCGCGTTCGCGCTGGTCCCCGACGGCACCGCGGCGCTTCGGAGCGGGGCGCCCATCGTCCCCGTGGACCGGCACTTCGAGGGCAGCCTGCGCCGCAGCATCGAGGCGCCGGGCGATATCGCGCCTCGTAAGCTCAAGGCGGATGTCATGGTGATGGGCCACGCGCACGCGCCCGGGGGCAAGGCGGCGCCGTCGTCGTCGGTCAGGCTCGGTGTGCTGCGCGAGGGGCGGTCGCAAGGCGGCGGCGGCGCGATGCGCGTGCTCGTCGACAAGACCCTTCACATCTACGGTGACAGGACGCGCGCGCTCCCCTCCCCGGAGCCGTTCTCGCGCATGCCCATCCACTACGAGCGCGCGCACGGCGGCCCCTCGTCGCCGGACAACCCCGTTGGGGTCGGGCTCGACGGCTCGGCGGCGCTGCCCAACCTGGTCGATCCCGGCTCCGCGACGGCCCGCGCGGGATATGGCCCCATCCCCCGCATTTGGCCCGTCCGCGCGGGGCTCCTCTCGCAGGGCGATCAGCGCGCGCTCGCGGAGAGGGTGCCTATCACGATCCGCGAGGGCTTTCCGTGGGCCTATTTCCAATGTGCGCCGCCCGATCAACAGACTGACTTCTTGCAAGGCGACGAGCTGCTCATCATCGATGGGATGAGCCCCAACGCGCCTCGGGTCCAAACCAAGCTCCCCGGGGTGCGCGCCAAAGCGAGGGTGTTCTCCAAAGCACCCTCCGGTCCGGCCGAGGGCACGCCGGTGCCGCTCCGCTGCGACACGTGGCTCATCGACACCGACAGGATGCTCTCGTGGCTCACGTTCCGAGGGGACTTTGCGGCCGGCGTCGAGGAGGCGGAGCTCTCGTCGCTGCGCGTCCTCGCGGGCCTCGAGATCGCGGGCGTGCCCGTGGGCAAACCCGTTGATCCGCCCGCCCCTCCGCCCTCTCAATCCAAAGCCGTCGAGGACAAAGACAAAAAGCCCGAGGCGCACACCGCGCTCGTGAGCCCCGAGCTCGCAGCGTTGATGAGCCTCAAACCGTCGATGCCCTTCGCGGCCCCCAAAGAGGGCTCCATCCCCGCGCCGCCGCCGCCCGCGTCCGCGCCGCGCCCACCGCCCGAGAGCGCGGGGTTCACCCAAGCGGTGACGCCCGAGCTCATGGCCAAGCTCGCGACGCCGTTCGACGCGCCTCCCCCCAACGAGCCTCGTTCGCCCTCCACATCGGTGCTCAGCGCCGAAGAGCAAAAGAAGATCGATGAGGCGGTGGCGACCCCGTGGGGGAAGCCCGCGCCCCCTTCGCAGCCGAGCAGCACGTCCGAGGGGCTGCCCTTCATGGTGGATGGCAAGCCCGCGGCGCCCATCGTCCCTGCCAAAAAGCCGCTCCCGATGGGCGGGACGTTGCCTGTCGACTTACCGCCTCTCGCCCTGCCCGCTCCCGTCTCTGC
>CAYTJL010000043.1:18857-48580 GCA_964437785.1 uncultured Polyangiaceae bacterium
CGCTCCTCCGCAAAAACCCGAGGACGTGCGCGAAGAGGTCAAGCGGCGCCTCGCGACCGGAGCGCCCTTGTCGGGCCTCTCGCTCGACAAGGTAGACTTGAGCGGATTGGACCTCTCCGGCGCCGATCTTCAAGGGATGAGCCTCCGGGAGGCCAAGCTCGACAAAGCCAAGCTCAACCGCGCGAACCTGACCGGCGCCGATCTCAGCTCCGCGCAGGCGGAGGGCGCCGTGTTCGAAGGCGCGCGCGCCGACAAAGCCATCTTCGCCAAAGGTCGCTTCAAGGACGCGGTGTTCGACAGAGCCACGCTCGCGGGCGCGGATTTCTCGGGCGCAACGCTCGCCAAAGCGAGCCTGCGCGACGCCGATCTCTCGGGCGCCACGCTCACCGACGCGAAGCTCCTCGAAGCCGTGCTCGACGGCGCGCGGGCGGACAAAGCGCGCGCCGACGGCATCTCCCTCCTCAAAGCCTCCTTGGCCGGCGTCCACGCGAGCGAGATCGTGCTCGACCGAGCGTCGTTGTCCGATACGCGCTGGTCCGGCGCGACGCTCAAGGGAGCGAGCTTGGCAGGGGCCATGTGCGGGCGAGCCTCGTTTGCGTCCGCCGACCTGTCCGACGCAAAAATGGGCCGCGCGACCGCCGATCACGCGGACTTTTCGAATAGCACCTTGGACCGCGCCGACCTCACCAACCTGCGCGCCAAAGGGGCCAGGTTCGACGGCGCGCACCTCCGCGCGATCCGCGCCGCGCGCGCGGACCTCTCGGAGAGCTGCTTTGCAGGCGCCGATTTGACGGGCGCGTCGCTCCGCCCTTCACGGCTCGTCAAGGCCGATTTCTCGGGCGCGACGCTCGACAACGCCGACCTGCGCGACGCCGATCTCTCCGGCGCGACGCTGCTCGGCACGTCCCGTCATGGCACCAAGACCGTGGGCGCGCGGATGAGCGACGTCATCGACGGTTGAGCGGCGTCACCGCACGATCACGCGGAAATCGGCGAGCCCCCTGTCCGGCACCCCGCGGAGCGCTCCGTACAAGGCCCCTGCGGGATCGTTCAAGAAACCTCCCGAGGGCTCATAGAGCTTGCTCATCACCTCGAACGCGGGCGCGTCCCTCACGTCCACGCGGGAGGCGACCACCACCTGCGCACCCATCAAAAGGAACGCTCCGGCGAGGCTCATCCCCTGCACGTGGGAGCCTGGGCGCGAGGCGGCGCCGCGACACGCCGAGAGCGTCACGTACCTGGGCGCGCGGCCGAGGTCGAGGATGTCCGTGATGGTGAGGTGTTTGCCAAACGCGAGGTCCGCCGCGTCGTCAAAGCCCTCGTCCTCGCTCGCGTGACCATGACCGATGAAATGAAACAGCTCGACGTCCTCCCTCTTCAAGTGCTCGAGCACGCGATCGTGCGTCGCCTCTTGCCCTTCGAGCTTCAGCGTTCTCCAGCCGCTGCGCTTCAACGCGTCATCCACCAACAAGACCTCTTTCGATCCTTTGTATTCCACCATCCCCGGCTCGACGACGATGAGCGCCGTCCTCCCCCGTTGCTCACGCGCGGGAGCTTCGGAGGGCAGATCGAGGGTGTACAAGACCGAGAAGCGGTCGGAGAGCGTCTCTTCGAGCCTCCTGTCTCCCCACGGCAGATCGTGAAGGGGCACGAGGCTCAACGACTCCGCGAGCGCCGCGCGGAGCACGGGTCTCTTGCCCAAAGGCGCCCGGCGCTCGACGCGCTCGAGCTCGCGCGTGAACGGCCTGAGCATCACCTGGGCGAGCGTCTCTCGCATCGCCGCGCCGAACGAGAGCCGCTCGGGGATGCTCTTCAACACCGAGCCCGACACGCCCTCGCGCGTGATCAGGAATCCTGCCCACGTCTTGCTCTTGGGCGCCTCATCGTGGGAGGGTCGTGACGGGGCAACCTCGATCGGATGGACCACCAACATGGCCTCTCCCGGCGCGAGATCGGCCCACGAAGGCGCCGCCGCCAAGCAGCTCCCAAGCACCCTCTCCTCCCTGCTCACCGGCGCCGGGGCCCCCAGCGGGCCGCCTCTCCGTTGCTCTTCGAGCGCGCGGGCCAAATGGTGTTGCGAGAGCTTCCCCGCGCGTCGCTCCGCCGCGATCGAGAGCGCGATCCGCGCGAGGTTTCGGCGCGCGAGGCACGCCGCCTCCGCGACCGCGCCCTCGCTCCCGGCGTCTTCGAGCAGGAGCCCGATGTGACGGCGCACGCCGCGATCGTGCCTGCCGAAGAAGGATTGGAGCCCTCCCCCAAAGGGGATGAGCGCTCCCCATCGCTGGAGCGCCTCGTCCGCACGCGCGTATGCGCCGAGCGCCTCGTTCACCTTGCCGCTCGCCTCGATCGCCTCGGCGCGCCCGTAGAGCGCCGCGCTCTCCGCATAAGGCAGCCCGCTCATCGCCGCATAATGCGCCGCCTCTTCGAACCGTACGACGGAGGATCCATAGTCGCCTCGGCTGAGCGCGATCCGGCCCTCCAAGAGGGGCAGCCACGCGGCGAGGCGGGGAGCGAGGCTCATCCCGCGCGCCGCGTTCAAACGTTGCTCGGCCTCTCGCCATCTCCGCGCCTCGACCAACGCCTGCGCCAAGTTCATGGTCGCGGTCGCACGCCCCGAGAGGTTGTCACAACCGGGCTTGCCCGAGGACGTCACCGGGGAGAGCAGATCGAGCGCGCGCTCGGAGCGCACGATGGCCTCGGTCGTCCTGCCGCCCGTGATGAGCGCGCGCCAACCGAGGTTGAGCTCGCGCTGCGCGTCTTGGCACACGCCGGCGGGCAACGCGCGCATCAGCGCCTCGAAGTGACGCTCGGAGCGCTCGTGGAGCCCGAGCAGCGCCGAGACCTCCATCGATTTTTCGTGGACGTCTTTGAGGAGGAGCGACTGATGGAGCTGATCCAACCGCATCTCCGCGACGTCGAGCCACTGTCGCGCGCCGTGGAGATACCCCATCTCCGACCACAGGAACGCTCGGAAATAAGGCTCCATCGCCCTGCCCGCGGGGTAGGCTTCGAGCGACCCGGAGATGCGCGTGAGCACCTCCGCCCCCTCGGCGAGCTCCCTTTGATCAACGATCAACGTCCGCGCGAGCACGAGCCCCGAGAGGACCTTGTCCGTGATGAGGCCGGCGCGATCCGCGGCGTCGATCGACTCATAGAGGCTCGTCACCGCTCCTTGGACGTTGCCTTGCCGCAGCTCGGCGCGGGCGAACAACGCGGTCGCCTTGGCGCGGACAGCATGGCTCGGGTCACCGACGAACGCCGGCAAGGCGGCCTCGGCGCGCCCCCGCTCCTGCCGCCACTGCGCCATGACGTCGTTGAGGCCGGAGTGAGCAGGAGGGCTCTCCGAAGGGATGATGGGCAGCTCGTAGAGCGCCCGTCCGCCCAGCTCGACGGTGAGGCGTCGCGCGGTGGAGGGCACCGCGATTGGCACCTTGCTCCCTTCATTCGAGAGCGTGGGCTTCGAGGGGAGCAGGCGTCCGTCCGCCCGAACCTCATAGTTGTTCCAAGCGCCCTCCACCCAGAGGTTCATCTTGCGGAGATCGGGCTCACGGCTCTCGGCGCGCGCCTGGTACTCTTCGTCCGAGAGCCCGTTCAAATCGACGATGGAGAACTTGGGGAAGGTGCACGCGACCTCCCCCCATGGCGCATAGACCATGTCGCAACCGTCGACCAGCACCTCGAGCGGGCTCTCCGGCGGCGGGTTCTTGTAGACCCCGCACGACAGGGCGATCCCCATGGCCGCTCCGGCCAAGACCAAGACACAACAGAGCTTACGGAGCGGGCACATGGGGCCTCCCACGGCGCGAGGTTAGATGTTGACGGCGCTCTTTTGCGCGAGCGTCGAGAGGACAATCGTCTTCTCGTACTGCACCTTTTCAAAGACAAAGCCGAACGAGATGGCTCCCCCCGCGGCGGAGACCCCTGCGGGCAACTGCCAGGCAAAGAGCTTCCCCGGGTTCTGCAGGAGCGCGTCGACCCCGGCCTTGTCGAGCGAAAAGCGCCCCTCCGGCACGATCACCACCACCTCGACGCCGGAGATGCCGTCTTCGATCGAGCTGAGCGAGAGGAAGATGGTCGCCTTGAGCACGTCGAGGATCTGGACGCAGATCCCGCACCCCCCCGACCACGACTCCGCGAACTTCTCCCAATCCAACGGAGAGTTAGGCCCCTTGAGGTCGAACGCTCCGAAGACGTTGCTCTTCGCCACGATCTCGCTCTTGCAAACGTGGCTCTTCTCATCTTGCTTGGGCATACGAATAACTCCCTCTCTCTCGTTACAAATTCACGACAACGCAATCATCAACGCGGGGTGGGCCGCTCCAGGACCAAGGGGACCCTGAGGACCTGATAACCGTGGTAGCCCCCCGAAGGCCCCGCCCCCTTCGCGGCCAGATCGTTCGGCGTGGGACCTTTGCCGGGCAAGCCGACCACGATCGAGAGGTCCCAGTGCCCCTCCACCTCCCCCGGGAGCATGACGTCACGCCTCCCCGAGATCAGCAGATCGCCCTCTCTCAGCACCGATGTTCGGAGCGCGCAAGACCGGCGCCGTCCCCCTTGCTCACACACGAACCTCACCTCGGGATCCGCCTTGCTGTGCTGGGTGTTGACGCGCACGAGCCTCAACGTGAGCTCGTCCTCGAGCTCCTTCAAGCGCACCACCATATCGATGTTCGTCGAGGGGCCACGGGGCCTGTCGATCTCGAATTGATTGTACGCCATGGACACCGGCGCTCTCACGAGCAGCGTCGCCGCCCCGACGGCGGCCACCGCCGCGAAGCCCCCAATCCACGTCACGTTGCGGTGGACCCACGAGCGCTGCGCCGCCTTCTCCTTGCTCCGTTGCGCGCGCACCGCCGCGAGCATCCGCTGCTGCTCCAGGTCGTCGAAGGGCCGAAAGAGCTCTTCGAGGTGCTCTTCGCCCTTCTGCTCGGCCTCGGCGCGGAGCTCGGCGAGGCCGCGCTCGTCGAGGGCGCCGTCGGTCATCGCTCGCCAGCCCGCGTCTCGATCCTCCTCCGCTCGCCGTGTCTCTCCAGCTTGCTTGAGGAGCAACATCACTTTTTCTTGATGGTTGTTGTTCATGTCTCCCTCCCTCCCCAGGGGGTCGACACGTATTTACGAGGCCTCATCGGGCAACCTTTCATCTTTGAACGATGGCGCCTCGGCGTGCGGCGCCTGGGCGGAGGCGGACGAAGCGCCGAGCGCTTTGTCTGCGATTTGGGTGATTCGTGTGCGCCAAACGTAGACCGCGTTGGTCGACATCTGGTTTCGGACGGCGACCTCGTCGATGGTCTGCCCGGCGATGAAGCCGTTCAAAACGGCGCGCCCCTTCTCGGAGAGCTGGGCCTCGACGAAGGCGAGCGTCGTCACCTTGAGCTCCTCCCGCGCGACGATCTGCTCGGGGCTCTCCGCCTCTCCGATGAGCGCGTCGATGTCGGACGGCGCGATGAGGGACAGCTCCCAAGGGTTTTTATGACGCGCCCTGAGGATGTCGATGACTATGTTTCGCGCCAACAGCTCGATGTAGCGAGGCAGCGTCAATCCACGCTGCGGCGCCCACGTGGCGATCCTCCTGGCGTTGTCCTCGAACAGGTGGAGGAGCACGTCTTGGCAGAGCTCGGCGAGCTCTTGCCTCGTGTCGCGGGCGTCGCGCCGGGGGGCTCTTCGAAGGACCGAGGCGACGCCCTTTTGCACGGCCGGGAGGATCACCTTCATCAGCTCTCGCTCGTCGGCCCGGTGCCCCTCAATCGCTCGACGGATGGTCGTCTCCAAGGCGTCCGTCATGACTCCCTCCACGACAAAATCGCAAAATCTCCCGCCTCCTCGTGCAGCCTCCGGCAAATTGGAGGCAACCTGTCGCGCAGGTCCGCGAGCAAACCGCAGACGAAGCGACCGAGGCCCAATGGCCGCGTGAGATGGTGCGCCGCGTTCAAGACATCAACAAGGGGCGACGTGCCGTTCTCTAAGAGCGGAGTCGCGTTGATATCGTTGAGCACTATCCACATGTCTTCTGATCGGGTCTTACCCCGCCTCAAACCAGCGACAAATTGTTTATCTATTTGCGCGACGAGCGAGTCGACGTCCACCAAAGTAGGGATCAACCTGTCGTGCAGCTCTCGAATCTGATGGTTCCTCAAGTACGACATAGTCCGTCAAAACCTCCACTAAAAAAATCATCTTCTAAGGAGGGCCAGTGTGCGGCGCCGTGCACGCGGGGCGTGACGGACACGCGGTTCCGTCGAACAAGGGATCGAGGTGGGTCATAGGAAATCCTCTAACTTTCTCCGTCTGTCCCTGAACTACGAGGATCGTACCCCCGTCCTTTCGAGGGCCTGTTGTTTTTTTGAAGATTCCCGGCGCTCCTCCCTCGCGGACAGCGTCGGTTTTTTGACGCGCCAAAGGCAGGTGCGCGGATCTCCAAACGATCTTCGCTCTCTACGCTCGTTCGCTCATCCCACGGGCAGGAGCGCGAAGGCCATCTTTGCGGGCTCCCTCACGCCGAGCGACCTCATGCGTTGATCAGCGGCCGTCGCGAGGTCAACGCCCTCGTCGGTGCCCATCATCTCTCCTCGCCGGTACGCGCACGCCGCCGCGTGGAGCGCCATCCCCATCGCGTCAAACGCGGTCTCGGCGTCGTCGAAGCGCTCGGCGGACTCCCGCGCTCGCCCCCTCGCCGCGGCGAGCAGGGCTTCGAGCGCGAGCGCGTGCGCCTTTGCGTAGGGGCTCCCCTCGCGCGCCACCGCGGTCGCGTCGCGCTCCGCGGTCTCCAAATAGACCTCCATCCGCGCGCCCGGCTCGCGCGCGGCGATCGCCGTCGCCGCGCGGAGCGCCACCAGATCGACGCGGATCATCGCCGCGTCGAGGGCTCCGCGCTCGTCGAGGGCGGGCCAGTGCTCGAGCACGGAGGCCCGCGCCGCGCCGCGGAACCCCTCGTAAAGAAGGCTCAACGCGATCACGTGGATCCTCCGCGCGAACAGGGGCGGGCTCTCGAAGACCACGCGCTGCGCGATCTCTTCGAGCGCGTCGGGGCCGAGCGACGGCGAGCGCGCCGCGTGCGGCCGATCGTCCGCGAGCGCGACGAGCGGGCCGAACAGGATCGACAGGCGCGCGACGCGCGCGAGATCCCCTTGCTCCTCCGCGTCGTCGAGGCTGTCGGCGAGGAGCGCGCCGAGGTCGCCGAACCGACCCGCGATCGCGAGCGCGAGCGCGCGTTGATCGTCGAGCGCGGCGGCGAGCGCGCGCGCGCGCGGGCCGCCCGCGACGATCGATCCCCTCGCATTTTCCGCGGTGATCGCGGCGTCGTCGAACGACGACGACGCCACGTGGACCGCGACGGACGCGCACGCGGCGAGGGTCGCGTCAGCCGGATCCGCGGCGATCGACGCCGCGCGCGCCGCGCGATCGCGGGCGGCGGCGATCCCGCCTTCGTCGCCCTCGGCGGCGCGCACCATCGCCGAGCAGACGAGCGCCTCGACGATCGCCGATCGATCCGCGCCGTCGAGCGCCGATCGGAGGAGCCACGCGGAGAGCCCTGACGCGCGGCGCAGATCGAGCTCCGCGAGCGCGCGGACGAGCGCGCCGAGCGCGCCGTGATCCGCGGGCTCGTCGCGGAGCCTCGAACGGGGCACGTCGAGCCCGCGCAGCGAGAGCCGCGCGCGCTGGTAGATCTTCGACGCGAGCGAGCGCGCCCGCGATCGCGGCATCACCGCGACCGACGGGCCGATCGCGCGCTCGGCCTCGGAGAAGCCCGCGTCGATCGCGCCCGCGCGGATCAGGAGGAGCGCGGCCGCGGCGCGGTGAGGAGGCTCCTCGTGGAGCAGCGCGCCCGCGGCCTCGACGAGCCTGCCGGCCTCGATCGCCGCCGCGACGTAGGCGCGACGATCGCCTTCTTTCGCCGCGATCTCCGCGCGGAGGCGCTCCGTCGCGCGATGGAAGGCGAGCCGCGCGAGCGCCTCGTCCCCGCGCGTGACGCGCTCGTTCTGCGGCTCGATCGCGGGGCTCTGCGCGGCGCCTTCGGGCACGTCGAGCACGACGATCTCGCGCACGTCGCCCGTGGGCGCGCCCCGCGCGAGCCTTCGGATCAAGGCCTTCGCGGGCGCGGCGCCGATCGCGTCGTCGCTCCTGTACGCGAGCACGAGGAGGGCGCCCGGCGCGGGCAGCGCGCGGAGGAGCGCGCGGCTGTCCTCGTCCCACGCGGCGACGTCGTCGGCGACGAGGATCACCGGCTCGGCCTTGGCCACGGCCGCGATCGCGTCGCGGAGCGCCGCGCGCGCTTCGCGCAGGCGTTCGAGCGTGGGCTCCGGGGGCGGGCCGCGCTCGCCGATCTCCGGGAAGAGAAGGCTCAACGCGGCGCGATGGGGGGCCGCCTCGGCGCGCTCGGCGATCGCGATCGCGATGGGCCGCACCGACGCGAACGGCGATCCGTCGTCGCGCGCGCCTTCGAGCACGCGCGCGAGGCCGCGCTCGTCGCGCAGAAAAGAGCGGATGAGCGCGCTCTTTCCCGCGCCTTTGGGGCCGTGGACGAGCGCGGTGACCGCGGCGCCCGAGCACGCCGACGAGAGCGCGTCGCGGAGCATCGCGAGCTGGTGATCGCGGCCGATGAGCCGATCGGGGAGGGCGTCGAAGCTCAGAAGATCTCGTTCGCGCGGGCCAAGATGGTGGCGCACGACGCGCTCCCATCGGTCGGATCGACCATGAAATCGGGCGCGCCGTATTGTCCGTCGATGCGCACCATGCGGAAGTTGCTCTCGGCGGGGATGACCTGGAACGCGGGGAGCGATCCGATCGCGGCCGACACCGAGATGGGCGCGCCCGCGAGGAACACGTCGGCGCCGACGAGGTTGTAGCGGACGCCGGTGTCGACGGTGCCCACGAGCTCGCACGAGCTCTTGGCGACGCCGGTGCAGAGCGGGTCGACCTCGATGTCCATGAAGGCGCGGCCTTGCAGCGTCGCGCCCGGGTTGCTCGGATCCGAGGCGTTGCACGGGACGCCGCTCTGCTGATCGCTCGGCGTGAGCCCGCACACCTCGATGGTCACGCCGGGGAAGCTGTCGAGATCGTCGTCGCGCATCGAGACGTCGGCGCAGTCGTCGACGCACGCCGCTTCGCACATCGTGGTGCGGCCCACGTTGGGGTCGTTGCACCCGGGCGCGCTCGCGTTCCATTTGGGCAGCGCGGCGCCTGTTTTGTCGCTCCCGACGGTGACGACGAAGCGCTCGATGCCGATCGACGATCCGGGTGTCTTGCCCCCGAGCGAGCCGCCGACGGTGGCCGACGCGACCTTGGGGAACGCGGCGAGGAGCGCGGGCGGCGTCTCCAGATCGACGGTGACGAGGCTCTGCGACATGGGGTCGCACTGGCCCACGAGCGCGCTCACGGTCGGCAAATCCACGGTGCAGAGCGTGGCTTTGACCGAATCGATCACGAGCGGATCGGTGGTGCTCTGGGTGATCGACACGAGCATCATGAGGGTGGCTTGGCCGATTTGATCCGTGGGACAGAGCGTGATGGCGCCGCCCGGGTTGCTCTGGAACGTGATCGAGAGATCACCGAACACGGCCCACGTGCCGGTGAGCGAGAGGTCCGCGGGCTGGCCGTCGCAGTTGATGCCGCTGCTCGATCCGCCGCCTGTTCCGCTCGACGAGGACGAGGTCCCACCGCCGCTCGCTCCTGAGCCGCCGGTGCCGCCCCCGCCGCACGCGCCCACAAAACCAAGGACCCCGATCGCGATCACCCCGAGCGCTCGCTTCATAGCTCGCCATTCAATCGCGCCGCCGCGATCGGATCAATCGTAGCGCTCGGTGTGGACGCGCTTTCGATCCACGCCCAGGCTGTTTCGCAAGAGCTCGCGCACCGCCGACACCATACGATCGAGGCCGCACACGTACACGTGGGGCGCGCCGAGCCCGCGCGCCTCGGCCTTGTGCGCGAGATCGGCCAACAGGCTTGGGACGTGCGTTTGCACCCAACCCTGTTTGCCGGCCCAGCCCTCATGAGGTCTGGAGAGGGTGACGTGCCACGCGACGCGTGCGCCGCCCTCCGCCCATCGACTCATGTCCTCGCGATACAAGATGTCGCCCTCGTGCCGGACGCCGAAGAGCAGGGTCATGGGAGGGGCCTTGTCGCCGAGGTGGTTATTGGCGGCCTCGATCATGCTGCGAAACGGCGTGATCCCGGTGCCGGTGGCGACGAAGAGCGAGGGGCTTTGATCCGTCGCGTCGCGCGTGAAGAGCCCTTGTGGGCCGATGGCGCGGAGGGTCGCGCCCGGCGAGAGGGCGTGGAGGTACGTCGAGCCCGGGCCGCCCGTCACGTGGGTGACCGCCAGCGCGAAGCGAGAGGAGCCCGCCTCGGGCGCCGAAGCGATGGAGTACGCGCGCTTGATCTCGCCTTCGGGGAGCGGGATGACGAGGTTCACCCACTGTCCCGGCGCAAAGGCCATGGGGCGATCGTCAACGCGCTCGAAGACGAGCTCACGCACGCTGGGGGTGAGCGGGCGGGCGGAGACGAGGCGGCAATCGAAGGGCTCGGCGACGACAGGCATGTGCGCGGCTCATACCATAGTTTGGAGGGCGCACACGCGCGCCGCTTGCAACGGGCGCGACTTTTGGGGCAAGGTCTCGCCATGCCGCGCTGGTTCAACATCGGGGGCCCGTGCATCCCCTACGATCACTACATGATCCCGCCGGAGCGCAGGCTCGGTGAGATCATGAAGCTCATCGATCAAGGCAAATACTTTACGCTCCACGCGGGCCGGCAGACGGGCAAGACGACGTGCGCCCAGTGGCTCGTCGATCACTACAACGCGGGGAGCGAGCTCACTGCGCTCTGGGTGGACGTCGAGACGGCAAAAGAGGAGCCGGAGCCGGAGAAAGCGTTCAAGACATTGCTCAACAACCTCGACGATGCGATCCGAGAGGCGCTCCCAGACATGGCTCCGCCGGCTGAGCGCGCGCGGATGCTCGACGACCCGGCGACGTGTTTGCTCCGCTACCTGCGCGACGTGACCGCGCGCTGCCCTCGCCCGCTCGTCGTGTTCTTCGATGAAGCCGACTGCTTGGTCGGCAAAACGATGGTCTCGTTCCTCACGCAGCTCCGCGCTGGATACCTCGCGAGATCAGGGGCACCGTTTCCCCGATCGATCGTGCTCATAGGCGCTTCCCGTGATTACCCGCTAGGCACCAGCTCTCCCTTTAACATCGGCGCCGAGGCCAAAACCCTCGCTCCCTTTACGCGCGACGAGGTCGCCGAGCTCGTCGCGCAGCACACCCAAGAGACAGGCCAGCGCTTCGAGCCGGAGGCCGTCGCCGCGATCAACGATCTTTCCATGGGCCATCCATGGCTCGTCAACGCGCTCGCCGATCAGATCACCCGCCGCGACGTCGAAGATCGCTCGGTCTCCATCACCGCCGCTCACGTCGAGTCGGCCAAAGAGACCATCATCCTGGAGCGGCGGACCCATATCGACTCTCTCGTCGCCAAGCTCCGTGAGCCCCGCGTGCGCAGGGTCATCGATCCGATGCTCGCGGGGGAGCAGACGGCGGGCGACGTGCTCGACGACGATCTGGCCTACGTGCTCGGACTTGGGCTCATCGTGGAGCGCAACCGCCGTTATGTGGTGGCGAATTCGATCTACCGCGAGGTCATCCCCCGCGCGCTCACCCATCTTCGACAGATGCAGATCGAGCAGGAGACGGCGTGGTATCTCCGCCCCGGCGGAGCGCTCGACATGCAAAAGCTCATGGCCGAATGGCAGACGTTCTGGCGCAAAGACGGCCACCTCGCGGCCGAGGGGTTTGACTATCGCGAGAGCGGGCCGCACCTGATGTTGATGGCGTTCCTCCAACGCATCGTCAACGGCGGCGGGCGCATCGATCGCGAATATGGCCTTGGCCGGGGCGCGCTCGATCTGATGATCACCTTTGGGGGAGAGCGACACGCCATCGAGGTCAAGCTCCGCCGCCGCACCGAGACCGAAAAAGAGGCCCTCGAACAGGTGGCGCGTTACCTCGATACGCTGGGTCTCACCGAGGGATGGCTCGTGATGTTCGACCTCCGCAAGAAGCTCCCTTGGTCCAAGCGGCTCACGACGAGGACCAAGAAGGTGAACAAGAAGCGGATCACGATCGTGGGGTGTTGAGCCGATCTACGCGGATCGCTCGATCACGCCTGATCGGGCTCTTCGCTCTTCGCGTCTTTACGCTCTTTGGGCTCGCCCTTCGCCTCGGCGTCCGCGCTCCGCTCGGTCTTCGGCGGGGGTGTGGGGGCAGAGGGCCCGCTTGCGGGACCCGAGCCCCCACTGTGGACCGGGGTCTGCGACGCGCTCGGCTTGGTGGCGGGCGGCGGGACGGACGTACCAGGCTTTTTGCCGGGCACGAGCGTCGCCAGCGCCGGTGCAGGGGGAATGGTCATGAGCGGCGTCTCGTCGGCGGCGCCCGCGCGGATACCCATCCACTCTTCGCGGAAGTGCAAGAAGATGGTTTGGGCGATGGACATGCACGGCACCGCGAACAAGGCCCCTGCGAGCTGAAAGAAGTGCTCGCCCACGAGCAACGAGAAGACCACGAGCACAGGGTGAATCTTGGCCGCGTCGCCGATGATCTTGGGGTTCAAAAAATTCGCTTCGAGCTGGTGAATCCCGATGATCCACGCGAGCACCCCGAACGCCGTGGCGGGCGACTGCGTGAGCCCGATGGCCACCGCGGGGATCGAGCTCAAGATGGATCCGAAGATGGGGATGAGCGACATCACCGCGGCGACCACGCTCAAGATGGGCCAATACTTGAGCTTGAAGAGCCAAAACCCGATGGCCGAGAGCACGCCGTTCACCAAACAGATCATGAGCTGGCCGCGCACCACGCCCGAGAGCCCGCGGTCCAAACGGCGCAGAAAACGATCCCACGAGGGCTGCGCAGGCTCGGACACGAGCGATCGGAAGAAGGCCAAAATGCGCTCGTGCGTGAGGATGATGTAGCCGCCGAGCATCAACGTCATAAAGAGGTTGAAGATGCCTTTGGTGATGCCCGAGACGACTACGCTGCCGATCTTGAGCACCTCCATCGAGTGCTCTTGGACGTACTTGGTGAGCTTGCCAAACGCGCCGCCCACCATCGCCACGCTCGAGAGCCCTTTGGACTTCTCGACGACCTGAATCTCATAAGCCCCCTCGCCCGTCTGCCGGAGCTCGGTCCCCTCGGCGAGCCGCACGTCGAACGAGCCGTCGGGCTGCGGAACGACGCGGATGGGAGCGGGCTTTTCGGGCGGACGAGCGTCGTCCGCGACGAGCTCGGTGGGCGGGATTTTACGGCCTGTCCACGCGGCGATCTTCCGGTCGAGCGCGGGGAGGAGGTCCTCGCGCATGGTCTTGTCGAACCGCGGCCACTCCGCCGCGAGCGCCTGCCCTTCGACCACGAGCCTCGGCACCATCTGCTGAATCGACACGCCGATCGAGCCGAGCGTGAGCGCATAGACGATCAAGATCGCAGCCCACCGCGGCACCTTGAGCTTCTCGACGCGCCGCACCGCCGGCGTCAGCACGTAGGCGACGACCAACGCGAGCACGAACGGCAGGAGCACGTCGCGCGACGCGATGAGCACCGCGAGCGCGAGCACGCCGCTCACCGCCAAGAAGATCGTCCGCGCGCGAGGGGACGTGGTCATGCGCCCTCTCCGCTCGGCGACGCGAGATCCGCGAAGAACTTCGCGAGGTGCGCGCGCGTGTCGGCGAGCGCCTGCGGCACCACGCGCGTGTCCGCGAGCACCGGCATGAAGTTCGTGTCGCCCGACCAGCGCGGCACGATGTGGACGTGCAGGTGCTCCGCCACGCCCGCGCCCGCGACGGCGCCGAGGTTGAGCCCGATGTTGAGCCCCTCGGCGCGGAGCGCGCGCTTGAGCCTCGCCGCGCTCGCGCGCACCAAGCGAAAGAGCGCGTCGTGATCGTCGTCCGAGAGCGCGCCGAGGTCGTGCTCGTGCGCGTGCGGGATGACGAGCAGGTGCCCAGCGGCGAACGGGTAGCGGTTCAACATCACGTACGCCCGATCGGTCACGCACACGACGTGGCGCTCGTCGCGCTCGGTCTCGGACGCCTCGCGCACGTTACAAAAGATGCAGGCGCGGACACCTGATTTGGGAGCGAGGATGTACTCCATGCGCCACGGCGCCCAGAGCGGCTTGTCCATCAGGGCGACGTTATCACGGCGCGTCGATGAACCGAGGATCTTCGATGTCCTCGGACGCGCACGCGAGGTCGCCGAGCTCGTCGATCGGTGCGGTCACCGGGTTGCAGCGCGAGGGCGTGCCGCCCGGGATCTCGACGACGTAGTCGACGCCGTCGACGGGCACCGGATAGTCGGTGCTCACGAGCTGCGCGCCGCTCTTCAGCGCCTCGTCGCGGCGCGTGGTGTCGCCCGCGAAGGGCTCGATGTTGTCGCCGTCCGCGCGCGTCCGCACGATGAGGCCCGCGCTCACGGCGGCGACGATGCGATCGATGTCGCCGATGGGATCGTTCGCGAGGATGACGCCCGCGTACGGCGCGTGGAGATCGGCGTCGATGAACATCAAGCGGCCGTCGAGGCTCGCGTCGCCGTGCGTGTAAAACGTGCGAAACCCCCCGCTGTTGTCGACGAAGAAGATGATCTTGCCGCGCGCCTTGCCGAGCACAGGCCAGCCGTTCGTTACGATGGCCTCGCGCACGGACGGCGCGTCGCCCTTCACGTCGTCGGGCGTGAGGATCGCGTCGCGCGGGATCCGGCTCAAGATCTCGCCTTCGAGCTTCGCGAAGTAGTCCTCGGCCTCGACCTCGGCGGGATCCTCTTTGGGCTCGATCTGCACGAAGATCGGGTGGTGCGCGGGGTTCGCGCGGGACCACGATCGGATCGCCGCGAGGCAGTCCACGAAGAGCCGGCACGTCGTGCCCTCGTCGATGGTGCCGATGTGAAAGACCTCGAAGCGCTCTTCGACGTAGTTGTACCGCGTGTCGAGCTCGAACTGCCGCACGCCTTGATCGCGGAGCTGCACGTCGAGCGGCGCGTGCGTGTAGGCGAGCGGCTTGATCGCGTCGGGCGCCGCCACGTGATAGCTGTTGTGCGTCCCCTTCGTTTGCAGGTGATTGACGCGCAGCTCGGCGTCGCGCGGGTACGTGAACGAGGGCGCGTCCGGGATCTCGTCGGCGCAGCCGGTCGCGAAGAGCGCGAGGAGGGACGTCGCGAAGATGAGCCCGCGCTTCATTTGCGCTCGCCGAAGCCCCACGGGTCGAGCACGTCGACGACCTGCCGGCCCTGGCGCTGCTCGCCTTTGGCGCGCTCGTTCATCTGCCGCTCGATCCGGCGGAGCGCCTCGTTCACGGGCTTGTTCTTCTCGTCGATGAGCAGCTCGACGCGGCGCAGATCCGCGTTCGAGAGGTGGCCCGGCGTCTTCTTGGCGTTGGGATCGTCGGGCGGGAACATGGGCTTCGCGTCGGCTTGGCGGAGCCGCTCGACGAGCGCCGCGTTCGACGACGAGAGCTGGAGGACGCGCTCGTTGAGCTCGCGCAGCGCGGCGTCGTGACGTTGATCGGCGGCCTGCTTCTCTTGCCACGTCGCGGTGAGCTGCCACTCCAGCGCGCGGATTTTGTTGTCGCGCTCCCACACCGAGCGCTGCGCTTGTTCGAGCTGCGCGCGCTCCTGCGAGGCGGCCTCGGAGCACCCCACCGACGCGAGCGCCAAGAGAGGCGCCGCGATGAGCCAACGTTGAGCCATAGACGAAGAGGCTACCCTCGACCCTTGGGGCGCGGGAGCTTTTTCAAGAGGTCCATCGCGTCGTCGAGGTGCTTGTCGATCAAGAGCTCGTGCGAAAAGACGCCGCGGATCACGCCCTCGTGATCGATCACGAAGGTGATGCGACGGTCCACGCCGAGCAGCGGCCACAAGACGCCGTACGCCTTGCCGATGGCGCGTTTCGGGTCGCCGACCATCGGGAACGTGACGCCGAGCGATTTCGCAAAATCACACTGCGTCTTCGGGTCGTCGGTCGACACACCGACGATCTCGCCGCCGAGCGCCTGAATCTCCGGGTATGCGTCGCGGAACCGCGTCGCCTCGATCGTTCACCCCTTGGTGAAGGCCTTGGGGAAGAAGAAGAGCACCACGTGCTGCCCGCGGAGATCCGAGAGACGAACGGTCTTGCCGTCGGCGGTCTCGGAGGTGAAATCAGGCGCGCGATCAAGAACCTTGAGCATAGGCCGCGAGGATACATCGAGCCGTGGGGCGGCTCCATCTTCCGTTACGAGCCATTCCCCTTGCCGGCGCAAAGCTCCGGCGCTAGAGGGCCCTCCCTATCTGAGGAGGCATCATGGCCCGCGAACCGAAGAACTTCGACCATCTCCTGGGCGGCAACGCAAAGGGGCTCAGCGACACGCAGCTCAAGGCGCACTTCACTCTCTATCAGGGCTACGTCAAAAAGCTCAACGAGATCCGCGAAAAGCTCGGCAAGACCGACAAGAGCGCGCCCAACTACTCGTTCAACGAGTACAGCGAGCTGCGCCGCCGCGAGCCCGTTGCGTTCAACGGCACCGTCCTCCACGAGATGTACTTCGAGGCGCTCGGCAATGGCGGGGCGAGCCCCGACGACCACGCCAAGAAGCTCATCAACGCGAGCTTCGGCAGCATGGATGAGTGGCTCGCCGACGCCAAAGCGTGCCTCATGAGCGCGCACGGCTGGCTCCTCGTGTGCTTCGATTACACCGAGGGCAAGCTCATCAACAACCTCGTCCGCACCGAGCACGACGTCGGCCTCTTCGCCAACGTTCACGTGATGATGGCGATCGACGTGTGGGAGCACGCGTACTTCTTCGATTATCAAACGAAGAAGGCCGACTACGTGGCGAACGTCCTCTCCGGCCTCAACTGGGACGTCATCAACGGTCGTCTCAAGATGGTCGGCGGCTCGCCCGCGGCGTGATGATGGTTTGAGGTCGAACCCTCTTTGAAGGTCCGACCTCTCACCACGTGATCATTCGGCCGAGGTCTCTTGTGGGGCCTCGGCCGGCTTCTTTTTACGCTTCTTCTTGGGGCGAGGCTCGTCCTCTTCGAGGCGAGCGGGCGTATCCGCGGCTTCGTTGATCTTGTGTTGGAGGTACATCGGGCCCAAGAAGAACACCGCGACGCCCGACACGCTGAGGAGCCGGCCCGTGCGCGCGAAGTCGTTCCGCAAGATCTCGGCGGTTCGAAAGCTCATGATGAGCATGATGATGCCGCCGCCGAAGGTCGGGAGGCGGTCCGCCCCCTTGTCCGAGAGCGCGATCGAGAGCGCCACCGAGATCGCCATGAGGACGAGCGCGACGATGGGGAGCGAGCCGATTTTGCGCTCCGAATCGAGCGAGTCGAGGAACTTCTGGCGGCGCAAAAACCAAATTGGGCCGTAGAGCCCGCACGTCACGAAATAAAGCGCCACCACCGCGGCCACGCTGCGGCGCTCGGCCCAATACGGCCCGGCCTCGTCTTCGCCTTCGCGCTCGTCGTCGACGGGCGGAGCATACGGATTCTTTGCCACGATCATCCCCTCTCGTTTTTGTGGGTAGAGCAGCCGAGAAAGGCCGGCTCGTCAAGCCCGCAGGATCGATGTTTGGCCCGCCCGCGCGGGCCGGACCGATACGACGCGGACGCACAAAAGGATCGTGGGGCGGCGCCTTCGAGCACCGCCCCACGATAAGTTCCTTACCGCCGAGAGCGTGGGTGGATGACTTGAACCCCTAGCACGCGGCTAGGTGGGTGACCCCTGTACCGCTTTAGGCTTCCCGGTGAATGAGTCCGGGCCTAGCTCACCACGGTAATAGCGGGGTCCCCGTGGTTCTGCTTACTCGGGATTCAATTGCCAATCACCTCACAGGACGCAGCAGAGGGAACAGGACCAAGCATAACGAAACACGCGCCCCGGTCAATAGCGAGCGCCGCATGCCATTTTGGGTGATCAAAGAGCCCCGGTCTTGCCATTTGGAGATATGGACCGTGATCCGCCCTCGGCACGCTCCGGCACAGCCGGACCGTCTGCCCGCGCCCCGGACGGTCCGCAGCACAAAGCGGAGCCCTTGTCCAGTCTGCCTTTGGGCAATGCTCTTCCTCGTAAAACCAGCCGCGTTCGTGAGCCCTCGACTGGCCTGCCCCGGTGGGTTCGCGTTATGATGTCGCGGCCCGGTTCGTGTATGCGGCGATCCTCGCCGGTGCAGGGTCACGCCCCTCGGTCACACCTCTAACGCCACTGCTCTCCCGCACGGAGGTTCGTTCACGTCATGTCCAAGCGTCTTCGCGCATCGATGCGATCTCGTGGTCGAGCTCGGCCGCGTGGCTCCGAAGGACGGCAGAGCATGCCTCCGTCGCTGACCCCGGAAGAGCTCGCCTCGTCTGCAGGCGCAAGCCCCGAGGAGAACGACGCGAGCGAGGCTGAAGCCGAGGTCAACGTCAGCGAGAACGATCGGGAGACCAAAGATCAGATCGCGATCCACCAGGCGATCACCGTTCGTGAGCCCAAGGTCGCGGCCATCGCTGTCTCGGATGCGCAGGAGGCCCTCGACGTTCACGCCGCCGAGCACGACGAGGTCAAAGAGACCACGCTCCCGAGCACGGCCTCGACCGTGGCGCGCGAAGAGCCCGAAGAGCCCAAGCCCGCTTCGGCCAAGCCGATCAAGGCCGCCGCCAAAGAGGAGCCCCGCGAAGAGCCCAAGCCCGCTTCGGCCAAGCCGATCAAGGCCGCCGCCAAAGAGGAGCCCCGCGAAGAGCCCAAGCCCGCTTCGGCCAAGCCGGCCCCCAACGAAGACATCGACGACGAGGTCGCGTTCGCGAGCCGCGCGTTGGGCGAGGCCGTCACGCTGCGCGTCGAGCGCGGCAAGCTGAGCGAAGAGCCCAAGCCCAAGGTCGAGGTCGAAGAGCCCGCGAAGGCCGAGACGAAGATCGAGGCGCGCGAAGAGCCCAAGCCCGCAGCAAAGAGCCGCGCCAAGACCGACGACAAAGCCGAGTCGTCCGCGTCCCACTCGTCACCTTCCCTCTCATCGAAGCGGCGCGGCGAGGGCAAGCCCTCGCGCGACGCCGCGGATCGATCGAGCCCGTCGCACCGATCGCCGAGCGGAGAGCTCGAGACCGACATGTCCTCGGTGTCGGCGGAGTTCTTCCGCAAAGACACGGACTCGCTGCCACCCTTCATCGACTCGCAGGAGCACCACCTCGAAGGCGCGCACGACGAAGAAGAGCCGCTCGTCGATCCGCTCACACCCACCGCGCTGGCGCGGCGCGCGCGCCTCCGCAGGGTCGTCGCGGGCGTGGTCGCGTTCGCGGGCGTGATCTCGCTCGCCGTCGTGGGCAAATCGATCGCGGGCTCGCGTCGCTCATCGCAGGTCGCGCCGCCTCCGACCGTGGTCGAGGCCAAGACGAACGAAGCGCCGAAGCCGATCGAGACCGCCAAGCTCGACAAGAAGCCCGACGACGCAAAGCCCGCGGACAGCGCCAAGCCCGAAGGCACGGCGAAGCCCGCGGACAGCGCGAAGGCCGAGGGCAGCGCCAAGCCCGAAGGCACGGCGAAGCCCGAGGACGCAAAGCCCGCGGACACCGCGAAGCCCGACGCGCCCAAGCCCTCCGGCGGCGACGGCGTCGCGCTCCGTAAAGAGGCCGAGAAGCTCCTCAACCAAGGCCGCAACAAAGACGCGGTCGAGAAGGCGCGCGAAGCCATCGCCGCCGATCCGAGCGAGGCGATGGGCTACCTGCTCCACGGCTCCGCGCTCCAAGCGATGGGCAAGTGGAAGGACGGCGTCGACTCGTATTCGGAGTGCGTGCGCAACGCGACCAAAGGCCCGGTCCACGAGTGCCGCGCCATGGGCGGGCGCAAATAGCCTACGTTTCAGGCTAAATCTTCGTCTCTTCGATCATCGTGCTCATGAAGCACGCGGCCGCCGCATACCCAAACAAGGCCCCCGTCGCGATGCGGATCGGGTGCCATGGCGCGTGCAAGCCGACGTCCTGCGTGATCACGTCGATCACCATCGGCGCCGCCGAAACAAGCAACGCCGCGCGGAGGTGACGCCTCAAGAACGAGGCAGGCCACGCCGCGATCGCGCCGAGCGCGACGCCCCCGTAGAGCCCCGCGCACCGGCTGCACACGGGCATCACGACGCCCGCGATCGCGATCGTGCGCTCCGGGATGCGATGACAGAGCGTGACGAAGACCGCGTCGAGCGCGTCGCCGCGCGATCCCGTGAGCCAGCGCGCGCGGGCGATCGGCACGATCCACGGCAGCGTCCCAGCGAGGACGAACAGCGCGCGCGCCGCGTGGATCCAAGCCGAGACGCGACGGGGGTGAGGGGGCGGAGGGGCCCCCACCGTGGACCGGGGAGGTGTCATTCAGCCGCGCGGGCGAGGGAGAGGCTTGTTGAGGCGCTTCATGACCTCTTGCAGATCGCTCCACACCTCGCGCTTGGCCGCGGGGTTGCGGAGCAGATACGCCGGGTGAAACGTGGGCATCACGGGGATGGCCTTGTAGACCTTCCACGTGCCGCGCAGGCGCGTGATGCCCACCGTGGTGCCCATGAGCCCTTCCATCGCCGTCGCTCCGAGCGCGACGATCACCTTGGGCCGGATCAGGTCGATCTGCTGCGTGACGAACGGCGAGCACGCCTTCATCTCGGCGGGCTCGGGCTTGCGGTTATTGGGCGGCCGGCACTTGACGATGTTGCAGATGTAGACCGCGTCGCGCGCGTAGCCCATCGCGGCGATCATCTTGTCGAGGAGCTGCCCCGCCGCGCCCACGAAGGGCTCGCCCAAACGATCTTCGTCGGCGCCCGGACCTTCGCCCACGAAGCACAGCTCGGCCGCGGGATCGCCGCGCGAGAACACGGCTTGTTGGCGCCCTTGGCAGAGCCCGCAACGCGAGCACGTGCGCGCCTCTTCGGCGAGGAGCGCCAGCCTCGTGCGCACGTCCTCGATCGAAGCGCGCGGCGCGCTCACGGGAGCAGCCGCGCTCGCGGGAGCGTGAGGCGCGCTCACGGGAGCAGCCGCGCTCGCGGGAGCGTGAGGCGCGCTCACGGGAGCAGCCGCGCTCACGCTCGGGGGATCCGCGCCGTACGCCGGAGGAGCGACGGGCTCGGCGATCGCCACGGGCCGCGCGGCCTCGTGGTGCGCTCGAAGCACGGAGGAGTAAGGCTCCGAGACAGGCGTAGAGGCGCGATCCATCGAACGCGGGAGGCTGCTCGCGCGCGGGAGCCCGCTCGCGCCCGTCTCGGCCTGCCACGCGAGATGCGCGCGCAGCGAGGCCGAGAGCTCGGCGAGCTCGATCAACGGATCATTCTGGGAAGGAGACTCGCTCAATGACCGCCCTCGGCCGCGAGCCACCGCTCCGCGTCGAGCGCGGCCATGCAGCCCGTGCCCGCCGCGGTCACGGCTTGGCGGTACGTCCAGTCCTGCACGTCGCCCGCCGCGAACACGCCCGGCACGTTGGTGCGCGTCGAGCCGGGCGTGGTCTTGAGGTAGCCGTTCGGGTGCGTGTCGAGCTGGCCGACGAAGAGATCGGTCATCGGCGTGTGGCCGATGGCGACGAACATCGCCGCACACGCGACCGTGCTCTTCTCGCCGGTCTTCACGTTCTTGACCGACACGCCGGTGACGCGATCCTCCGCGACGCCGAGGACCTCGTCGACGACGTGGCTGTAGAGGATCTTGATCTTGGGGTTCTCCACGACGCGGCTGACCATCGCCTTCGACGCGCGGAACTCGTCGCGGCGGTGCACGAGCGTGACCGTCTTGCAGAGCCCCGCGAGGTAGCTCGCCTCCTCCATCGCGGTGTCGCCGCCGCCCACGACGACCACGTCCTCGTCGCGGAAGAGCGCGCCGTCGCACACCGCGCACGCGCTCACGCCCTTGTTCTTGAGGGCCTCTTCGCTCGGCAGACCGATGTAGTTCGCGCGCGCGCCCGTCGCGACGACGATGGCCTTGGCGAGGTAGCGCGTCTCGTCGACCCACACCTGAAACGGTCGCTGCGAGAGATCGACCTTGGTGACGTCGGCGGTCACGATCTCGGTGCCTTGATGCGCGGCTTGATCGCGGAAGCGCTGCATCAGCTCTTGGCCCGTGACCTTCTCGGGGAAGCCCGGGTAGTTCTCGACGTCGGTCGTGAACATGAGCTGCCCGCCGGGGATGAGCCCGCCCGCGCTGAAGCCCTCGATGAGCAGAGGCTTCAGGTTGGCGCGCGCGGCGTAGATGGAAGCGGTGAGCCCGGCGGGGCCGGAGCCGATGATGATCAGGTTGCGAACGTTCTCTGCGCTCATGGCCGATCGCTATAGGCCCACGCCCGAGCCGCGTCGAGGTCTCGCGATTATTGGGTGATGACGGAGGGCAGGATCAGCGTGTACGTGCCGTCCGCGTTCGTCGACGCCGTGGCGATCTGAACGACGCCGTCGCCGGATGGAATCGGGAGCCACGCGTTGACGTCGGCGTTCGTGATGACGTTGCCGATCGGATCGACGATGGATCCGTTCAAGAACACCGGCGACGGCAGCACGAAGGCGGGGAGCTGCATGTCGCTCGTGATTTGAAAGCGCGGCGTGACCATCCACGAGAACCCCGAATAAGGGTCGGGCTGGATCGAGATGTCGCTCGTCCCCGGATCGATGAGCAGCACGAAGTGGCCCGCCTCGTCCGCCTGCGCCGACACGGGCCTCGTCGTGAGCGGGGAGAGCAGGTGTTGATCGCGCCAAAACGAGGTCGCGCCGAACGAGGGCGCCGCGGCCACGTGCACGTTGGAGAGCGGCTCGCCGAGCGGCGTGAGCGCCTCGCCTTGCGCGACGATCTTGCCGAGGACCTCGATCTCCTTGCCGCACACGCACGTGTCGTCCTGCGGAGAGAGCGGCTTCGGCACGTCGAGATCGACGTCGGTGATCGCGAGCGACGGATCGGTCGGGAACACGCGCACCACGTATTGCCCGGGCGGCAGGCCCACGTCGACCTGCCCCTCGGGCGCGTTGATGCCCTCGATCGAGAACGTCGCGTTGTTGCCCGCGTCGCCGAGCAGCGCGCGGCTCTTGATGGTGACGACCGCGGGGACCTTCGCCATCGCGTGCGCGAGGTGGAAGCTCACCATGCGCGGGTAGATGAAGAGGTCTTGGATCGAGAGCGCGATCGACGGATTTTCCTTGTTTTGCGCGGCCGACGAGAGGTCCCAATACACGGTGGGGTGGCCCGGATCCGGCGGCACGAGGCGCAGGATGGGCGCGTCCACCTCGGGCCACACGAAATCGATCGTCGCGTCGACCGTGAACGAGATGCCCGACTGCTCGATCGAATACACGCTCGAAATGCGGGTGCCGCGGTGCGGCTCGACGACGTCGACGGTCCAGTTGCCCACGCTGCTCGCGATCGGGACGGTGAACGTGACGCTGAGCTTGGTCGGCGCCGGCATGACGATGTCGATGTCGGGCGCCTTGTCGCTGACCATCACCCCTTGCACCAGCGCGGGCGGCGTGTCCGGGCAACCGGGGAGCGCCGAGGGCTCGACGTACACCTCGTAGCGCCCGGGCCGGAGCGACGCCTCGAACGTGTTGCCGTCGCTCTCTTTGGTGCTCACCTCGACCGGCGGATTGCTTGGCAACCCAGGGAACGGGGGCAGCTCGTAGAAGGTGAGCGTGGCCGGCAGCGCCTCGCAGCCGGGCGTCGCGACGAGATCCTTTCGCGCGACGCGACCCTTGCTCGCCACGGGCGCGTAGAGCGCTGCGGTGAACGCGCTCGTGAACCCGCTCTTGTTCTCGCCGTCGAGCTTCGTCGACGTCGCGGGGCTGAAGTAGAACGACGTCGTCGCGCCGTACGACGCGTCCGCGTGGGGCCGCACCTCCAAGATGAGCCCCGCGAGATCGGCGCTCGTCGCCACGCATGCGCCCGTCTTGCAGATCGATCCAGACACGCAATCGGTCGACGTCGCGCACTCGTTCCGCGCGATGATGAGCGGGGCGTCGTAGGCGAGCGAGCAGCCCGAGGCCATCGTCACCAGCGCCGCGATGGCGGACAACCGCGCTGCCTTTCGGTATTTGCGACCCGCGGGAGTTTGGGGGCGGATCATGATCCACCTCCCGCGTCGAGCGACGACGAGAAGCAGGACGCGTCCCACGACTTGCACGGCGTGAGGTCGACGTTGTCGCACGCGTCCGGATCTTGGCTCGAATCGCAGAAGAAGACCTGCCACGTGATGAGGCTGTAGTCGTCCTCCTTCTCGGGGCACTGCGTCTCTTGCTTCAACGCGTGCGTGACGAGCAGCGTCGCGTTGTGACAGCCGGTCTCGAGCGGGAGGCCCAACACGTTGAGCAGCACCTTGCACCGGCGCGGCGCCGTTTGGTTGAGCGAGCCGGGAGGGACGTCCGCGGCGTAGATGACGAAGCGATAAGGCAGGCCGCTGTTGGGGAAGCCGTAGTCGAGGAGGAGCAGGCAGCGGACCTCGTCGTTGGGCGCGTCCTGCGAGACGACGTCAGCGCTGAACTCGACGATGCTCGAGGACTGCTTGTCGATCACGACGGTCTTGGAGAGCGACGGGATCGCGCTCTGACCGAGCAGGAAGGGCCGCGTTTGTTGGGGCTCGTCGAACTGAGGCGTCGAGGTGATGAGGCAGCCCGAGGTGGACATCGCGATCGACACCACAAGCGACGAGCATGCCACGCGCGCCGAGCCCTGCGATCCGCGGAGAGGCGCGCGCTCCCGCGTTCGACGCCACGACATCCCTGACAGCCATGTCACGACTCGGCTCATGAGCTTCATACGCGCCCCCTCGTTCCGCCGTCCGCTCGCCGCCGATCCGAGGCCGATCCGGTTTGCCATCGAACCTCAGCAAATTCCCCCCGGATCGAGAGCCTGATCAAGTTGCCGATCGCGGGGTGCTCCGCGGCGATCGTGGAGGGCCCATCGTCGTCGAAGAGGCGCGCGAACGGGACGCCGATCTCGGCCATGGCGCTGCCGAGCGCGACCTCGATGCTCCCCGACGTGAAGAGCCCTGCCCTGCGCATCGCCTGCTTCGTGCCGTCGACCGCGGCGTCGAGCGTGATGAGCTTGGGGTCCGCGCACAGCTCGCGCAGCCTTCGATCGGCGCGCGGAGGCACGAGCTGCCAGAGGTTTTGCCCGAGGCGCGCGACCGCGGCGTTGCCCTTCGGCAGGTTGGCGACGGGCCCGAACGCGGCGTTGAGCGCGTCGATCAAGGTCTGGAGCGCCTCCTCGCCGAGCGCGTTGACGAGCGCGTGCTCGGGCATCGCGCCCGCGAGCGCCGACCCGAGCAGGTACGACAGCTCGGGGCTGTCCTCGCGCACGTCGCCCGTCAAGATGATCGCGGGCGGCGACAAAAGCGCGATCTTGAAGCTCCTGCCCGCCCCCTCCGGCGCGCCCGCGGCGGGCGGAGGAGACGATCGCCGGTGAAAGAGCGGCGTTCGGTTCTGCCCGAGGTACCTCGCGGCCGTCCCGTACGCGTCTCCGAGCGGCGTGCCCGCGCCGGGCTGCACCCTGGCGACGCCCGTGAGCTGGTATTGCCCGGGATCCCGGCGATAAAGGCCGGTGTCGAGGACGAGCGCGAGCGCCTCGTGGATCGCCGAGTCGGCCACGCTCCGAAAGAGCAGCGAGCTCACCAGATCCGACGCGGGCCGCTGCGCCGCGAGCGGCGGAGGCTCGGGCGCGCGCGCCCTCTCTGATGCGGCGGAGGTGCGCGCAAAGGCGCCGAGCACGTGCTCGACCGCCCGCGCGTACGCTTGATCGCCGTCGTTCACGGCCGCCTCGTGGAGCCTTCGGAGCGCGCCGCGATCGCCCGGCCGGATCAAGGCCTGGCGCCTGCGGATCGCGAGCACGTCGTGGGTGCGCTCCGCCGAGCGCGCGCCGTAGAGCTCGAGGAGCTGCTCGCCGGCCTCGTACGATCCGCGCGCCAGCGCTTGCAGCAAGCTCGCTTCGTCCGCGTCGAAGCGCTCGAACGCGCCCTCGGCCGCGAGCACGCCGACGCCGAGCTCGGAGACGGGGAGGATCATCGACGGCGGGACCGCATCGATGTGCTCGGCCGCCGAGACCCACCCCGGAGAGGCGGGAGCGACGGCGGGGCTCGAACCCTCACCTTGGGCCTCGGGCCGAGGCGCGTCGGGGAGCGGTCGCGGAGACGAAGGCGGATCCACGGCCGATTCGGCGACGAGGAGCCCCTCGCGTTGCGCCGAGAGCTTCGCCGTGAGATCGGCGATCTGACCGAGGAGCGCAGGCGAGGAGCCCGCGAGGCGAGACGCTTCGGAGTACGCGGCCTCGGCGGCGTCGGGCTCGTTGGGCGCGATCAAGCGGCCGAGCTGGAGGAGCAGCCGCGCGCGATCGACCCCCGCGGATTGTTGGAGCAGCTCCTCGATCGCCGCGCGCGCTTCGGTCGCGGAGCCGTGCGTGATCTTCGCCTCCAAGCGCTTCTTTCGGGCCATCGCGCGGACGTCGGCCTCGCCCTCCGCGACGTCGAAGAACCTCGATGCGGCGTCGGGCTCGTCGGAGAGGAGCGCGGCGTCCGCGGCGGCGAGCGCGACGCGACCGCGCGATCGCACCCCGCGCAGATCCCCTTCGAGCGCGCGCTCGAAGAGCGGCAGCGCGGCGTCGAAGCTCTTGCTGCGGACCAGGCGCTCCGCCATGCCGAGCGCGATGAGCGGGGCCGCGCCGAGCTCCGCGTGGCGCTTCGAGAGCTCGCGCATGCCCGCGCCGCCGCCCTGGATCGCGTCGAGCGACTCGGCGAGCAGGAACGTGTAGAGCTCGATCTGCGACGGGCTCACCTTGTGCTCGATGCGACCGAGCTCGTCGACGAGGGCCTGCGCCTCCCGCGGCGTCCCCGCGCCGCCCGATCGATACTCCAAGCGCCGCAGCTCGAGCAGCGCGTCAGGCGACGAGGGCGCGAGCTTGAGGGCGCGCCTCGCGCGATCGAGCGCCGCCGCCTCGTCGCCCACCGCGGAGGACGCGCGCGCCGCCTCGACGAGCAGCGCCGCCCTTCGATCCGAGGGATCGCGCGAGGTCGAGGCGAGCTGATCGAGCGCCTCCGCGAGCGCGCGGTGATCGCCGCGGAGGCGGTAGATCTCGATGCGCACCTCGATGACCGCGTCGAGCTCGGCGATGGGCGCGACGCCTTCGAGCGTCGCCTCGGCCGCGTCGAGGTCTCCCCCGGCGAGGAACGCGCTCGCGGATCGGAGGCCGTAGTCCGCGCGCTCGTCCGAGGTCGCGGCGCTCGCGGCCAGCTCGCGGAGCAGCGCGGCCGCTTCGAGCGGGCGGCCGCGGCGCTCGTCGAGGTCGACCAAGAAGCGCTGCGCGCTCGGATCGCCGGGGATCTCGCCGAGCAGCGCGACGAGCTCGTCCGCGGCGTCGTCGAAGCGGCCGAGGCGCTGCTCGAGCACCGCGGCGCGGCGCAGGCGCAACATGCGCCGCCGATCGCGATCCTGCGCGAGCGCGATGCGACGGCCGAGCAGCACGACGATCGCCTCGTGATCCCCGCGCTCGGTCGCGTCCTGCTCCAAGACCTCGAGCGCCTCGGGCTCCTGCCCGCGGCTCACGAGCAGCTCGGCCAAGGCCGACGCGACGCGCGGCTTGTCCTCCGAGGGGGCCGCGTCGAGCTCGGCGCGGAGCGCGTCGGCCTCGTCGGCCTCGTCGGCGTCGCCGGCGTCCTCCACGCCCTCCGTCATCGCGCTGAGCGAGGACGCGGGGTCGTGACCGATGTCGACCGCGTCGTCATCGCCCGCGCGGCGCGCGGCTTCTTGCGCCAGATCGCGCGCGATCTCGGCGTCGCCGATGACGCGCGCGATGGAAGCGCCGAGGCGGAGCAGCGGCGCGCCGACGCTCGAATAGGGCTTCTTCGCCGTCGTCTCGAGCCGTTCGAGCCACTCACGCGCCTCGGGCTCGGCGCGGCCGTGCTCGGGATCGACGCTCGCGAACTCGTCGATGTCGCCGTCCGCGCTCATCGCGCGCGTGAGCGCGGCGAAGAAGAGCGACGTGATGCCGAGCTTGCCGGCGAGCTTCGCCATCTCGACGCCCGTGCGCGCGCCGTCGGGCCCGTCGAGCTTCGGCAGCGAGGCCCTCACCGCGCGCTCGACGCGCATCGCGAGGAAGTCGGGGTCGCCCGCGCCGTTCGAAAGCTCGTTCGCCGCGCGCGAGACCTCGACGACCGTGGCGTAGTCCGGGCTCACGAGCAGCGCGCGGAGCAGCAGCTCGAAGCGCGTGCGCGCGCCCTCGTCGCTCTTGCCCGCGAGCGATCCCGCGCGCTTCAGCCACGCGACGCGCGCGCCGAGGTCGCCCGTCTCCGCGACCCGCTCGAGCGCGCGCACCGCCTCCGTCGCGTCGCCCGATCGATCCGCGAGGCGCGAGAGCAGCACGTACGAGGTGCCCTCCGAGGGCACGGCTTCGAAGCTCGCGACCGCGTGCTTGAGCGCCAAATCGAGCGCGCCGCGGCGTTCGAGCTGGCGCGCGGCGCGGTAGTGCGCGGCCCGCCTGCCGTAGCAGCCGAGCGCGGCGGCCGCGAGCCTGTCGTAGGTCTGATCGAGGATCTCGAGCCCGCCCTCGACGCCCGCGTTCTTCTCGACGAGCGCGACCGCGTCGGCGCGCGAGGGGTCGCTCTCGATCGCGCTCGCGGCGGCGAGCAGCGCGTGCTCCGGCATCCCCCCGTCGTTCGCGACGTTCGCGGCCTCGATGAGCAGCGTCGCGCGCTCCTTCTTGGCGTTCTCGCCGTGGACCCTCCCCGCGCGGCCGACGAGCGACTCGATCGCCGCGTTGATCCCCGCGAACGCGACCATGTCGCGGGCGTAGCGCTCCACGCCGCCGCGCGGCGCGACCTCGCTCGCGAGGAAGAACGACTCCTCCGCGCCCTTCTTGTCGTCCGCGAGATCCCAACGAAGGCTGCCGAGCTCGCGCAGCGCGCTCGCCGCCGCGGACGCGCGCTCCGTGCCGAGCGCGAGCAGCGCCCGGGATCTCGCCTCGGCGAGCGCGATGAGGCCCTCGGAGCCGAGCGTCGCGCCGATGTCGCGCACCTCGGCCTCGATCTCGGCGATCCGCTCGAGGATCATGTCGGGGTGCGTCTCGCCCTCGGACGCGCGCGACAGCTCGCGCGCGGCGCCGTCGTAGTCGCCCGCGTTCGCGCGCCGCCGGCTCAGCTCGAGCAGCAGATCGCTCGCGTGTGGGCCGAGGCTCTCGACCGCCAGGTAGCGCTCGAGCACCGAGATCGCGAGGCCCGGATCGCCGATCCGCGCGGACATGTCGAGCAGGCGCGCGCGCAGCACGGCGACGCGCGGGCCGAGCACGTCGAGCGCGCGGCGCGCGAGCGACCTCGCCTTCGGGCGATCGCTCGCGAGCACGGCCTCGATCGCCGCGACGACGGTGTCGGTCAGATCCGCGAGCGGCTTGGGCTGCGCGAGCACCCACGCGAGCGCCTCGGCGATCTTGGAGGCGTCGCCCGTCGCGGACGCGCGCCGCAGGAGATCGGCCATCGCGTCGGGGCTCCCGGGGCGCAGGGCGAGCCGCCGCTGCGTCCACGCGAGCGCGAGATCGGCCTCGGAGAGGGCGTCGAACGCGCTCGCGAGCTCCTCACAAAAATCTCCGAGCGGGAGCACGACCGCCATCGCCCGCTCGAGCGCGGCGGCGGCCATGCGATCCACGTGGGTCGCGCGATCGGGCCCGTCCCCCGCGGCCTTGGTGAAGCCCGCGATCTTGGCGAGCGTCATGACGGCGCGCGCGCTCGCGGGGTCGGTCTCGCACGCCTGCGCC
>CAYTJL010000044.1:0-12486 GCA_964437785.1 uncultured Polyangiaceae bacterium
GGCGCAGCCCCCATCGTGACCGGCGCGGAGACTTCGTTTCAGCAGGGCTATCTGCCGAGACCACGCCCTTGCGTGCCTATCTGCCGAGACTACGCCTTTACGTGTCTATCTGCCGAGACTACATGTCTAAATTTCGCGGCGGGATCATTTGCTGGTAGTAAAAGACATCCGGGTCGATCCCTCCCACCATCTCGTTGAGGTTCGAGATGATGCGGCGGGCCTCTTCGAAACGATCATCGTCCACCGCCGCCCGCAGCGCGTTGAGCATCTGGGCCACCTCGGGGGGCCTGCCCGGGTCGTGAAAAGCCGTCTCCAAGATACGATTGGTGTCGCGGCGCCACGTCTCCCGGTCGAGCGGGCGCAGCGCAAACCCCTCGATCACACGAATGTTGGTCGCGCGGAGGGAGGACAAGACCTGCGGCGAGTGCGTGCTCACGATGAGCTGCACATTGGGAAACACCCGGCGAAGGCGCGGGATAATCTCCCGTTGGAGCCCCGGATGGAGGTGCAGCTCAATCTCATCGATGAGGACGACGGCTTGTTGGTGAAGAGGCTCTTTGGAATTCGGTGCGGCGAGCGCCATGCGCCGCGCGAGGTCTCCTGTCATCGCGAGGAGGCACTTTTCGCCATCTGACAACTGCGCGACATCGAGACGCACCCCATTGATCTCCACGGTCATACGCTGTTGACGCCGCTCGACGCGCAAGCCGCGGGCGCCCGTCAAGACCCCTTCGATCGCAGCGCGCACCGTGGGGAGATGCGATGGGGCGTCGGCCTCGGATCCGCTCACGAGCTGCTCGTTGTAGATGTCCTCCTCCTGGCGAAACCACTCAAAAAAACCTTGAAAACTTCTGCTCCCGGCGTCGAAGGCATATTCGAGAGCCGAGAGCGGAGGGAATCCGCGCGGAGAGATGTCTTTACGCGGAATGTCAATAACACTTCGGCTCGTGCCAAAGTAAACGATGAGCGGGAGCTCCACGAGAGGCTGACGGAGCGATGAGCGCAGCTCGTCTGTGTATGCGCGGAGGGCTTCAAGCTCATTCCTTGGCTCGTGCGGCAAGGTGGCTTTTGCGATCCGCCACGTGATCACCTTCCCTCCAAGGTCGGCGGACACCAGGACTTCTGAGCTGGGTGCGCCCAAGCGAACATCATTGTCCTGAAGAAAGCGAGGATCGAGCCGTCCGCTGAAGATCGCGTTCACGAAGATGGCTTGAGAGCACGCGATCGCGTCCAAAATCGACGATTTGCCGGCGCCGTTGACCCCCACCAGCGCGGTGACGTTCGGATCGAAATCGAGATCGAGGCTCTCGAAGCCGCGGAAGTTGTGGAGGGAGAGCGAGAGGATCTTCATGAAACGGCGCGATGGTACATCAAGAACCACCACGAAGTGAGCCGGTGTATCGTCCAGCCACGATGCGACCCAGGCTCGCCGATCACGTCCTCGCGCGCAGGTATCTGGCCGGCGACCGCGAGCACGTCGTGCTCATCGATCAACGCTCGGGCCGCAGGGTGCAGCTAGGCCCGCGCGAGTGGGGGATCATCGCGTGCGCGGACGGCACGCGCGATCTCGAAGGCATCGCGCTCGCCGCCGCGCGCGAGGGCGCCCACGCCCGGCTCACGACGGTCGAAGCGTTCTTTGCGCAGCTCAACACCGCGGGGCTTTTGTCGGACGATCCGCTCCCGAGCCCAGGCGAAGGCGGCCGCGACACCATCACCGACGAGGTGTTCATCCCGCCCGATCGCCCGCTCGTCCCGCTGCCGGGCTTCTCGCTCCACTGCGACGGCCGCGGGAGCTGCTGCCGGCTCTACACCACCATCGCGATGAGCCCGCTCGAAGCCGCGCGCGCGCGCTCGCTCCTGCCGCACGTGCTCGGCGGCGGCGATCGCCACGAGCGCGCCTTCACGCCCGAACGAGGATCCGCGCCGTGCGGCGGATCCGCGGTCGCGCTCGTCGACGGCCGCTGCGCGTACCTCGGCGACGACGGCCGCTGCGGCGTCCACGCGCGCGGCGGGGCCGATCAAAAACCCCTTGGTTGCGCGGCGTATCCGGCGATCTTCGTCGACGACGGCGAGAGCATCCGCGTGTCGGTGAACGTCGAGTGCGCGTGCGTTGCCGCGAGCGCAGGACGATCGGGCGGCACGCCGCTCCTGCCCGAAGGCGCGAAGGTCCGCGCCGATCTCGACCCCGCGCTCGTGATCGATCGCATCCCGGATCACCTCGCGGTCCGCGCCGGCGATCTCCGCCCGCGCGCGGATCTCTTCGCGTGGGAGCGCGCGATCGCCGCGCGCCTGCCGTTCCACGACACGGCGCGCGCGATGTGGTCGATCGCGGGCGCGCTCGAACGAGGCTCGCTCAGCGTCCCCACCGGCCTCGACGCGCGCCCCGATCCCAAGGCGATCGCGGCCCGCGTGCGCGCGCTCGGCGAACGGGCGAAGCACCGCGCGCGCGAGGACGCATCGTTTCGATCGAAGAGCGATCTCGCGCTCCGCGCCGCGCGGTGGATCGGCGAGACGTGCGAGCTGCTCCTCGCCGAGGGCGTGCTCGACGCGCTGCTCGACACGCCTTCGCTCGCGCCCGAGGTCGAGGAGCTCATGATGCGCGCGGCCCTCCACGGCCACACCTTCATCGGCCGAGGGCCGGTGACCGAAGACCTCTACGATCGCGCCGTGCGCCTCTACGTCGGACGCGCGCTGCCCGCGCTCTTCGCGCGGCTCCCCGAGGGCGACCTCGATCCCGCGTGCGATCAACCGATCGCGCTGGTCGAGGCCGTGGCGCGCGGCTATGCGTTGACGTCCGAGCTTTCGTCGGGCATCTCGGGGAGGCCATGAGCTCCGCGCACCACGATCACGCTTTTGATGGCGAACCGACGAACGTGCTCTCTCCCGACGAGCCGCGCACCCCGACGTGGGTCCCGATCCTCGGCGCGTCGCTCTTCGCGCTCGCGGCGGTCGGCGTCCTCGCGACGAGCGATCGCACGACCGCGCTGCCCACGCCGCCCACGCCCGAGATCGCGCCGGAGACGCAGCGCGTGGACGCGCCGGCGAGGCCGGCGGGCGGTCAAGACGGCACGCGGCCCACCCCCGTTGCGCGGCCTACGCCGGGCGGTCGCCCTTCGCTCGACGCGAGGCCCACGCCCGTGGCTGCGCCGAGCGGCACCGGCCCGGGCAAGCCCGTCACCAAAGAGCAGCTCGAGATGATCCGCAAGCAGGTCGAGCAAGCGCGCGCGCGCGGCGCGCTCCCCACGGCCCCCAAGAAGCCCTGAGCCGAGGCCACGATGGACATCGCATCGATGAAGCGCGTGCTCGTGATCGGCACGGGCACCATGGGCCAAGGCATCGCGCAGGTCACGGCGACCGCGGGCTACGAGACGCGCCTCTACGACGTCGACGCCGCGCGCGCGCAGAAGGCCGTCGAGTCGATCAAGGCCGTGACCGACAAGCTCGTGCAAAAGGGCAAGATGTCGAACGAGGCGAGGAGCGAGATGATCGGCATGCTCCTGCCCAAGAGCGATCTCGACGAGGCCGCGCGCGACGCGGAGCTCGTCATCGAGGCCGTCCCCGAGATCATGGATCTCAAGGTCGACGTGCTCGGCAAGGCCAAGGCGCTCGCGGCCGAGGGCGCGATCCTCGCGTCGAACACGTCGAGCCTCTCCATCACCGAGATCGGCCACCGCTTGAGCGCGGCCGAGCGCACCATCGGCCTGCACTTCTTCAACCCGCCTCCGGTGATGGAGCTGCTCGAGATCGTGCGCGGCCTCGCCACCGCCGAAGCCACGGTGAGCGCGTGCTCGTTCGTCGCGAAGCGCATCGGCAAGACATCCATCGTCGTCAACGACACTCCGGGCTTCGCCACGAGCAGGCTCGGTGTCGCGATCGGCGCCGAGGCCATGCGCATGCTCGAATCGGGCGTCGCCTCCGCCGCGGACATCGATCGCGCCATGGAGCTCGGATATCGGCACCCCATGGGCCCACTCAAGCTGACAGACCTCGTTGGCCTCGACGTGCGACTCGCCATCTTGGAGCACTTACATAAGGAGATCGGCGAGCAATTCCGGCCTCCTTCGATCCTTCGAACGATGGTGAGGGCCGGCAAGCTCGGCAAAAAGACGGGTGAGGGCTTCTATCGATGGACCGAGATGGGTCCGGTGTCTCCTCACTCCAAAGCTGGGTGATGCAGGGCGCTGATCCAGATAGGTGACCATCGCCGCCGGCTCGTGCATCATGCGGGCTCATGCGCGCGCTGAAGATAAGCGTTGAAGATCTGCGGAGGGAGCCGGCGTTCGCGCGCCTCTCTCCGTCCGAGCTCTCCGCGCTCGCGGTCTGCATTCGCGCTGCGTCGTGCGCGCCCGGACAAGCGCTGTTCTCCGAGGGCGGCCCGCCGGGCTCGATGTTCTACGTCGCCAAAGGGTCGTTCGTAATCGAGGCGAAGCGCGGCAAATCCGGCCTCCGCGTGATCGGTCGCGCAGGCCCGGGCGAGACGTTGGGGGAGCTGTCGATGCTCGATCCTTCGCCGCGCTCCGCGACCATCACCGCCGAGACCGCTGCGGTCGTCTACGAGGTCGCGGAGGACGCGATGGACGTGCTCCGGCGCCAAGCGCCCGGCGCGCTCGCGGCCGTGCTCCGGGTCGCGACCCGCACGATGGCGACGCGCCTCCGCAAGCTCGACGCGCGCATCGCGGGGGCGCTCCGATGAGCGGCGGAGACTTCGAAGACCTCATCCCTAAGCTCCCCAAAGAGCTGCCCGCGGGGATGCGCTTCGGGCGCTACGTGATCACGCGCAAGATCGGCGAAGGCGCGATGGCCATGGTGTACGAGGCCGAGCACACCGATCTTCAAAAGCGCGTCGCCCTCAAGACCCTGCATCACTTCTTCGCCATCCAACAAGGCGTCGTCCAACGCTTCGTCCGCGAGGCGCGCACGGCCTCCAAGATCCAACACCCGCACGTGGTCGGCATCTCGGACATCGGCGTGGAGCAGGGCGTGCCGTTCCTCGCCGCGGATCTGCTCGAAGGCGAAGAGCTGCGGATGCTCATCGCGCGCGACGGTCAGCTCGCGGTCGAGCGCGTCGCAGACCTGCTCCTGCCCGTGACCTCGGCCGTCTACGCCGCGCACGAAGCAGGTGTTTTGCACCGCGATCTCAAGCCCGAGAACATCTTCCTCGCGCAGCGCAAGCCGCACGGCACCCACCCCGTGCTGCTCGACTTCGGCATCTCCAAGGCCCCAGGCACCAAGGGCTCGATGGAGATCACGGGCGCGGGCGAGGTGCTCGGCACGCCGCCGTACATGTCGCCGGAGCAGGTGATCAAGGGCATGGACGTGTTCGACGAGCGCAGCGATCAATACGCGCTCGGCGTGATCTTGTTCGAGATGGTCACGGGCGTGCTGCCGTATGCGGACGAGGACGTCCGCGCGCTGATGATCGCCATCGCGCATGGAGGAGCGCCGCCGCCCTCGGCGCTCAACGCCAACGTGCCGCCCGCGTTCGACGCGATGGTGGAGCGCGCGATGTCGGTGAGCCCGGGCGATCGGTACCCGACGGTGCTCGATTTGGGCCGCGCGCTCTACCCGTTCGCGAGCCGTCGCGTGCGCGCGCTCTGGGCCGCGGAGTTCGCCGACACCGAGCCCGAGTCCGTCGACATCCCGGTCACCACGACGACGTCGGGCAGGCCCATGGCGCCGCCGCCTTCGCCGTCGAGCCCGGGCACGAGGTGGTCGAGCAGGCCCAAACCGTCGAGCGTTCCGCCCGACGATTTACGCGTGATCCCGATCTTCGAGGACGCCACCGACGAGGAGCTCGCCGCGCTCTTGAGCGCCGGAAAGTCCGCGCGCTTCAGCGCGGGCGAGGCGCTCGCGGCCGAGGGAGACGCGGCCGCGCGCTGCTTCTTCGTGCTCGCGGGCGAGGTGCTCGTGAAGGGCTACGAGGTGGACGTCACGCTCGGGCGAGGCTCGATCGTGGGCGCGCGCGCGCTCCACGACACCACCCGATACACCCACGCGATCTGCGCGCGGACCGACGTTCGGGCGCTCTCGCTCGATCCCGAAGGCTACGCGGCGCTCGCTTCGAAGAGCCCTACCCTCGTGCTCCGGCTCGACGAGGCCATCGCCGCGAGCGCGGCCCGCGCGTTCCGGCTCGTCACGGCCTACGGCGAGCGCACGGCCACGCTCGACAACGCGGCGATCGCGCGCGTCCGCGCGGCGATCGACGAGTGGGCCGTGCCGCTCGACGACCCGGACGCGGCGAGGGCGCGGCGCCGGCTCGGCTGATTCAAGAGCCGCGACAACGTCGATCACGCCGCGCTCTCCGCCATTGCGGCGCGCGCGCAGCGTCGCTACGACGAGAGACATGGACGGGAGGCCAGCGGGAGGGTCACGGGCCGGGCTGGTCGAGCTCAACATCGATTTGGGCGAGCTCCCGGACGAGCCCAAGGAGCTCTTCACGCTCGCGACCACGGCCAACATCGCGTGCGGCGGGCACGCGGGCGACGCCGCATCGATGGCGCGCGCGCTCTCGTTCGCGATGGCCCGCGGCGTCCACGTGGCCGCGCACCCTTCGTACCCGGATCGCGAGGGGTTTGGGCGGACGCGTCTGGCCATTACCCCTTTCGATCTCGCGGCGAGCGTCGCGGCGCAGTGCGCGGCGCTGCAAGCGATCGCGTCGCGGCTCGGGTATCCGGTCGCGCGGGTCAAGCCGCACGGCGCGCTCTATCACGACGCGGCCTCGGATCCCGCGATCGCCGAGGCCGTGATCGACGGCGCGATCCGCGGCCTCGCGGAGCCCGCGATCGAGATCGTGGGTCCTCCGCGCGGCGCGCTCTTCGATCTCGCGGTGAAGCGCGGCCTCGGCTACCAGCGTGAGGGCTTCGCCGATCGCGCGTATCGGCCGGACGGGTCGCTCGTCCCGAGGAGCGAGCCCGGCGCGGTGATCGTCGACGCGGGGCTCTGCGTGCGCCAGGCGATCGCGCTCGCGTCGTCGGGCCGGTACGAGACGCTCTGCGTTCACGGGGACACGAAGGGCGCCGTCGCGATCGCGGGCGCGGTGCGCGAAGGCCTTCTCTCTGCGGGATATTTGGTGCGGTCCACATGAGCGTGACCCTGCACCGCTATGGCGAGGACGCGATCCTCGCGGACCTCGGCGTCGAGGATCGCCGGCCTTCGGAGCGCGCGGCGTACACCGCGGGGTTCGCCGAGGCGCTCGGCGCGGCGCTGCCCGAGGCCGACGTTGTCGTCGGAGGCGGGGTCGTCGCCGTGGTGGGCGTGAGCTTCGCCGCGGCGCGCGCGGCGGTCGAGGGGATCGATCGCGAGGGCGTGCCTTCGCCGCTCTCGTCCCGCGCGACGCGCAAGGTGAACGTCGTGTACGACGGAGCGGATCTCTCCGAGGTGGGGCGCACGTTGGGGATGAGCCCGAGCGCGATCGCGCGTGAGCACGCCTCATACGAATACATCGCTGAGCTGGTGGGGTTTCTCCCCGGCTTTGCGTACTTGGTGCCTGACGGGCCATCGCGGCTTCGGCTCCCGAGGCGGCCTTCTCCAAGGCCTGTCGTCCCTGCGCTCAGCATCGGTATCGCAGGGCCTTTTACCGGCATTTATCCCATCGCGTCGCCCGGCGGGTGGAACCTCATCGGCCGCGCGACGGGCCTTCGTCCCTTCGAGCCGGAGCGCGAGCCCGCGTCGTGGATCAAGGCGGGAGAGCGGGTGATCTTTCAACCCGTGGATCCCAGCTCTGATGGGGAGTCGCCGTTCACCGCCGGGGCCCGGCCGGAGCCTCCTTTGCCCGCGTCGGAGCGAAACCTCATCGTCATCACGGCGCCTCCCTGCGCGACGCTCCAAGATCGCGGCAGAAAGGGTGTTTTGCGTCATGGCATCTCGCCCTCGGGGCCGCTCGATCCCGAGATGTACGAGCGCGCGATCGCTCGTGCGGGCGGGCCCGACGGCGCGGCGGCCATCGAGATCCCGCTCGGGCCTTTGACGGTCGAGGCCAAAGGCACGTTCGTCATCTCGATCGACGGCGAAGATCCGATGACGCTCCACGACGGCGAGCGGCTCACCGTGCCCACGTGTGAGCGCGCGGTGCGGTATTTGGCGGCCGAGGGCGGGTTCAACGTGCCTTTGGTGATGGGCGCGCGGGCCACGCTGCGCACCGCGCAGATCGGCGGCGTCGCGGGCCGGGCGCTGCGAAAGCGGGATAGGATCCCTGTTTATGGAAGCGGCGGCACAACGGGCCTCGAACGTGGTTTGCCGAGGTTCCCTGTCGAGGACGATCGGCCTTTGGACGCGCCGCTCCGCGTGGTGCCCGGGCCTCATCTCACGAGCTTGCCCGAGGGAGCTTTCGAGATGTTGCTCTCGTCGGTTCACGTCATCTCGCCGGTCGGCGATCGGGTGGGCGTTCGTTTGGACGGCGCGCGCATCCCGCGTGACCGCCCGGATTTGGCGCTGCCTGCGCCGATGATCCGCGGCGCCATCGAGGTGACCACGGACGGGACGCCCATCGTGCTCGGCCCCGATCACCCCACCACGGGCGGATATCCGGTGGTGGCCGTCTTGTCGAGCAGCGATTTTGGGCGCTTCGCGCGCAAGAAGCCCGGTGACGAGGTGCGGTTCGAGCTGGGTTGAGGCGTTCGATCCGCTTCGATCAAAGGTTCTTGAGGGCCTCGCGCTTGGTGAGGCCCGCGAGGCGAGCCTCGTTCGCGGCGACCCAACGGCGGACCTCGTCCGGGTCGTGATAGGCGTATTGGCGGAGCGCCCAGCCGATGGCTTTGCGCAAGAAGAATTCGTTCGAGCCGATCGAGGGCTCGATGCACGCGTAGAGCAGCTCGCGATCGGTCTTTGCTTTGGAGCGGAGCTGGCAGAGGATGGAGGAGCGGCGACGCCACATGTCCTTGTCTTTGCTCCACGCCAGCATCGCTTTGCGCATGGGCTTCGGGTCGCGTTCGAGGAGCGCGCCGAGGCCGTAGGCGGCGAGCTCGTCCACGTAATCCCACCACGCGCCGGTGACGATGAGCTCGTCGAGCATGGGGAGCGCGTCCATGTCGTAGAAGGGTTTGGCGCGGCGGTCGCGGGTGAGCGCGATGGCCACGTAGCGCTCTTCCCGGTAGGTCGCGCCGCGCCAGATCGCGAGGACGGCGTCGCGCCACGAGGGGGCGTCCGGGAGCGTGAGGGTCGCGAGGAATCGTTTGGTCACGGGCTCGCGCGCGGGTTTCGGGACGCCCAGAAAAGGCATCTCCGACTTCATGTAACGTTGCATCGCAGGTGCCTTGTCGGGATCGGCGACCTCGGAGAGCGCGGCGCGGAGCGTTTGTGAGAGCGAAGGGGCCATGACGTGAGGCGCGAGGGTAGCACCGGGGAGCGGCGCACGCGCGCAAAAAGGGAGCTGCGTCCGGGCGGAGAATGTGCAAGATGGGCCCGTGAAATCCCTTCTTCTTCTCACCTCGTTGGCGCTCGTGACATCATGCCTCGCCGCGTGTGGCCCCATCGCCGGATCGACGACCGCATCATCGTCGTCGGGCAGCGGCGGCGCGGGCGGTTCGGGCGGCGGCTCCACGACGGGGCCCGGCGGCGGTGGCGGCGGCGCGTCGTGCCCGCCCGTGCCCAAATGTAACGCTGCGCCCCCGGATCCCGGCCCGGCGCAGTCGTGGAACCATGATATCGAGTCGACCATCATCACGGCGACGGGCGACCCCAACCACCGTGGCAGGGACCTCTTCTTGAACCCCGGTGATCCTCAATGGATCATCGGCAAGTTCTCGTATGGCATCACCGACAAGGACCTGAAGGACGAGAACGTCGACGTGTATCTCCTCCGCGACTGCGGCTCCACGTGGGAGAAGCTCGGCACGGCCGTCACCACCAACGACGGTGATCACGCGACGGTCGAGGGTGTGGACGACAGCGGAGGGCGCGTTTACTTTCAAATCCCGGCGGACAAGGCGCTCGGGCCCGGGCGTCACCGCGCGCATTTGGTGGTCCAAGGTGACTTGTCGAGCACTGATGTCTTCATCGAGGTTGTCGCGCCGGGGACTCCTGTCATCGTGACCGACATCGACGGCACGATTACGGACACGGAGACGGCGGAGTTCGGCGCGCTCCTCACGGGCAGCCTGCCGGGCGTCCACCCGGACGCGAACAAGGTCTTTCAGATCCTCGCCTCCAAGGGATATCACCCTTTGTATTTGACGGCGCGTCCCGAGTGGCTCGTGGGCAGGACGCGTGAGCTGCTCGACGTCAATCAATTCCCGCCCGGCATCGTCCACACCACGTTGACCCTCACGGGCGCGACGGGCGACCCGGCGGCCGCCTTCAAGACCGATGAGCTCGCGCTCTTGGCGGGCAAGGGCCTCGTGCCCGGATGGGGCTTTGGCAACACCGCCTCCGACGCGCAGGCGTACGAGAACGGGGCCATTCAACCGCTCTCGCGACGCGTGTTTTATCAGTTCGACGACACCTTCGGCGGGCGGCGCATCGAGAGCTACACCGAGCTCTTGAGCGAGGTCGAGGCCCTGCCGAGCCTCTGCCCGTAAATAGAAGGGGCTCGCTCCCTCCGGCGGTTCGTGATAGCTCACGGCTGCCATGTTGCTGCAATTCGCCGTCGAGAACTTTCGCTCGTTCCGCGATCGCGCGGTGCTGAGCATGCTCGCGGATCCGCGGGTGGAGCACGGGCCCGGTCAGGTGCTCGAAGGGCTCGGCGGCCAGAAGGTGTTGCGCGCCGCCGCGGTGTATGGGGCCAATGGCTCGGGCAAATCGAACCTCATCAAAGCTCTCTCAGCATTCCAGCGAATGATCCTCGAAGGCACGCGCGCCGGTGAGAAGCTGCCCGTCACGTGCTTTTCGTTTGACCCGGAGCGGCGCAAGGGAGCGGCCCATTTCGAGATCGAGGTCGAGGCAGCAGGAAGACGCTTTTCGTATGGAATCGAGGTCAAGCCTGCCCGCGTAGAGGCGGAGTGGCTTTATGAGGTGGACGCGGACGGCGCGGAGCACCTCCTGTTCGAGCGCCAAGCCGGCGAAGCAGCGCCCTCTGTCACGTTTGGAGAGCGACTCACCAGCGATGAGCACCGGAAGGCTTTTTTGGGGTTCGTCGCCGAAGGAACACGGCAAAATCAGCCGTTCTTAGCGGAGTCCCTCCAGCGAAACGTCACCGAGCTGAACCCTTTGTTGGAGTCGATTCGTGGGCTGAGCATCGTCTGGCCCGACGCCCCTTATTTGCCGCTCATCGATCGAATCGAAGCAGACGCTAATTTCCGTGAAATGATGAGCGCGGTGCTCCGCGAGGCCGGTACCGGTGTAACGAGCATGAGGGTGGAAATGGAATCATTGGAGGTGCCACAAGAAGCAAAAGCCAAGTGGGAGCAACTCAGCGCCAACCAAAATTTGCTTCAGAAAGGCCTTGCCAGCCAGCATTTCAGACTCGACAAGGATGAGCAAGGGCTTCTGGTCTTTGCAAAGCTCAAGAGCCTTCATTCTACAACCAATGGTGAAGTCGTTGAGCTGGAGATGAATGAAGAGTCGGACGGGACACGCCGATTGTTGAATCTCGCACCAATCTTTCACATGGTCGCCAAAGAAGAAGGAGAGGTGTTCGCCATCGACGAGATGGAGCGCAGCCTCCACCCCCAGCTCACCCGCTTGCTCCTCCAGCTCTTCTTTGCGCGGGTCGACAAAGGCGCCTCTCAAATCATCTTTACGACGCACGACACGAACCTCCTCGATCTTCGAATCCTCCCTCGTGACTCTGTGTGGTTCACCGAGAAGGACCCGGCCGGCGGCTCGGCTCTTTACCCCCTCTCGGACCTGGATTACGAGCAGGTTACTACCCTCTCCAAGCAGAGCCGAGGGATCGAGATGGGGTATCTCCAAGGTCGCTTCGGCGCGGTGCCCTTCTTTGGATCCCTCGAAGCGCTCGGCTTCCGCAAAGAGGATCTCAAGTGAGCGGCGCCATTCGCCGGACCAAGCTCATCGATCGCGGGCGGACGCCGTTCACCAAGCGCAACCGCGATGTGTACCTCGTCGTCGTCGCGACCGAGGACACGTACGCCGCCAAGCAATACCTCCAGGCGTTGCAAGAGAGCGGGCTCATCGACCGCAGCCGTGTCGAGATCGTCACCTTGGCCACGACCGATGGCCATTCGTCCCTTGCCTCTTTGCTCGATCGGCTCGACGCGCACCAAAAGGCGCTCGACGTTGGCTTACCAAAGGATGAATATTGGGCTGTCTTCGACCTCGATAGGCAAGCGGACCCATCGAAGATTCAGAATTTTTTATCGGCCATTCAGGTCGCCGGCTCCCGAAACGTGGGCCTCGCGGGGACCAACCCGTGCTTCGAGCTTTGGTTGCTCCTTCATCTCACGGATGACATCTCCGGCATCCCCTCTGCGACAAACGATCGAAGAGCCGCGGAGACATGCGAAGCGAAGCTCCGTGATGTGCTCCAAGGTGGTGACCTGAACGCCCGCGGATACGACAAGACTCGTATCGGGCCGGAGCGCTTCGTGAGCC
>CAYTJL010000044.1:12586-45850 GCA_964437785.1 uncultured Polyangiaceae bacterium
CGTCGATTGCGGCGGGAGCTGCGCCCCCTGCCCCGACGGCTCCCCGTGCTCCTCGCCGCAGGACTGCACGAGCGGTGTCTGCGAGCTTGGCATTTGCCAAATCCCCACGTGCGACGACATGGTGATGAACGGCAGCGAGACGGGGGTTGATTGCGGAGGCCCTGCTTGCCCGGGCTGCCCGGACGGTGATCCCTGCCTCGTCGATTCAGACTGCCTCGACGGCGTCTGCGACGCAGGCGTGTGCAGGCCTGGGCTCGGCTGCGCGACCGGCGCCCGCCGAGGCTTCCACGATGAAACGATTTGGCCCAACATCGCCGCGTGCGGGACGCCCGTGATCTATTCCACGGCGGTCGCGAACGCAGCCACGGTGTGCGACGCTGGGTTTCACATGTGCTCCGCAGCCGAGGTCAACGCGGTAGTGAGCATCACGCCTACGTTCGATCCGCCCGGCTCAGGATGGGTGGGCTACACCGATCCGACCACCAACAACTGGGGCCAACACACGGATCTCACGTGCACCGCGATTCAAGTGGTCTCGAACCTCCAAGGCACCGGGGCGTGCACCGCGGGCGGCTCGTTCCCCGAAGGATGGAGGCTTTACGCCGGAGCAAGCTCATGGGGCGGCTCGCATCAAACGGCCGGCGGATGCATCGCGCACACGGCGCACGCGTGTGGATTCCCCGGAGGCGTCGTGAGCGCCGTCCAGCTTTATACGCTCTGCTGCCAATGAGGCTTTGCGCCGCGCGCGCGGCGCAACACATCACCCCGCCGTGCGGAACGGGCTGCCCCCGCCGCCGATCGCCGCGAGCACGCGCGCGACGGTGGCCTCGGGGGTCTCACCGTCAATCTGCACGACCACCCGCCGAAGCCGCTCCTGCTCCACGTCGATCCCCACCGTCTTTTCGGGATCGTGAACATCATAAAACGCGAGGTAGCTCGCCTCGTCGGGGAGCTTCGCCTCTTCCAAACCCTTCTTGAGCGCCTCCAGCGCGCGCTCGGTGTGACCGCGCGCCTCGGCGTAATGATGGCTCGGATCTGCCCCCTCGGCCGAGAGGTGTTTATGCGCAGACTCGAGCTTGTCGAGCGCGGCGCGCTGCTCGGCGAACGCGCCGGCCGTGACCCAGAAATACCCCGCCGCGAACGAGCCCGGCCAATACCCGCCCGCCACGCGGAGCCCCTTCATCTTGTCGTAATGCGCATCGGCCGGGTGCGCGACCGCGCCCTTCACGTGCTCGAGCGGGATCGTCAACGTGCTGCGGAGCGCGAGCAGCTTGTCCCACCCGTGAATGTGCACAATCAGGTTCTTGTCGCTGATCTCGATGCTGGCCATGCGTAGCCTCCCTAGGAGACGCACCCTAGCACGCCCGGCGCGACGACAGAGAGACGACAGAGAGACGACGTATCGTCACACCATCTCAGCCGCCAGGGCAGTGAGCCCCTGCCCCGAGACACCGGCGATCCGCGCGATAGCCATGCTCGCACGGGACGCGCGGGCGCGCGCCTCTTCATTGAGGCTCAAACGATCCGCGAGCGCGGTGAGCGCCTCTCGCTCACTCGGCTCGACCGTGCCGTCCGACGCCGCGAGCAGACACCCGAGCGCATAAAGCTGCTCCGCCGCCGAAGCGGAGAGCGTGGGGATCACCTCCGGGACAGGCGCGCGATCCTTCACCGCACGTTCCACCGCCGCGACCTCGTCCGGGCCGAGCCCCGACGCGCGCGCCACCTGAACGAGCGCTTTGGCCTCTTCGCCGGCCATCACCCCATCGGCCCAAATCACCGAGGCCAAGAGCGAGAGCGCGGCCGCGCTCAACCCCCCTTCCTCGGCGGGACGTGCCTTTGACGAATCCACCTTGGGCGATGCGGTGACGGGCGCAGACCGGTCACGGCTCAACACCACGCGCAAGCCATCTTTGTGCTCGGGAGGGAGCTTCCCGCGGTTGAGCCCCATGTCCTGCTCGGGCAATCGCCACGAATACGACCGCAGGAGCACCACCGCAAAGACGCTCATCACGAGCGTGGCATAGTCGGTCCCAGGGCACTTGTGGCCGAGCGGCCCGCCCAAGCCCTGCGGCGCATAGGCGTGCTCATGATTCTTGTGCTCGGCGCGATCGTCCGCAAAACGCCCTGGATCGAAGCGCTCCGGGGCAGGGAACGTCGCGGCGTCCTGGTTGTGGCTCCACGGCGCCCAATAGAGCATCGTCCCCTCAGGCACGCGATATCCGTCGATCGCGAACGTCGTTTTGGCGCGCCCAAACGAGATGGGGACGACAGGGGTGATCCGCTTCGTCTCCTGCACCACGCGCGAGAGCGCGGGCAAGCTCAAGACCGTACGTGCCGTGAGCGGGCCTTGGGGGAGCGCGTCGACCTCGGCCGTGAGCGCGGCGCGGAGATCCGCCCGCTCGGCCAAACGCACGAGCAGCGCGGACAGCTCGGCAAAGACGATGTAGCCCGCCAAAAAGACGTGGTGGAGCTCGAGCGCCGCGGCCTCGTCGGAGAGCGCCGCGCCGTCGTCGCCCCTGTGCGCGAGCATCTTGCCGAGCGCGTCGTCGCGCGGGGAGCTGCGATGATCTGCGACCACGCGGCGGAGCACCGCGAGGATGGAGTCGCGCGCGGCGAGGCCTTTTTTATAAGCTGTGCCGGGCAGCGGGATGGGCAGCGCGCCGAACGCGGCCGTGAGCGCCTTGAGCCCGTTGAGGAGCGCGTCGAGATCGGGCCCGGGATCGAGGCCAATCACGTTGCGCGCGATGAGGGTGATGGCGAGCCGCTTGAGCTCGTCGTCCGCGCGCACCTCCCCGCGTCGCACAAAGTCGCTGAACGAAGCCTCGATGAGCGACTCCATCGCTGGCACGTAGCTCGGCAGGACCTCGGGCAAAAAGCCGGAGAGCACCTGGCGCTTGCGCGCTTTGTGCGCGGCGCCGTCGAGCAGAGGCAGGCTTTGACCGCCGAACAGCTCTTGCACGTTGCCGGGCATCGAGCCCTCGCGCGCCGTGAGCGACTCGTCCAAAAACACGTGCGAGACCTTGGGGCCGGCGAGGATCACGGTGCGCCGCCCGAGCAGGTTGGTGCGGAACACGGGGCCGTTCTTCTCGACGCGGAGCGCGATGAACGTGAACGGATCCGCCAGGAATTGCAGGGTGTCGCCGAGCAACGGAAAGGCACGCTGGCCGGGCGGGAGCGGGAGCTTGTCGAGATCGGTGGTCACCGTGCCTCCTCTTTTTGCGCGCTGAGGGGCCGGAGGATAACGAGTTATTGGGCCCATCAATAGCTCTCAAAAGGCCGGCGTAGTATGACCGGCGCTGCGCTCATGGTGCACGATCCCAGCCCCTCCGATCCTTCCAGCGTGCGCGTGCTCCGCCCGCGGAGGGCGGCGCCTGCGGATGCGGTCCGGCCCACGCGCGCCGAGGTCAACCTCGGTCACCTGCGCCACAACCTGCGTGTCATCGAACGATCGATCCAGCGATCGCCGGAGACTTCGCCCAACGTGTGGGCCGTGCTCAAGGCCGATGCGTACGGGCACGGCGCGCCCGCTGTCGCGCGCACGTTGGAGCGCGCGGGCGTCGCGGGCTTGTGCGTCGCGCTCTTGGAAGAGGGCGTGGAGCTGCGCGCCGCGGGGATCACCGCGCCTATCTTGGTGATGAGCGGGTATTACGGGCTCCGGCGCGACGGCTACGAGGCGCTCCTCGAAAACGATCTCGTGCCCGTGGTCCACGACGCCGCGCAGATCGAGAGGCTCGCCGCGTTCGCCGCGTCGGACGAGGGCCGCCTCGCGGTGCACCTCAAGGTCGACACGGGCATGGGCCGCCTCGGCGCGCCGCCGAGCGAGATCGACGCGGTCTTCGACGTGCTCGCCGCGAGCCCTTCAATCCGCGTCGACGGGCTCATGACCCACTTCGCGTGCGCGGACTCGCCCGACCTCGGCGTGACGCGCGCGCAGCTCCGGCGCTTCTTCGCGATCGAAGAGCGGGCGCGCGCGATGGGCCACGCGCCCTCGGTGCGGCACGCGGCGAACAGCGCCGCGATGTTGCGCTTGCCCGAGGCGAGGCTCGACGTGGTCCGGCCCGGCATCGCGCTCTTCGGCGTCGCGCCCATGGAAGGCAGCCGCGAGGACATGGGCCTCGACGCCGAGCTTCGCCCGGTGATGCGCGTGCGCACCGAGATCATGGCGCTCCGTCCGATCGCGGCGGGCGAGCGCATCGGCTACGGCCACACGTGGGAGGCGTCGCGGCCGAGCGTGATCGCGACCGTCCCCATGGGCTACGCCGACGGGCTCAGCCGCGCGCTTTCGAACCGCGGTCACGCGCTCGTGCGCGGCAAGCGCGCGCCGATCGCGGGCACGGTCTCGATGGATCTCACGATGCTCGACGTGACCGACATCCAAGGCGCGCGCGCGGGCGACGAGGTCGTCTTCCTCGGATCGCAGGAGGGGCCGCTCGGGCGCGGATCCATCGGCGCGACCGAGATCGCGGAGCTCACGGGGACCATCCCGTGGGAGGTGCTCACCAGCGTCTCGCGCCGCGTCCCCCGGTTCTATCGCGAGCCTTGAAGAGCCTCGATCGCGGCGCCGTGATACGCTCGCGATCGCATGTCGTGGCGAGCGCTCGCAACGCTTCTGTCGATCGTGACGCTCACCGCGGCGGCATGCGGCGTCGACGATCCCCATCAAGCGCCGCCGCTCGGCACGGGCGGAGCGCACACGACGACCGGCATGGGCGGCGGCTTCATCGACGCGGGCAACCCGACGGGCCCTCCGCCGCCCGACGCGGGCGGCCTCTGCGGCAACGAATTCCACACGTTTACGGCTGATCCGCCGAACGTTTACTTCGTGCTCGATGCGTCGGGCAGCATGGCCGAGATCGCCGGCAACAAGACCAAATACGAGCACGTGCGCGGAGCGGCGATCGACATCGTGCAGACCATGGGGTCGCTCATCAACGTGGGCGCCGCGGTGTTCCCGATCAACGCGTCGCCCGGCAACAGCTGCGCGACGGGCGGCGAGGTCATGCCGATGACGCCCGGGGATCCGCCGGGCACGTTGTTCGGCGAGACCACGGGCGCCTTCGCGACCGCCATCAACGTGAGCCCGAACGGGGGCACGCCCACGTCGCTCACGCTCTCGGCCGTCACGCCGATCGTGACCGCGCTCCCCGGGCGCACGGTCGTGGTGCTCGCCACCGACGGCGCCCCGAACTGCAACGCAGCGGCGGTGTGCAACGCCGACCTGTGCATGGTGAACCTGGAGCTCTGCCCGGCCATCAACGATCCGTGCTGCGATCCCGGGGGAAACTGCTGCTCGCCGCTGATCCCCGACGGCCCCGAGTCGTGCGTCGACAGGCAAGCGACGGTGGACGCGATCGCGGCGCTCTTCGCGGCCTCGATCGAGACGCACGTGATCGGCATCCCCGGCTCGCAGACGTACGAGGACACGCTCGACGCGATGGCCCTCGCGGGCGGCGCGGCGCAGCCGTCCAAGCCTTTTTATTACGAGCTCTCCGACGTCGCGGAGATCGGCGCGGTGCTCGGCGCCATCGCGGCGGGCGCCGTGAGCTGCGACCTCGACCTCACCGATCCCCCGACGGATCAAGGCTACACGAACGTTTATTTCGACGCCGCGATCGTCCCGCTCGACCCCAAAGACGGTTGGACGTGGACGTCGCCGAGCACCATCACGCTGCACGGAGCCGCGTGCGACAAGCTCAAGACCGGCAAAGTGAAGAGCGTGCAGGTCGTCTCGGGGTGCCCGACGGAGGCCACCAAGTGACGTGATGCGCAAGCGTGAAGCGCCTAGAGAGGCGGAGTCGTCGATCGTCGTCGCGCGCCTCGCCCCCGAGCAGACCGCCGACTTTTCGGCCGTCGAAGCGATCGTCGCCGAGTGCTTCTCGAACATCGGCTTCTCGATCGACGAAGAGATCATGCGCCCGTGGGCGAGGCTCTGGTCCGCGAAGCTCGACCCCGAGGCGCCCCCGGTCGGGTTCCTCGTGGCGTGGCACGTCGCGGACGAGCTTCACGTCTTGAACGTGGCGACCACGATCGCGATGCGCCGTAGAGGCATCGGTCGCGCCCTCATGCTGGAGGCCATGCGCTACTCGGCCGAGCACCACATCCGCATCGTGCTCTTGGAGGTCCGGCGCTCGAATCGTGCTGCGATCAAGCTCTATCGGACGCTCGGCTTCACGGCCATGGGGGTCCGGCCAAAGTATTATTCGGACAACGAAGAGGACGCCATCGAGATGATCCTGGCGATCGATCCGGTGACGGGCGCTTTCTTGCCCGGGCGTGACGAGGTCCGCATTGACGGGCTAGGCTAGCGCCACCCCATGCCTGCCTCGACGTCCCGCCTCCCCGCGATCCTCGTCCGCGCGCTCGCGCTCCCGCTCGTCATGCTCGCCGCCTCCGGCTGCGTGCGCGATCCTCTGATGAGGTTCAACCACGCAGAGATCTCCGGCGCGCGCATCGGCCTGCCTCCGAGCGTCGTGCTCACCGTCGTCGTCGACGTGACCAACCCCAACGCGTACGACGTCGCGGTGCGCGCCGTGAAGGGCACCGTGGTGCTCGCGAACAAGTACTCGGTGCCGATCGATTTCCGCGCCGCGGATCCCGGCCTTTGGATCGCGTCCGATCGCGTGGGCCAAGTGCGCGTGCCCGTCAGCATCCCGATCCAGCTCGCGCTCGGCCTCTTGCAAGAGTGGTACTTCTCGCCCGCGATCCCGTACCGCTTCGCGGGCCGCGCGGACGTGACCGCGACGCGCACGTTCCAGATCGAGAAGGACGACTACTCGATCGACGTGAACGGCTCGATCCCGCGCTGGCAGATGGAAGCCGCGATGCGGGGTCAGTAGGTCACGTGATCATCGCGCCCGAGAGATCGCTCGGGCGCACGCCCTCGCGCGCGCAATAGGCGCGCAGCCCATCCACAATCTTCTTGGAGGCGAGCGGATCCGCGAAGCTCGCGGTGCCGACCTGGACCGCGCGCGCGCCCGCGAGCAAGAACTCGATCGCGTCGAGCGTGTCGGCGATGCCGCCGATGCCGATCACGGGGATCGACACCGCGCGCGACAGCTCCCACACCATGCGGAGCGCGATGGGCTTGAGCGCGGGGCCCGAGAGCCCGCCGGTCTTGTTCGCGAGCCTCGGCCGCCGCGTGCGCGGGTCGATCGAGAGCCCGCGGATGGTGTTGATGGCGGTGAGCGCGTCGGCGCCCGCGGCCTCGCACGCGCGCCCGACGGCCTTCAAATCGCCTGCCTCGGGCGACATCTTCACCCAGATGGGGAGCTTGGTCGCGGCGCGCACGGCCTCGGTGACGCGCGCCGCAGCGACGGGATCGCAGCCGAATTCGAGGCCGCCTTTGTCGACGTTGGGGCACGACACGTTGAGCTCGATCGCGGTGATGCCCTCCTCGCGATCGAGGCGCACCGCGAGCGCGACGAAGTCCGGGACGGTGGTCGCGAAGATGTTGGGGATGACCGTGACGCCGCGCCGCCGCAGGATCGGGAGCTTGTCCTTGCAGAAGGCCTCGACGCCCACGTTCGCGAGGCCGATCGCGTTGAGCATGCCGGCCGCGGTCTCGCAGATGCGATCGGGCGGGTTGCCCGCGCGCGGGAGCAGCGAGAGGCCCTTGGTGCAGATGCCGCCGAGCTCGGCCACGTCGAAGAAATCGTCGTATTCGAGGCCGTAGCCAAATGTACCGGACGCTGTACAGATCGGGTTCTTGAGCGTGACGCCGCCGATCTGCACCGAGAGATCGATCGACGTGGGTCGCGACTCCGCGTCCGCGGGTCGCTTGATCGCGCTCATCGGTGCGCCTCCCATTGGATCGCGGTCGCGCTCACGCACGGGCCGTCGGTGCACGCGTAGAGGAACCCGCCGCCCGCGCGCGGCACCGGGCAGCCGAGGCACACGCCGTAGCCGCACGCCATCGGCGCTTCGAGCGAGACCTCGCACCGGACGCCGCGCTCCTTCGCGATGCGCGCGACAGCGGCCATCATCGCGTGTGGGCCGCACGTGTAGATCACCGCCGTTTGTCCGGCTCTTTCGAGCTCGTCGAGCGCCTCGCCGAGCAGCGCGGTCACGCGGCCTTTGACGCCGCGCGATCCGTCCTCGGTCGCGACGCGAAGGTCGGCGACGGCCGCGAGCTCCGCGTCGAGCGGGAGATCCGCCGCGGTCCTGCCGCCGTAGAGCGCGATCGATCGGCCTGCGTGGTGCGCCGCGATCTCGCGCGCGAAGTAGACGAGCGGCGCGACGCCCACGCCGCCCGCGACGAGCACGGCGCGCGCGCCTTCGGGCACGGGCGCGAACGGCACGCCGAGCGGCGCGAGCAGATCGAACGCCTCGCCGCTCGACGCGTGCGCCATGCGGAGCGTCCCCTCGCCGACGACCTTGATCAAGATCGACGGGCGATCGCCCGCGGTGAGCAGGCTCATCGGCCGAGGCAACAGCGGGGCGTCGCCCCACGTCTCGGATCGGATCATCGCGAACTGACCGGGCAGCGCGGTGATGGGCTCGGGCGCGTCGAACGTGAGCACGTGGTACGCGCTGCCGATCGAGTCGCGCCGGTGAAGGAGCAGGCGCGACCTCCTGCGTGGAGAGACGTTGAAAGATCGTTCGTGCTGCATCGCGCGCGACGCATAGTAGGCTCCGCGCGCAGCGTCGATGTCTCATCGACATGGCCCCGCTCGCGCGGTTCGATTAGGCTCGCGCGCGCTATGAGGCTCGTGAAGATCGGCATCGCCTCCGTGAACGCGACCGTCGGCGCGGTGCGGAGCAACGTGGACCGCTGCGTGAAGATGGCCCGCGAGATGGCCGCCGAGGACACGACGGTCGCGGTGTTCCCCGAGCAGGTCGTCGGCGGTTACGCGATGGAGGATCTCGTGCAGTGGCGCGCGTTCGTCGCCGCCCAGCGCGCCGAGCTCGATCGCTTCGCGTCCGAGACCGCGGGGCTCGGCACCGCGTTCGTCGTCGGCGTGACCATCGGCATCGGCGGCGACCTCTTCAACTGCGGCGCGCTCGTGCACCGCGGCCGCGTGATCGCGTTCGTCCCCAAAGAGAAGCTCCCCACGTACAACGTCTTCTACGAGGCGCGCACCTTCTCGCGCGGCGCGCCGTACCTCGACCTCGACGCGGGGGGCGCGCCCCTCGGCGATCGCGTCTTCGCCTTCGATTTTGGGACGATCGCGATCGAGGTCTGCGAGGACATCTGGTCGCCCGACGGCCCGATGCGGAGGCGCTGTTATTCGGGCGCCGAGATCGTCTGTAACCTCTCCGCGTCGCCGTACCGCGCGGGCGTGACGGGCACGCGCCGCGAGATGATCGCGACGCGCGCCGCGGACAACCAGTGCACGGTCGCGTACGCGAACTTGGTCGGCGGCAACGACGGGCTCGTCTTCGACGGCGGCGGCTACGTCAACCAGAACGGCAGGCCGCTGCTCGACGCGACGCGCTTCCGCGAGGGCTGGGCCGCGGTCGTCGTCGATCTCGATCGCACCACGCGCTGCCGCCGCGAGGCGACCACGTGGCGCAGCGACCTCGAGACCTTCCGCGAGGGGCACGGCGTGGTCCCGTGCCACCGCGTCGCCGAAGCGGGCGCGGATCGATCGCGGCTCCGCTTCCCTGCGCCGCCCAAGGGCACGAGCTTCTTCTTGCCGAGCGCCGCCGCGCCGGATCGATCCGCGCGCGAAGAGCTGCTCGACGACGTCTACGAGGCGACCGCGCTCGCCGTCGCCGATTACTTCCGCAAGACGGGCGCGTTCACGAGCATCGGCCTCGCGCTCTCGGGCGGGCGCGACTCGCTGCTCACGCTGCTCATCGCGCACCGCGCGATCGAGCTGCTTCACCCTTCGATCGATCGCGACGCGCTCAAGGCCAAAATGAAGGATCTTCTCTATGCCTTCTACATGCCGACGCGCTTCTCGTCCGACGGCACGCGCGACGCGGCCGAGCGCATCGCGAGCGACCTCGGCGCGTCGTTCATGATCGTGCCCATCGAGGAGGCGTTCAACCGCGAGCTCGACGCGACGAAGACCATGCTCGGCGAGGGCGGGCCCGCGCCCACCGAGATCACCAAGCAGAACGTGCAGGCGCGCATCCGCGGCACGAGGATGTGGAACTGGTCCAACACGAGCCGCGCGCTCTTCCTGCAAACCGGCAACATGAGCGAGAAGGCGCTCGGCTACACCACGGTGGGCGGCGATCTCGAAGGGTGCTTCAGCGTGATCGCGAACCTCCCCAAGACCGTGGTCATCGCGCTGCTCGACAGGCTCTACCAGCGCTTCGGTCACGAGGGCATCCGCCTCACGCTCACCACCACCGCGGGCCCCGAGCTCGCCGAGAACCAATCGGGCGAAGCCGAGCTGATGCCGTTCGAGGTGCTCGATGCGTGCCTCTACCTCTACGCGAGCGAGAAGCTCTCGCCGAGCGAGGTCGCCGAGGCGCTCGCGAGCCTGTTCCCCGAGCGCAGCGCCGAGGCGCTCGCCGCGTGGTCCAAGAAGTTCGCGCGGCTCTTCACGCAGTCGATCTTCAAGTGGGTGCAGTCCCCGCTCGCTATTCACTTGGGCTCGCTCGATCTCGATCGCGAGCGCGCGCTCCAGCTCCCCGTCGTGCAGCGCTCCGAGTGGTGACCTGACACCTCCGCTTCGCGGCGCGAATGCGAGCCCGCAGCGCCCGCGCCGGCGCCTTTCGCGGCGACGATGTGGGCCACCTGCGGCCTTGCGAGAAAGCTCAGGGAATGACGGGACCTCGTCGCCTTTTGGCTGGGCACTGTTCGTGCTGAATATTCTATAGTTTCAGAATAAAAACCGAGAGCGCTCCGGGGGGATGCGCTCAAAGGAGGTCCTTTTGCGCTTCCTCACCCAACGAGGGATTCGCGGCGATCACGTGTGCGCGCTCGCGATCATCACGCCTCTCCTCATTCCATCGCTCGCCCGCGCGGACGAGCCCAACAAGGCTGTCCCCAAGCTCCAATGGGACAAGCCGATCCGGTGTATCCAGCGCGCAGATGGCGAGACCGTCCGGGCGCAGTGCGAAGAAAAAGACGGTAAGCGCACCTGCTTGGTCGCCCCCAATCGGATGAAGACGGGGGGTGATCTCAACCGCACCGCCGTCTGCGCGTATGGCATCGAGCCGAGCACCCTGCTCCGCGGAGCCACGTTGATTGAGGCCATCGCCGAGGCGCCGCCCGGGTATGAGCGGGACAAGAACGGGCGCGCGTTTCAGGTCGCGTTCGACATGTTGAACCGGGTGTATTTCGGCGGCGGATATGCCCCCACGTTCGTTCGCCGGGCCCCGGGGCTCGCGGCGCCGCCGAGCGGCTTCCCCGCCGGTCGCGGCTTCGTCGAGATCGGGTTTCAGGCGAGCGCGCTCTCCCACAAAGGCCGCTCGCGGCACGACATGCGCGTGCTCGAAGGGGACATCGCCTTTCGAGACTTCGAATGGAACGGCCTCGTCTTCTCGTATGATTATCAGCACTCCCACCAACGACCTGCGTTTTGGCTCAGCACGTTCGTCGGCACGCCGCGCGTCTATGGAGTGCCTCTGCCGTTCGGGTGGGGCTTCCGCACCTTGCAGGTGAACCACCGGATGCCGTCCACGGAGGGCGCGCTCGACGTGGAATTCGCCGAGGTCCACGCGGCGTGGAACCCTTGGCAATCGCCCGATCTCGCGAGCCATCTCCGGTTGGAGGTGGGGAGCGACGTAGGCCGTTATTGGGGGAGCCAAGCCGAGGTCAAAGAGGGCTTCAGCGGAGGCAGGATGTACGTCGGCTTCACGAGCGCCATCAAATGGCGCATGTTCGCGGACCCGCGCGGGCAACACACCATCACGGCCGACCTCAGCTATCAACGGCCCACGTTCTTCTCGGAGAGCGGGCGTGTGTCCAAGAACAGGCTCAACGGCCTCCTCGCGTACGAGGCCATTTTGATCGCGCTCAACGATCAACCCATCTCGGCGCGGGTCACCGCCCAAGGCAGGATGTTCGAAGATCCGCTCTCCAACGCGCGCGCGGTGGAGGGGCGTTTGGGCGTCGGGCTCCGCTTCTCGCTGTGGGCGCCGGCGCCGTCCCGCGAGCCCCTCCCGGAGCTCGAGGACCCGTGAGCCGAGCCCCTGCCCTCCTCGCCTCAATCGTCGTGCTCGCCGCGATGCTCGCCGCCGCAGGCGCGCGCGCCGACACCGACGCTCCGAAGAAGGCGCCGGTCGCCGCGCTTCGCCCCGACGGAAGGCCCTTTCGCGTGCGCTTCGATCCAGCGAGCCGGATCTCGCTGGGCGCGGGCGCGGCGATCGGGCGCGGCGATCGCGGCGCGGTCGAGCCTGCTCCTTACGTGAGCTTCGGGATCGGATATCGATCGCGAAAGGCCAAGGGGAGAGGGCAGGATCAGGTGACGTGGCAAGTGGATCACAAGGTGCTTTGGGGCCATCTGCGGCCGACCTCGCGCCGCGTCGCGGGCGTGCCCGCGCTCGCGGCGACGCTCTACCAAGCCTCGTTCCATCGGCACGACGAGCTGCCGAGCTTGGTGTTGCCCACGTCGCCTCCGGTGAGCGTGCCTTTCCCGTTCGACGTCGGCCTCATGGCGGAGGCAGGGACGGTGTACGTACCTTCGTATCGGCCCGAGGCGAGGGCCGGAGGGAGCCTGTCCGCCGTGCGCGTCGGCGTCGCGCGGGCCGCGTTCATGCTGGATCCATGGCGGAGCGGGCGAGCGGGCCAGTCATTCGAATTCGGCCTCGGCGCGCGATACGACATCGACGTCATCGGGTCACCGCTCCTCTCCTCCCCTGTCGTGATTCACCGCGTCGCGCCGCTCACGATGGGGACGCTCCGGCTAAGGTGGCAGAGCGATGACGGCCTCACCGCCATCGACACGCGCGCCGAGGCCGCGCCCTGCTTCACGAGCGAGAAGGTGTTTCGCTTCGCCGCCTCGTCTCAGCTCCACGCGGAGCGGGGGCTCGTCGCCATCAACGATCAGCCCCTCACGGTCGCGCTCGACGCGGATTATCGCTATTTCCCGGCCTCGGCCGTCACCCCACCGCAACACGACGTGTACGTCGGGCTCGGGCTCGCCTTCCACATCAACCTTCGTTGAAGGGGCCGAAGAAGGATCAGCGCGCGTCGGCGGCCGCGTCGAGGAGCGGTTTGCCTGCGTCTTTGGGCGCCGCGTCAGCGCCGCCGTCCAAACCACCCTCCAAACCACCGTCCGACGCGATCTTGATCATCGCCGCGCCGTCCCACGCGCCGCCGTCGACCACCAAGCCTTGACGCCAAGGGACGACCTGACCGCTTTTGTCGGGCGGCCACTCGAAGCGCTGCGCGTCCCCGCTCTCGCGATCGACGAGCAACATGTACGCGGCGCGCGGGCTCTCGGCCATACGCGCGGTGAGCTTGACCGACACGCCGCGCTCGAAGCTCGGCCTCGGCAAATGGACCTTGCGGCTCTGCTGCGGCGGCTCCGCGCCCATGAGCGGCACGTCGAAGCGCACGCGATCGAGCAGCTCCTTGCCGACGTAGAGCTCGATCGCGAAGCGCCCGAACACGCGCGGCGTGGCCGCGGGCTTGTCGAGCGTGATCGCGCGCGCCTTGTCGATGGAGACCTTGCCGTCTTTGGAGGTCATCTCGAAGACCCACCACGCGCGGCTCGGCTGCGGCGGCGGATCGGGTGAGTGCCCCGCTTTCGGCGCCTTGGGCGCGTCGGCAAAGGCGGCGAGCCCCGTCACGCCGAGCGCCGCGCCGAGCACGGCGGCGAGCGCGATTCGCCGGGAGAGAGACGCCTTTGCCATCCGCGCGCACCTCTTGTCACACTCGCTGACCCACGTCGAGATCGGAAGCGGCTAGAGCACGTCCCGCGCACCCGCGAGCTCGATCAACGCATGGGCATCGAGACACAAGAGGAGCTCAGCACCTCGCACGATGGCTCCGGTGTACGGACCCGCGAGCGCGATCAACGGGGAGATGGAGCGGATCGCGGTCTCCTCGACAGTGCCCACGCGATCGACGCCGAAGATGGGGCCCGGGCCGCGCTGTCCCGTCTCGAGCTCGATCGCCAAGGGGAATTGGCTCCTGCGTGAAGGGACGCTCTCGCGCACGACGAGCGGCGCGTGCACGCAGAGCAGGAGGGACATGGATCGCTGCGCCTCGGGATCGCGACCGCTCACGATCCGCCTCACGCGATGCGCGGGGATCACGAACGCCGAGTCGTCGACGTCGACGCGGATCACCTTCATCAGCCCCGGCTCGGAGGGGATGTCGAGCGTCGCCGCGAGGCCGCGACCCGGCTGGCTCGCGAGGCGGATCGTGCCGCCCATGCGGTGCACGACCTCGAGCGCGAGATCGAGCCCCACGCCGCGGCCCGCGAGGAGATCGGCGCCGTCGCGCGTGGAGAAGCCGGGCACGAAGAGGAGCGACAGCAGCGTCGCGGTGTCCGCCGCGCGCGCGACCTCGGGCGTGATCATGCCGCGCGCGATCGCGCGCCTTCGCACGTCGGCGACGTCGACGCCCGCGCCGTCGTCCTCGACCACGATGCGGAGCCCGCCGCTGCGCGCCGCGGCGACCAAGCGGAGCGTGCCGAAGCGCGATTTCCCGCGCGCGATGCGCTCGACCGAGGGCTCGATGCCGTGCGCGATCGCGTTGCGCGCGAGCTGGAGCACAGGATCGATGAGCAGATCCGCGATGCGCCGATCGATCGGCGTCTCCTCGCCTTCGAACACGAGGTGCACCTCGCTGCCCACGCGCCTCGCCTCCGCGCTCACGATCGCGCCGATGCGGCCGAAGAGCCGCGCGACCGACGTGGTGCGGATCGACGCGAGCTCGCCGTGCGCGGCGGTGGATTCGAAGCGCACGTGATCCGCGGTCTCTTTGAGATCGGTGCTCTGCCGTTCGAGCAGCTCGGCGAGATCACCGAGCGCCGCGGCGGCCCTCTCCACGCGCTCGATCGCCGCCGCGGGCGCGCCCCACGGCCGGGGCGGACCGATGAGCCGCAGCGCTTCGGCGAGCAGGAGCCGCAGCGCGCGCGCTTCGCTCGCGGTCTCGGACGAGACCCCCGCGCACGCGGCGACCTCGGCGCGCGCTTGACCGAGCAAGCGAAGCCGCTCGAAGAGCCGATCGAGCGTGACGACGGGGACGCGCAACGTGTTGTCGTCGGCGATCGAAGGCCGAGGCTCATCGAAATCCTGCAGATCCACCGACGTGTCGCTCCGCCGGCCTTTGGGCGGCGCGGAGCTGCGCGACGGCGCGGCGGTGCCGGTGAGGATGCGGAGCGTGTCGAGCGCGCGCTCGGGCGCGACGAGCATCTCCGCGAGGACGCTCCGCCATCGGCTCAAATCGGCGAGCGCGCGCGAGGCTTGCTCGGCGTCGCGCGACGCGCCTCGCAGCACCTCTTCGAGCCCGTGCGCGAACCACGCGGTGACCTCGTCGCCCGACGCGAGCGCGGCTCCCTTGATGGCGTGCACCTCGCGGAAGGCCGCCTGCACCGCGGCCGCGTCGCTCTCGCCCGACGCGACGGCGCGATCGATCCGCTCGATGCGATCGAGCATCTCGTCGGTGTAGTTGGGGAAGAGCGTCGGATCGACGCTCGTCACGACGAGATCGCGCGGCGGAGCGGGCCACACCTCGAGCGCGACCGGCTCGCCTCGCTGGAGCGCGGCGATCGCCCCTTCGACGAGCGCGCGCGCGGCCTCCGCTGCGTCGTCGGATCCGGCCGAAAAACGCCGCTCGATCCGCGCGAGCGCCTCGGAGAGCGCGCGCTCTCCCGCGAGGCCGGCGGAGCCTTTGAGCGCGTGGACCGCGCGCTTCTGCTCGAACGGCGGCGTGCCCGCGGAGAGCGCGGACGCGTGCCTCACGAGCTCAGCGAGCAGGAGGCGACCGAGCTCGGGATCGCCTCCGCCGGCGCTCATGATCCGCTCCCGTCCTCCGGCCCTTCGCCGCGCTCGTTCGCGTGCGCGTCCATCTCGCCGAGCAGCCGCGAGAGCGGCGCGATCACCGGGCGGAGCGCAGAGACGAGGGGCGCGGCCTCGGCCGCCGTCGAGAGCGTCGTGAGCGCGGAGAGGAGCCCGCGCGCGTGATCGCCCGCGAGCGCGGCGACCTTCGCCATCTCGGGATCGATCCCCGTCGCTTTGCGAAGCCGCTCCGCGAGATCGTCGAGCGCGCCCGTCGCCTCGCCGGCCGCGGCTTGGAGCTGCGCCGCGCCTTGCCCGATCTCGTTGCCCTCGTCGCGCGTGCGCTCGATGTGACGCCTCACCTCGGCCGACTCCGACGCGAGGTCGTCGACGACGCGCTGGATCTGATCGGCGGCGTCCGATCCTCGCCCGACGTTCGCGCGGATCTCCTCCGAGAGCAGGAGGAGCGCGCGCCCGTGGGGCTCCGCCGCGCGCGCGCCTTCGAGGCCCGCGTTGAGCGCGACGACGCCGAGGCGTTCGAACGACTCGTTGATCCTCGCCGCGGCCGGCGCGAGGCCCTCCGCGCGCGCGGCGACGAGGTTCGCGCGCGCGGCCGTGCCGTCGAGGAGCGCGCGTTGCCTCGCGACCGACGCCGCGACGCGCTCGGCGTGCGCGCGTGACGCTTCGATCGACTTGGCCGCGCGCTCGTGCGCGGCCCACAGCGAAGCGTCGTCGAGCGACGATCCGCGGCGCGCGTAGGGCTCGCCCAGCACGTCCGCGGTTCGTCGGATCATGTCCATCCACCTGCGCCTGCGTGGAGCGCTCATCCGTCACCTCCTGCATCGTTCGGCGGGCCTGGGAGAAGGGTCGGGCGGCGCTCCTCGATCGCGGGCTCTTCCCGCGAGATCGAGCGACCCGCGGATGCGGAGTCGCGACCCACGTCGATCGGCGCGCGCAGCGAGGGCGGCTCAGACACCCGCGCGCGCGCGTACGCCGCGCGCGTGGACCAGAGCGCCGCCTCGGCCTCTGCGTAGAGCGCGCGGACGTCGAGCGTGGTCGCCAGCTCGCCGCGGTAGCGGACGCCGTTCGGCGCCGCTTCGAAGAGGCCGGTCGCGATCACGGTCCCTCCGACGATTGCGATCTCGACGCCGCCGAGACGACAGATCACGGCTTGTTTCGCGCCCGGCAAGGGCCAATCCCCTTGTCGGTGCGAGGGCGGTCCGGCGTCGCCGACGCCGAGCACGGTCACGAGCGCGCCGTCCGCGAGCGCGATCCCGATCGCGGGCGGCTTCGTGCCGGGCACCTCGGTGAGCGCGCTCAGCGTCGAGAGGCGCAGCGCGACCTCCGCGGGGATGAACGCGAGGCGCCGCTCGCCGTCGGCGTCGCCGTGGTTGAGCAGCACGCCCCCTCGCTCGCTCCGTTCGCCGTGCTCTCCCGACGCGCCCGACGTCATGGCGCTACGCGGATCGCGCCCGGACGACGCGCGACTGCAAGAACTGGTAAATCGCCTTGATCGCGTCGAAGGAGCTGACCGCGCTCTCCTTGATGATCTCGTTGACGGTGCGCTGCCCGTTGATCGTTTCGAGCACGAGCTTGTCGGTGCGCGTGAGCTTGTCGGCCTCGACGGCGTCGAGCGCGGCGGGATCGACGTACACGATCTGATCGAAGTTGATCGTGCCCTCCATGAGGCGCCACTCGTCGACGCGGCGGAAGCCTTCGAGCACGAGCCCCGCGATGCCGAGGCCGAGCTTCGCCGCTTCGGCCTCGGGCCGGAACGGCTCGCGCGTGAGCGAGAAGCGGCCGTACGGCCAGCGCAGCACCTCGTAGATGAGCTCGCTCGACTGCCTGGCGAGCGCCTCGTTGAGATCTTCGCGGCTCACCTTGCCCGCGTCGAGGAGCACGTCGCCGAGGAGCTTGCCCGCGCCGGAGCTCTCTTGGATCAGGCGATCGAGATCTTCGCGCGCGATCAAGCCGCGCTCCACGAAGTACCTGCCGAGCTTGAATTCATCGGCGGCGCCGCGCGCTTGCACGAAGTCGACGAGCCCTTGCCGGATCGAGATCACGACCGACGATCGCGCGTTCGAGATCTTGAGCACGCCGGTCTGCCTCTGGAGCTGGAGCACCTGGAGGATCTCGGCGAGCGGGATCGCCGCGAGATCGCCGCCCATCAGCTCTTTGCCGTTGTCGGTCTCGAGCTCGCGGAGGGTGACCGCGAGGTTGTCGACCACCTCGGGCGTCACGGCGCGCGCGACGGCCATCGTGAGCGACGCCTCGAGCCCGCGCTCGGCGGGCGGCAGCGCGAGCACCGTGGGCGTGACCGCGCTCGCGATGATCTGCGCGACCTCGATCGCCGACTTGACCCGAGGCTTCATCATCGAGCTCGGTCGGATCGAGTCGGCGATGGTGTCCTCGTCGGGCATCTTCGCGCCCTCGGGGACAGGGCGCGCGCGGCCCTCGGCGGTCTTCGCGAGCGCGCCCTCGATCACGGCGACGAGCGCGCGCGCGTCGAAGGGCTTGGTGATCGCGTCGACGGCGCCCGTCTGCTGCACGAACTGGCCGCGGATCTTGTCGCCCTTCGCGCTCATCAAGACGACGGGCAGCGTGCGGTGCGCGGGGTTCGATCGGAGCTCGCGGCAGAACTGGTAGCCGTTCATGCGCGGCATCACGAAGTCGAGCAGCACGAGATCGAGCTTGGGTTCGCGCTTGATCGCTTCGATGCCCAAGATCCCGTCGCGCGCGGTCACCGGCTCGTAGCCGTGGCGCGCGAGGATGGCGCTCACCACCTTCAAGATGGTGGGGCTGTCATCGACGACCAAGACGCGCGCGGGGGGCATGTCGGGACGGCGGCACGATATCAGAACGCGGGCAGCCCTCGATCCTCAAACTTTTACGATCCCGCGTCTTTGGGGGGTTCCACGTTGGGACAACGGTGCTCCAAGAAGTACGCGTCGAGCGCGGGCTCGCACGGGCCGCCGGTGCTCGTGTGATCTTGGAAGTCGGGGGGCCCTTCGCACGCTTGATCGGTGATCCAGATCGAGCCCTCGGGCGACACCCAACAGCGGACCTCGTTGCAGGTCTTGTCCGGCCCGTCGAGGATGTCGATCACGGCCGCGGCGCCGATGCAGTCTTTGACGGGGTCGTAGGGGTAGCCCGAGAAGAAGTGCGAGCTTGGTTTTTCGCACGCGAGGGAGAGCGCGGCGAAGAGCGCGAGGAGGAGGGGGCGGTGAGGGCTCAAGGAGCGGTGGTTTTGCCACGCGCGCCGCGAGCGCGCTCGTCTTTTAGCGGCCGGCGAACGCGGAGTCGCGCGCGACGTCGAGCGCGGGCGGCTTCGACGACACAGGCTCGCGATCGGCCTTGTCTTTGATGAGCAGCGGGCAACGCTCGCCGACCTCGGCGAGCAAATCTTTCTTGAGCACGTTCGCGGGGACGGGGCGGAGATCCCACACGAAGCCGACCTTGGAGAGGATCTTCAGGATGATGTAGCTCGCGTCGATCTCCCACCAGTAGAAGCCTTGGCGCGCGCTCGCTTGGTAGTGGTGGTGGTTATTGTGCCAGCCCTCGCCCATGGTCACGAGCGCGAGCAGCCAGTTGTTGCGGCTCGTGTCGGTGGTGGCGTAGCGGCGCGAGCCGAACACGTGCGAGAGCGAGTTGATGGTGAACGTGCCGTGCATGAGGAGGCACGTCGACACGACGAAGCCCCAGAGGAACACGTCGAAGCCGAAGGCGAGCGTCGTACCGATCATCGCGAGCGGGCCGATGACCGCGTACTTGTCGATCCAGACGAGCTCGGGGTACTTGGTGAGATCGGGGATGCGCTGCCACTCGGTCTCCTCGTGATCGCGGCCCATCCACCAGCCCATGTGCGAGTACCAGAAGCCGCGGCGCATCGGGCTGTGCGTGTCGTGCTCGCTGTCCGAGTACTTGTGGTGCTTGCGATGGATGCTCGCCCACCAGAGCGGGCCCTTCTGCGTGGCGGTGATGCCGAGCAGCGCGATGAGGAACTGGCCGACGCGGCTCGTGCGGTAGGCGCGGTGCGAGAAGTAGCGGTGGTAGCCCGCCGTGATGGCGAACATCCGCACGTAGTAGAGGAGCACCGCGAGGCCGAAGAGCTTCCACGTCGGGCCGCGCCAGATGGCGATGGCGGCCCCGATGTGGATCCACACGATGCCGAGGAAGTTGAAGATCTGGCCGAACGAGCGGCCTTTCTTGGCGAGGACCGGAGGGGCTGGGATCGCGCTCATAAGATCGCGACCATCATCAGGGCCGTTCGTCAGGGGTCCTTTCAGGGAGTGTCATCTTTTCGTCAGGAAGCGGGCGCTAAAATTGCGCAAGCCGGCAAAAGAAGCGGTTTTTGCTGCGGTGCGGCGGGCGGCTTTGGGGGGGTGCTTTCAGCAGAGAGCTGGGTAGGATGCGGCCGTGATGGCGCGACTCGTTTGCAGAGGTGAACCGTGTCGGCGCGCGTAAATGCGGCCTGGTTGGTCCCGGTGAGCACCGATCCAGCGCTCCTCGTGGACCGCGGCGCAGAGCTCGACGACCTCGTCGGGTGGCTCGAAGAGCAGCGCGCGGCGCAGATCCGTGAGGGTCACTTCTTGATCTCCGGGGCTCGCGGAGTGGGCAAATCCATCTTCACGAAGGCTGCGCTCCGCCGCTTCGAGGCGATGCACCCGGATCAGGTGGTTTGTGTCATCGTCGATAGCCGGGGCCTCGGGTATCGCCCTTTCCTCAACAGGCTGGCTCAACACCTGTCCGACGCCATCCGGCCTCACGCGGAGAGGGGCAAACGGCGAGAGATCCTGAAGTGGCTCGATCAGCTCGCGCTCCTCTCCTCTGCCAATCAGATCTCGCGCGCCCAGACGGAATCCATCGCTCGTAGATATGGTGCCGACGCGAGCGTGGGCGCGGATCTCCTCCTCAAGCTTCAATCGAAGTTTGTTTGGGAGGAGTCGAGGAGCCTCGGCCAAACCCTGCAAACCACGCTCGCCATCACCGATGAGCTGCTCCACGCGGCGATCACGGCCACGTTGGAGCGCCTGGCCGAGCCGGACTCGCGTTGGATGATCGTCGTGTTCTTCGACGACCTCGATCAAGTGGCGATCCGCGGGCGGGAGGAGGACATCGCGTCGCTCTTTCGCAAGGTCCTTGATCTGCGTCCGTGCCTCTCGCTGGTCCATTTCCGCACGGACGCGCTCATCGACGATGTCGTTCGTGAGGCGTTGGACGAGCTCGACCTCCCGCCCCTCTCTCCTCCTATCTTGTTCGAGATGGTCGAGAGGAGGCTCAACGCTGCAAACGAGGTCGTCCGGGGGCAGCTCCCCGCGACGACGGACTGGTCAGCTGCCCACCGCCTCGCGGCGTGCACGGGCAATCCGCTCGTGTTCCTCCGCTGGCTCCACGCGCTCCTGCGCATGGTCGAATGGCCTCTCCCCGCGGGTTGGGCCACGTTGGAGACGCTCGAGCGCGTGGCGCTCAGGGCCTCTCCCGTCAAGGGTGCTGACCCGGCGCTCGTGCGACGGCTCGTCGAGATCGTCGATCGATGTGATGGGGGGCGCCCCGATCAAGTCCTCCAAAGAGCGGATCTGCTGCGTGGTTGTGCGGCCCTCGATCCTTCGCCCCCCGCGGACAAGCTCACCGAACAAGAGATCGATCTCCTGGAGCGGCTCAGGGCGCTGCTCCCCCGGTATCGTTATGATCCTTCCTCCGGGTTTCGTATCGAGCCCACGCTGGATCTCCTGCGCCCGAGCGTCCGCGCGAGGATTTGACGAGGCCTCATGCGCGCGCTTCACCTGCTCGGCTTGCGCGCCCCCGGAGGAGGGAAGCTCCGATTCTCGCCGGAGAGCGACGAGCCGCTCCTCCTCCCCTCGTGGATCCCTGAAGGCGACAGGGAGTCCATCCTCGCCTTTTATCAACAGGTCCTCGCCGACGACACGTTGCCTCGCATCGAGATCGATTGGCACAGGAGCCTTGTCCCAGCCGATCGCGCGCTCTTGCAGAACGTTCGCGCCCGCCACAACTCAGGGGATCACCTCGTTGTCATCCGGGTGAGGCGAGAGGGGGTCGTGCTCGAAGACATCCTCACGGAGCCGGAGATCACGGCGTTTCGCCACGTGGCCATCACCTCGGAGCACACGTTGGAGGGCGAGTCGTTTGGGACTTTGAGCTGGCTCACCAGCGCCGTCGCGCTCGTCGTCGAGGAGCTTTATGACGAGATGGGCGCAGAGCTCGGGCTCCGGGCGGACGGCGCGCTGCTCATCGAGCCGTTGGTGCGGTCGCTCTTGAACCCTATTTTGGTGGTCGAGGCGTACAACGCGCTCATCGACGTACAGGCCGAGAAGGTGCCGGAGGCGCTGCAACGAGACGCGATTTACCGCCGCATCCTGAAGAGCCTCCTCCACGGCATGAACGCTCACGAGGTGATTGGGCTCGCTGCCCTCGCGGTCCGGGGGATGGAGGGGTGGAGGCTGGCCCCGCTCGGCGCTGCGCGCGAAGCGACGTGGCGCGCGCTCCGCCATCGCCTCCTCGTGCTCGACGACAAGCTCACGGGTTGGGCGGTGTGGCTCAAGGAAGAGGCGTTTCACGAGGTCATCGCCGACCGGCTGCGCGCCGCGCTGACCCCAACACGGGAGATCGCGACGAGCGCGTCGGAGGTGCTCGGATGGATCGATGGCCGGGGACCGGAGAGCTTGGATCAGGGTGAGATCAAAAGGCGCGTCGAGAAGATCTACGATTGGTTGGACGAGGGCCGAATCGAAGACGCGCGCGACGAGCTCGCGGTGCTCGAGCGCGAGGTCGAGGCACCGGGGGTTAAAGCCGAGATCAAAGAAGTGGTCCTGCGCGCGATTGGACACCTTCACGGCGCGGAGAACGCCGGCGCGCAGCCATCACCGTTCCATGGGTATCTGCGCGATCTCGTACAGAGGACGCGGTACATCGAGCTTCAGGGGTTTCGCTCGCAAACGGGCATGAGCAGGGAGGCCCTGTCGTGCGCCGTCGAGCAGCTTTGGACACCGCTCTACGGGACGCCCGTGTATTCGCGTCGCGACGAGGAAGAGGGGTTTGCGCGTTCCGACAAGAGCCTCCTCTCCGAGCTCTTGCACGAGCACCGCCACCTCTTGATCGAAGGCCAGCCCGGTTTTGGCAAGACCACGTTTGCCAATCTGGTCACGAGCGTGCTCGCGCGCGACGGGCTCCGCCGCACGTCGCGGGGCGGGCCATCGTCTCGGGAACGGCACCTTCACTGGCCGTCGAGCGAGCCTTGGGAGGTTCCGATTCTTATCCAGGCGCGCGAGCTTGGGCTTGTCGTCCAGCCGCTCCGCACCCGCCAAATCGAAGCAGATCTCTTGCTCCATGCAGCGACACCGGACCCGAGCGTTCAAGAGCTGCTCCGTGAGGAGCTCGAGAGCGGCGGCGCGGCGGTGGTGCTGGACGGGCTCGACGAGGTGACGAACGACACGGCGCGGAGCCATGTGTTCTTTTGGCTCAAACGCGCGTTGAAGCAATGGCCGTCTGCGCGCTTCGTGCTGACGAGCCGGCCTTTTTCGACGCAGCATCTCGTGGACTTAGGATTCGTCAAGACCTCGATTCGCCCCTTTGGGCGCGATCAGATCCGCGCGTTTTTGGATCGCTGGGTCGGGGCGGTCCCCGGCGTCGAGAAGGGCTATCGCGCCGAGCTTGAAAAGGCCATCGTCGAGCGCCGCGAGATCGAGGAGCTGGCCCAAAACCCGGTCATGCTCACGTGCCTTTGTGTGGTGCACTGGAACGAGCGCCGGCAGCTCCCGCGCGGGCGGGCAGCGGCGTACAAGGCTGTGTTCCATTGGCTCTTGGAGGCGCGTCGAGAACAACGCGCCGAGGAGCACTCGCAGGAGCTTGCCGAATATGGGCTCCCGGCCGTCGCGTTGGCCATGATGCTCCACCCCGACGGCAAACAGACGTCGATGGCGTTCGCTGACGCCGCGCGCGACGCCCGGGTCGAAGAGGCGTTGGAAGATTTCGAGCTTGGAAGAGGCGCTGTGCGCGCGCGCCGTGTGGAGGATTGGCTGCGGTGGGAGTGCTCGGGGAGCGGCGTGATTCAGCAGGATGGGCCGAGCGCGTTTCGCTTTTGGCACCTGACGTTTCAAGAGCTGCTCGCGGCGGATGCGTTGAGCGAAGGGATGCTCGGCGCCTCGCGCGACAAAGCTTGGGCCATCATCCAAGACAAGCTCTTTGACACACAGTGGAGGGAGACCATCGATTTGCTGCCTGCGTGCCTTTGTATGCGAAGCAAGCGGGCGGTGGGCGAGTTTTTGGAGCGGGTGCTCGGGCTCTTGGGTGACCATCCAACGCTCGCGGAAGAGTCCCGAATGGCGGCCCTCTTGCACCGCTTGCTCACGCCGCTGGATGCCTACGAGTACGTGAGGCCCGAGAAGATCCGGCGCGCGTATGAGGATCTGTTATCGCGGGTACAAGCGATCTTCACGCTGGAGGGCGCGCGCAAGGTGCCTTGGGACGACCGGCTGGCCGCAGCCGAAGCGCTTGGCCAGGCCGGCGACTTTAGGCTTCAAACGCCGGATATCGAGCGGATGCTCGACGTGTCGGGGAAGAAGGGGCTCCGGCTCGGCAAATACCCGGTCACGGTGCAAGAGTATGCAGCGTTCATTGCCGATGGCGGGTATGAAACCGAGCGGTATTGGGTCATCGACGGCGATGGTGAAGACTGGAAGATCTACGTCGGAGAGGGATGGAAGGAGCCTTGGTCGTGGGAGTGGCAACAACGTGCGCCCAACCGGCCCGTGGTGGGCGTATCGTGGTTTGAAGCCATGGCCTATTGCGCGTGGCGCACAGAGAAACTCCGTGCAAACCCGCCGCTGCGACTGCCTACCGAGAAGGAGTGGGAGGCAGCAGCCACCCATCCCGAGGGGCCCTATCCGTGGGGGAACGAGGCACCAACCGAAGAGCGCGCGAATTTCAACCGTAATGTCGGCCATCCAACGCCGGTAGGCATGTATCCGTTGGGCGCTGCGCCGGGCGGGCATTTGGATATGGCAGGGAACGTTTGGGAGTGGTGTATTGATCAAGCGTTGACCCAACAACAAGCCTCTTCTTCCGAACGCGCACCCACGCGGGGCGTCCGTGGTGGTAGCTATTGGTGCGAAGCCAGCAGCTTGCGTTCGGAACAGCGCGGCGACTACCGCGCGGTCTACCGCAGTGACGTCATCGGGTTCCGCCTGGCGCAATCCTCCGAGCCTTGACTCACCCCCCCATCACCACCGGCACCCGCCGCCGGCCAAAGCTCCCTGCCTTGGCCGCGTACCGCCCCCGGCCTTCACCCCCAGCCCCCTCTCCCCTTCGGGGCGAGGGGGAGAGAAGAGATGATCCCTCCGACTCCCCTCTCCCGTTTACGGGAGAGGGGCCGGGGGTGAGGGACGTATCAATCGTCCAAGAACACAAAGACGTTCGCGTCGTTCACCCGGAGCATCACGCCGACGCACAAGGAGGTGCTCGCGAGCTCCCGGCCTTGGATCACCGCGCTGCGCCGCTCGGCCACGGCAAAACCGCTCTTCTTCACCTGGACGTGCAGGCCGCGCCCGCCCTCCAGGAGGTCGCCCACAGGCACGCTGAGCGAGCCAAACGAGCCTCCCGAGCCGGTGACCTCGCAGTGGGTCGCGCTCATGGGATCTCCCTCCCTCCGAATGCACACCTCGCCCGGCGAGACCCGAGCGCCGTTCTGCTCCACGTGCGACAAACGAAGCCTCACCACACGGCCCGGCGAGAGCGGCTCGCGACACGCGCCCTCGACAAGACGCCTGCCCGATTGGCATTGTTGGCACTGGCTCGGGTTCCTCTCGCAATACGATCCCCGCACGTCGCGCCTCGCCGGCGCGCAATCCGCGCCTCCACAACAAGCTGCCTCCTCGCGGCGCGGGCCGCTCCCGCCCCCAATCCCCGGGATCTTCAACGAGGGATCCTCCTTGGGCGGCTCATAGGTGGTGGACACTATCGCGGTGACCGTGGCAGCCAACAGAAAGAAAAAAGCCCCACAAGCGCCGAGCACCCACCCCCACGGCCCCCTCTCCTTTCGAGGAGAAGGCGCCGGTGAAGGCAGCGTAACGCGCGAGTGAATCGTCGGATTGCTCGGCGCGCGCGCCTCCGCGACATAACCGCCGGTGAAGCTCTGCATCGTCGCCCTCAGCGGCTCGTGCGCTTGCCCCCAATACAAGCTCCCTTCGGCCGAAGGCGGCGCCTGGTGGTATTGATCCGAAGGAGGCTTTGACGACCCAGGCGGCCTCGTCGACAGAGGGCGCCCGAGCTTCTGCTCGACAATGGCGCGGACCTGACACGCCACGTTCATCCACGCGCGATTCTGATCAGGCCACGTCGTGACCGGCTTGCCCCCATCAGGCGCCTTCGTGAGCCCCTGGATCTCCGTCCCCCTCCAATCACAAGACTCGACGATGACGGGAACCACCCAAACACGGCCGGCCCTGAGCATCTCGAACGCCCGCGCGACCTCGACAGAGTAACACCACGGCGAGGCGAGGTAGCGCGCGGTGATGAGCAAGATGACGATCTGCGACGTCTCCAAGCTCGGATCAACCTCCCGGCGAAAGTCGCCGAGGTCCGGCCCGATCATCCGCGAGCTCCACGTGGTGATCGATTTATCGTGCCTTAGCCCGGCGAGATGATCGTAGAGAGCATAGAGGTGACCCTCATCCCCGCGCGCATACGAGATAAAAACGTTGATGGCCATGCCCGTCTCCCAAAACAACAAAGCCCTCGCGGCCCCCCGCCGGCAAACAGCACCCTAAAGCAAATTCATCGCCAAGGGAACCCCCTCGCACGATGGCTGTCGAAAATAATCACCCTCCTCAACCATGCTCGCGAGCGCCGTGAACGCAAGAGGGTCCGATGAACATCGGGCTGTTCACCCCCCTCCTCATCCCCCCATCACCACCGGCACCCGCCGCCGGCCAAAGCTACCAGGCTTGGCCGCGTACCTCCCCGCCACCTTCACCCCACACGCCTTGCAACACCCCGCCTCGTCGAGCCGATACGACAAAAGCTCGTACCAATCCCGCACGATCACGGCCTCTCCGCACCCAGGGCAACGCGTGGTGTCGCCGTCGACGTCATGAACGTTGCCCGTATAAACATACGACAGCCCCTCGCTCATCGCGATGCGCCGCGCCCGCTCCAAGGTGGCCTTGGGCGTCCGCGGGACGTCCCTCATCTTGTAATCGGGATGAAACGCCGAGAAATGCAGCGGCACCGTGGGCCCGAGCACCTTATACACCCACCGGCTCAGGTCGCGCAGCTCGTGGTCGGAGTCGTTCTTGCCGGGGATGAGCAGCGTCGTGATCTCGGTCCAAACGCTGGTCTCGTGGACCAAATAACGGAGCGTGTCGAGCACGGGCCCGAGGCGCGAGGCCGTGAGGTCCCAATAGAACTCCTCCGTGAAGGCCTTGAGATCCACGTTGGCGGCGTCGATGACCGAATAAAAGTCCTTGCGCGGCGCCTCGTACATGTACCCCGCCGTCACGGCCACCGTCTTGATGCCCCGCGCGCGGCACTCCTCCGCCGCGTCCATCGCATATTCGATGAAGATGACAGGATCGTTGTACGTGAAGGCCACGCTCGTGCACCCGAGCCGCTCCGCCGTCTCGGCGATGGACCGCGGGCTCGCCACGTCCGCCAACGTATCCATCTCACGCGACTTGGAGATGTCCCAGTTCTGGCAGAACTTGCAGGCCAGGTTGCAGCCCGCGGTGCCGAACGAGAGCACGCTCGACCCGGGATAAAACTGGTTGAGCGGCTTCTTCTCGATAGGATCCACACAGAAGCCCGACGAGCGACCATAGGTGGTGAGCACCATGGCCCCTCCCTCGTTCCTCCGCACGAAGCAGAGCCCGCGCTGGCCGTCTTTGAGCGTGCAGTCGCGCGGGCACAGATCACATTGAACCCGCCCGTCGTCGGCGCGGTGAAAGTACCGCGCGGGGTAATGCTCGCTCACGGCTCACTCCATTTGTCGACGGTGAAGCGCTCAATCGCGACGTCGCTCGACCAATACGAGGGCGAGAGCCCGGCCTTCATCTTGAGCTCGGCGAAGAAGTCCTCCACGTTGGGGAGCTTCTCCCAGACCTGCGGCAAGAACGTGCCGCGGTGATGCCCCGCCCGGATCACGAGGCCATCCACACCCGGCCTCGCCGCGCGCTTCGCCTCCTCTTCACTCGTGAACGGCAAGGGCGAGAGCGGCGAGAGCAACGACACCTCGACCCGCACGATCGCGAGCTCCTCCACGCGGAGCGGGGATGACCGGGGATCCCGAAACGCCGCCGCCCGCGCGTTGGACCGCACGTCGTGGACGAGCGGGCGGTGCGCCTCGATGGTGCCAATGCAACCATGGAGCTTACCGTGTTTGGTGAGCGTCACGAACGTCGCGCCCGGCGCGTGAAACCAAGCGTCGTCCGGGTCCGGCACGTCGGCCCGCCCAAACGATGCTTCGATGGCGCCCCGCGCGATGGTCAAGAGGACGTGGCCGCGCTCCTCAGGAGACATCATAAGCCCTCTCCTTCTCCCCCACCTCGTAGAACGCAAAGGCCCCATAGCCCACCACCTCGCCGCGGCTCCCCGCCGTGTCGCCCGAGGTCTTCAAATCGAGGATCGCGGGCGTAAGGCCCCTCGCGCGGACCACCTCCAAGAGCCCGTTGATGGGCGTCGCGCCGCACGCCTCGTCGTGCGCGACGGCCTTCTGCGACGGATCGCGCGACGATGTCACGATACGCTCCGCCGTCGCCCCATCCACGCGCTTCGCGACGTCGTAAGGGAGATAATGAGACAGGTCAGAGCTTACAATGATACACGTCTCGGGCCCTCCCCAGAGCACGTCGAGCACGTGCGCCACCTCACGCGGATCCGCGTCGCCCACGACCAGCGGCACCACGCTCACGTCCCCGAGCGCCCTTTGCACAAAAGGCAGCTCCACCTCGAGCGCGTGCTCGCGCGCGTGCGCGGCCGCGTTGTTCCCGACGCCGCGGAGCACCATGCCTGTCGCGTCGATAGGCATGTTGCCGAGCGGGGTCGCCATCGCGTCCGCGTCCGGCAGCGCGAGCCCGCGGACATACATGCGGTGCGCAGGGCCAATCAACACCACGCGGCGCACCTGACCGCGGAGCGCGCGCAGCGTCGCAAACGCAGCGCCCGCCACCGGGCCCGAATAGATGTATCCGGCGTGGGGCGCGATGATGGCTTTGGGCGCGCGACCCGCGCCCGGCGAGGCGACGTGCGCGGCGAGGAGCGCGTCGACCGTGCGCGAGAGCTCGGCGGCGCTCCCCGGATAGAAGGTGCCTGCGACAGCGGGCGGACGAACGGCGGTTCGCATGGCGGCTCTTCCTTTCCTTTCAACGATACACCCGGACGGGCGAAGCGGCAGCGCTTTCTTGCTCCTCACCCCGGATATCCGCGAGGCTCGTGGTAGGGTCCGCGCCGATGCGAACGTTGATCATCACCGCTGCGCTGCTGCTCTCGTCCGCGCGCTCGGGCTGCGCCTCGCCGTCCACGAGCGAGACGCCGCCTGCGCCGCCCCCGCCCGGCAAATCCGCGGCGGCCCCGGGGCCGAACGAGCATGTCGATGAAGGTGCTTTGGCGCCGTTCCGCGAGGAAGGCGTAGAGGGCGCGCTCGTCGTCGCCGACGTGGCCTCCGGCGCTCGCACGGTGGTGAATCCCACCATGGCGGACAAGGGGTTTATCCCCTGCTCCACGTTCAAGATCCCGAATACGCTGATCGGGCTCGAAACGGGGGTCATCCCCGACGAGCGGTTCAGCCTCCCGTGGGACAAAAAGAAGCGCAAAGGCCCCTCGGAGTGGGACGCCGATCACGACCTCACGAGCGCGATGCGCAACTCCGTCGTGTGGTTTTATCAAGAGGTGGCGAGGCGCATCGGAGAGCCTAGGATGCAAGAGCATCTCACGCGCTTTCGTTACGGCAACGCCACCATGGGCGCGCCCATCGACACGTTTTGGCTGAAAGGCGCGCTCCGTATCACCCCGAAAGAACAAGCCGATTTCCTTCGCCGCCTGGCGCGCGACGAGCTGCCCGTCAAGGCCGAGCACGCGGCCATCGTGCGTCGCCTCTTGGCCAATGAAGCGCACGAGGGCACCGTGATGCGCTGGAAGACAGGGCTCGGCGAGCAGGACGGAAATCACGTTGGATGGCTGGTGGGCTTCGTCGAGCGCGCGGGAACCACGTCCGTGTTCGCGTCGGTCGTGACGGGCTCCAACGAAGAGGCGGTCAAGCAAGCGCGGGTGCGCGCGCCGCGCCGGGCGCTCGGCAAGCTCGGAGTCATCGGCGCCCCGCTCGCGGCGAGCACGCGTTGGAAATAATCCTTCTCAACCGCGGGGCGCTCGCCCTACAATGGTTGAAGCTTGCCCTCGGGCGGGCTCCTTTACTTTCTTCCACCATCACGAGGAACACATATGAAGAGCCTTCGATCGGCGTCTCTTGGTGGCGTGGCCGCGCTCGCCGTCGCGCTCGGCGGCGCGCACGACGCGCACGCCTGCGGCGGATGTTTCACCACGGTCATCCCGAGTGAGACCGAGAGCACCGTGGTCTCGGCGCACCGGATGGCCTTTGCCATCTCACCGACCCACACCGTGCTCTGGGATCAAATCCAATACACCGGCGCCCCAGAGTCGTTCGCGTGGGTGCTCCCCATCAAGGCGGGCGCGACGATCGACGTCGCGAGCGACGCGTTCTTCGAGGTGCTCGAAGCGGCGACGTCGGCCCGCGTCGTGAGCCCGGAGGTGTATTGTTCGGCCGGCGGGGGAGGCCCGGGTTGCAGCCTCGGTTGCGCCGCCTACGCCGCCGGTGATTTCGGCAGCCCCAAAGGCGGGACGCCGCCGCCGGTCACCGTGGTCCACGCCGGCACGGTGGGCCCGTACGAGACCGTGACGCTCCACGCGAACGTGCCCAACGCGCTCCCCAACTGGCTCGCCTCTCACGGCTACGTCATCGATCCTTCGGTGTCGCCCGTCATCAATGATTATGTCGCAGAGGGCTTTGACTTCATCGCGCTCCGCCTCCTGCCCGACAAGACAGTCCGCGAGATGCAGCCCGTGCGCGTCACCACGCAAGGCATGTCGCCCGTGTTGCCCCTGCGCATGGTGGCCGCGGGGACGGGCCCGAACGTGAGCATCGCGCTCTTCGTGATCAGCGAGGGCCTTTATGTGCCTCAGAACTTCCCGGTCGCGAGCATCGCGCCTTCGAGCATCGGTTGGAGCTTTATCACGAACGAGTCCAACTACGCTGAGAAGCGCGTCGATCTGCTCTCCGAGGGCAACGGCCGCACGTGGAACCTCGCGTACGGCAGGCATCGCCCGTTCCTCTCGCCGATTGGCACGCTCGCTCGCGGAGAGACCGAGACGTACACCATCGGCGAACAACAGAAGGACACCATCGCCGAGGCGTACGTGGCGCAGGGTCAAGCGAACGGCGACATCGTCGACACGAGCTGTATCGATAAGATGATCAACGCATCTTTGAGCAGCTCCATCGTCACCAATCTTTGCTCGTCGCAGGGCGGCGGCGGCGGGGGCGGTGGCGGCGCAGGAGGTGGCGGCGGCGCGGGCGCAGGAGGTGGCGGCGGCGCGGGCGGCAGCCCACCCAACTGCACATCTCCCGCCCCAGGTCAGATCGACATGCGCGATTTCATCTGTGGTGAGCTCACCGATCTGGCGGTCGCGTTCGAGGGGCTCCACCCCAAAGACGTTTGGCTCACCCGGTTGGAGGCGAACCTCCCGCACAGCGCGCTCGCCGACGATCTCGTGCTCCAAGCCGCGTCCAATCAAATCGAGGTCGACAACTGGTTTTACGCCGACCATTACGCGGGCGATCCGTGCGCTCAGGCCGGCTTGTCTTCGGCCTCTCCGCGCAAAGAGGACCGCAACATGGCCGCGCTCTTCGGCGTGACGCTCCTCTCGCTCGGCGCCGCGGCCCTCCGCCGCATCCGCCGTCGCAGGTAACCCCTACATACAACCTGAAGGCTTCACCACCGCCGACACGAACGGTGTCGGCTTGTTCTGGAGCGAGTCGGTGATCGCGCCCCGGATCACGACCCCGTTGCCCGAGCAGAGCCCGCTCTCTTCTTCGGTCGTGAGGAGCTTCTTGCCCGTATCGAAGTCGATGGGCACGTCGACGTCGCTGTCGAGCTCGACCGTGACCGGGAACGTGGTCGCCGACGAGGTGACGAGCGACGCGATGATCTCGGTTTTTTGGCTCTCGTCGGTGATCGACGCCGCGCCGAGCGTGACGCTGGAGGGGCCGCTCGCGCGCGGTCCGAGGTGGAGCTTCAGCACGAACGAGCCTTCGAGCGTCGCGCCGAGCGCGCCGGGGGTGACGGTCATCTCGGGGGTCGCCACGGTCGCCTCGACGAACACGGCGGCGTCGGTGTTGATGCAGCCCGCGAGCGGGATCGCCGCCGCGGCAAGGGCGAAGAGGGAGGAGCGAGGGGCCATGCGCGAGAGCTTATCGCTTGTTCGGCACGCGCAGCACCACGAGCTCGTCGCCCGCGAGCGGCTCGGGCTGGATGGTGCAGTGCGTGAGGCCGTGGCGCTCGCGGAGGCGCTGCGCGACCGCGTCCACCACCTCGGAGCAGCGATGACCGCGCGCGAGCACCACGTGCACCGTGAGCACGTCGAAGCCCTCCGAGATGGACCACACGTGCAGATCGTGAAAGCCCGCCACGCCGGGCACGCTGCGCAGCGTCTCCTCCACGTGCGCGACGTCGACCTCCATGGGGCTGCCTTCCATCAGCACGCGCGAGGTGTCGCGCACCAAGCGGTAGCCGCCCCAGAGCACCATCACCGCGATGATCCCGCTGATGACAGGGTCCGCGCGGCGCATCCCGAAGCCCAGGACCAGCGCGCCCGCGACGATCGCGCCCACGGATCCGAGCGCGTCCGCGAGCACGTGGGTGAGCGCGCCGCGCGTGTTGATGTTGTGGCCCTTGGATCCGACGCTCAGCACCGCGGCCGAGACGAGGTTCACGACGAGCCCGCCCACCGCGCCGATCATCATCCAACGCCCGTTGATCATGGGCGGCGCGCGGAAGCGCTCCACGGCTTCGATGAAGATCCAGATCGCGGTGAGCGCGAGCGCGACGCCGTTCGCGAACGCGGCGAGCACCTCGGCCCTGCGCGAGCCGTACGTGCGCGCCCTCGTGCGAGGCCCGGACGCGAGCCGCTGCGCCACGATCGCGAGCGCGAGCGCCGCCGCGTCCGCGAGCATGTGCCCCGCGTCGGCCACGAGCGAGAGGCTCTTCGAGAACCACCCGACGATGGCCTCGACCACCATGAACGTCGCGGTGATCGCGAACGCGGTCACCAACCTTCGGAGCGGTGACGATCGCAGCTCGCGCGCGTGATCGTGGTCGTGCGCGTGATCGTGGT
>CAYTJL010000044.1:45950-48474 GCA_964437785.1 uncultured Polyangiaceae bacterium
AGCGGTGACGATCGCAGCTCGCGCGCGTGATCGTGGTCGTGCGCGTGATCGTGGTCGTACGCGTGATCGTGGTGATCATGATCGTGCGCGTGATCATGATCGTGATCGTGATCATGATCGTGCGATCGCGGCTTCACAATCGGCAGATCATCACAACTCGGCCGCGATGTGCTCGCGCACCCACGCGCCCGCCTCGCGCGTCCCGAGCTTGCCGCCGACGTCGACGGTGCACGCGCGCGCCTCGATCGCCTGCGTGATCCAGCGCTCGATCCTGCGCTCTTCCTCGGGCCAGCCGAGGTGCGCGAGCATCATGCCCACGGTGAGCATCGCGGCCGAGGGGTTCGCGATGTTCTTGCCTGCGAGCGGGGGCGCCGATCCGTGGACGGGCTCGAACATCGCGACGCGGGTCGGCTCCGAGGCGTGAACGTTCGCGCTCGCGGCCATGCCGAGGCCACCTTGGAACGCGGCGCCGAGGTCCGTCACGATGTCGCCGAACAGGTTGTTGGTGACGATCACCTGGAACTGCGACGGATCCTGCACGAGATAAAGGCAGAGCGCGTCGACGTACACGTGCCTCGCCTCGATGCCCGGGTAGCTCCGCGCGAGATCGTGGAACACGCGGTACCAGAGCTCGTGCGCGTGGCGCATGGCGTTCGATTTGTCGGCCATCGCGACCTTGGTGTGGCCGTGCGCCTTGGCGTATTCGAACGCGGCGCGGATGATCCGCTCGACGCCTTTGCGCGTGTTGAGGTCCTCGTTGATGGCGACCTCGTCGGGCGTGCCGCGCTTGAACTGCCCGCCCATGCCCACGTAGATGCCCTCGGTGTTCTCGCGGAACACGACGAAATTCACGTCGGCCGCGCCGCGCTCCTTGAGCGGGACGAGCCTGTCGTGGAGCGCTTTGACGGGCCGGATGTTCGCGTAGAGATCGAAGCCGAAGCGCATGCCGAACAAGATGTCGCGCGCGTGCTCCAGGTTGGGCACGCGCGGATCACCGAGCGCGCCGAGCAGCACGGCCGCGCACTCGCGCTGCACCGCGATCTGGATCTCTTTCGGGAAGGTGATGCCGTCGCGCAGGTAGCGATCGGCGCCGAGATCGAGCTCCCAAAGATCGAGCGGCAAACCGCCTTTGTCGCGATAAACGTCGAGGAGGAGCTTCGCCTCGCGGATCACCTCCGGGCCAATGCCATCGCCTCCAATGATCGCGATTTTCTTGCGGGTGCCCATGGGAAGGCGGCGACCATACCAGAGATTCTGCGCGGGCAATCGGCTCGATGCGCGACGCGCTGCGGCGGAGGAGGGGCCTTACGCGGCGCTACACAGCGCGCACGGGCGGGCGCAACCCTTCGAGGAGCAGCGCGACGATGCTGCGTTTGCGCCGCTCGAACGCGGCTTCGTCGCGCAGCACCACGCGCGGCATCATCACCTCGAGCATGCGCTCTTCGACGAAGGGGTACATCACCATCGACATGCCGAGCGCCAAGATCTCCTGCGCGGGCATGTCGGATCGCACCTCGCCGAGCCGCTGCCTGTCCTCCAAGAACGCGGTGAGCGCGTCGATGATGGGCACCATGCGCTCGCGGCTCACCTCGATGAGCACCGTCGATCCCGAGAGCGCCTCGTGCCGCAGGATCGCGAGCAAGCTCTGGTGCGCGGCGTAGAAGCGGACGAGCAGATCGACGAAGCCCGCGAGCAGGCCTTCGAGGTCGTGCCGCGTCTCCAAGATGGACCACGACTCGGTCGACGTGGGGTAGAGCGCGCGATCGAGCACCGCGCGATAGAGCCCTTGTTTGTCGGTGAAGTAGTGGTGGATGAGCGCGGGCTGCACGCCCGCTCCCTCGGCGATCTCGCGCAGGCGCGCGCCCGCGAAGCCGCGCGCCGCGAACTCGCGCTCGGCCACGTCGAGCAAGCGCTGCCTCGTCGCCGCGGCGTTGCGCTCCTTGCGATCGGGAGCGCGCGCGCCGTTCTTGGTGGGCGCGTCTGCGATCGTCGCGTCGTGGTCGGGAGCGGGGCTTCGTGTTGACGGCGGAGGCATTCGAAGAAGTGCGAGAGAGGAAGACGGCTCGATGTTAAGCCGAAGCCTCCCAGGACTCGAATTGAATCACGTCGAGCTCTTCGAAGCCGCGACGGACGCGCGGCGTCAAAAGGCCGAGGCGCTTCACGTTGGGCACGATCTTCGAGAACATCAGCGTGCGGAAGAGCTTCATCGACTCGCTGCGCAACGCGACCTCGACGCATTGATCCACGGGCAAGCCCATGTGCTGCCAGACCTCGTGCATCACGAACCGGTCGCGCATGAGCCTCGACGCGTCGACGATGAACTCCTCGCGCTCACGCAGCTCCGCCTCGCTCATCTCGCTGTAGATGCCCTTGAGCGCGAGCACGCCGAAGGCCACGTGGCGCGACTCGTCGAGCATGATCATGTGGACGATCTGCTTGATGAGCGGCTCGGTCGAGAGCTGGTTGATCATGCCGAAGGCCGCGAGCGCGAGGCCCTCGACCATGATCTGCATGCCGAGGTACT
>CAYTJL010000045.1:0-20848 GCA_964437785.1 uncultured Polyangiaceae bacterium
AGCTGATGACAATGTTTTCACGAAGAAATGAATACCGCATCTTGTAAACACCCTTTCGTGCGAGATGCGCGCCTCGGTTACCTCGTATTGTCAAGATCCGACCAACCAAGGCTGGCGGGAACCACGGCAAACGAGCCGGAACCCGAGGTCCACGTCCCGGAGATCGGGCACGAACCAGCCCCGGCAAGCGCAGCGGAGCCCTCTGGTCCCGTTGAGCCAAGAGCCGCCCCGAATGACACGAGGCGCGCCGCGCTCCCCGGAGCGACAAGGATTGAACAACTTTGTCATTGTCTGACCACGTGTCGTATCACCCCCTCTCCCGCTTACGGGAGAGGGGCCGGGGGTGAAGGTCATCCGCCGTGCGACCAAGGCACGCGGTAGTCGCACGTCGCCGACACGAACACGCCGCACACGCCCTCGGGGTCCAAACAGCTCTGGCCTTGAGGACAGGTGTTGGGCCCGCCGATCTGACACGGCACCGAGCAGAACTCGGGAGGAGGCAAGGGAGCGTCGTATTTTCCGTTCCCGTCCGTGTCGAGGTAAATGGGGTTCGTCACGGCATAGGCCGGGATCGGGTACCAGTCCGGCAAGATGGGAACGGGCGCAAACAGCGTATTGACGACCGGCACGAGCGAGAAGGCGTCGCTCACGACACGTGAGATCTGGATCTCGCCGAAGGGCACGTCGACGCTCACCTTGCTCATGAGGTTCGCGTCGTTGAGCCCCATGGCGATGACCACGATCCACGAGTCTCGATTGGGCACCGTGAGCGGGATGGCGCCGTTGAAATCGATCGTGTCTTGAGGCTTGCTCGTTGGCGTCTCGACCCGCACGAGGCGGCCGTTCATGTAGATCTCGATGCGATCGACGCCGAACCAGCTCGCGGTCTCGACGCGCAAATTGAGCTTGATTTGGGCGCCCTGCGCCGCGCTCGCCGTCTCGCCGAACGTCTTGTCGGACACGTCGGCGCGGATGAACGGCCCGTAGGTCGCGAACGCGTGCTCGCCGCGCAGGCTGTCGACGGCGTCCTTGATGTCGAGCCCGCCCGGAGCGTCGGTGCTGCTGCGGAAATACGTGCGCGGGAAGCCCGGCTCGTGCGTGCCTCCGTGGCTGTCGCTCGACGCGATGTGCGTCTTCAACATGCCGCGCTCCAGGTAACGGAAGTAGTCGTCCACGTGGCCCACGCGCTGCGCGCACGGCGCGAGCTTCACGCCGTCGGGGAGCGGCGTGTCGCCGTATTGGCCGACCTCGCACGCCGCTTGGCTGTCGGCCATGGTCTTGTCGTAGTCCCAGTGCGCGTCCTGCTCCTCGGGCGTGCGCACCAAGATGCGCTTCATCGACTCCCACACGAGCGCGCTGCGGTTTCTGTGCTGGCAGACGGCGAAGCGCTCGCCCGGCTTGCACGGCGCGAAGAGCCCGCTCTTGATCTCGGGGCACGCGGCCGCGAGATCGGCCTCGTTCTTGGCCTTGTCGAGCCGCGCGCGGCAGCGGTTGTAGTCGACGACGTCTTGGATGGTGGCGGTGCGCACGAGGTCGAAGCGCTTGCCGTTGATGATCTCCATCGCGTCGAAGTCGCAGCTCGCCGTGCGGAACACGGGGTTGTTCTCTTCGAGCGTGGACAGCTCGCGGAGCATCGTGAACGTGTCGACGCCGAGCTGATCGACGTAGCCGAAGAAGCCGTCGCGCGGGTGCGCGACGATGGTGAAGGGCTTGATCTCGGGGCTCGCGCTGATCGATCGGAGCGCGTCCAAGATCTCGCCGCCCGACTGGCACGTCGGGTCGTGCGACCCGCGCGTGGGCACGATGGTCGCGTCGTAGCGCAGCGGGAACGCGATGAAGTGACCCTGCTCGATGGTCGTCGTCTCGGCGCTCACCGCGGTCGCGACGAACGGCTCCAAGAACTGCTCGCGGATCGGCGGCAGGTAGTCGGTCTCGACGTCGTGATCGGTCGGGATCGCGAGCTCGACGTGCTCGTCCGCGACGGTGCGCACGCGCAGATCGAGCGGCATGCCGCTGTCGAAGCTCGGCTGCGCGTGGAGGTGCATGTCGGCCGACATCCAGCCGACCGTGTCGATCTCGCGGCCGATGATCGCGTCGAAGCGCACCGCCCTGCCGGGCTCCGCGGTGAACGGCGCGCTCTCGAAGATGCCGTATTCGGGGCCGCGCGACGCGCGCAGCAGGTAACGGCCGCCGGGCTCGAGCCGGAACGAGCCCGAGCCCGTCGCCGAGTGCTCGATCTCGCGCACCGAGTTGCCGAGCCTCCCGTCGCCCATGAACACGCGCCGGCGCCCGTCGCGATCGAGCGGCTTGTCGTCGTCGTCGAGCGCCACCGCCGCGATCTTGGCGGGGATCGGCTGGCCGTCTTCGCCCACGACGCGGTATTGGATGGTGGTCGGCGTGGGCAGCCTCGGCGAGATCACCACGGTCTCGCCCATGCGCACGCTCACGGGGAAGGGCTTGCCGATGGTGGAGCCGCTCTTCGTGCGCGCGACGATCGCGTAGTCGCCCGGCGGGATCGTCGCGTCGAAGTCGCCGTCCTCGACCGGGTCGACGCCGAGGTCCGCGTCGATCACGTCGAGCAGGCCGACGTCGCCGCGCTTCTTGAGGTTCTCCTCGACGAGCTCGTCGACGCTCGCGAAGCCGTGGCCGGGCTTGGGGTTCGCGAAGACGAAGACCTGCGCGTTGCCCACACCCTCGCCGTCCTGCTCCCAGTGGATCGATCCCTTCAGCCTGCCAGTCGGCGTGCCGCGCGCCCTCCAGACCTCGTCGGCGATGCTGCCGATGTCGCCGCTGCCGATCACGAAGCGGCGCTCGTAGGTGAACGCGCGCTGATCGTCGCAGCCGACGTCGTCGGAGGTGTCGAACAAACAGCTCTTCGCCGCGGCGAGGAAGGCCGTCGCCGCGCTCGTGATGATGGGCACGTTCACGACCGGCGAGGTCCCCGGCGCGCCGACCGTGAAGTAGCCGTAGCTCACGTCGCCGCCCGAGGCCGCGACGAAGTCGAACGCGAGCGGCGATTGGAACGTGTTCTTGCCCGCGTAGAACGCCTCGTTGACCGCGCGCTCCTCGTCGTAGCCGATGCCCGGCGCGAACACGTCGTTCTGGTTGCCGAAGAAGACGAAGTCGCCCGCGAGCACGCCCGCGCGGTGCACCGGGTTGGGCGCGCTCTGCGGGTCGCCGAAGATGGTCCCGAACACGCTGGTGGGCTCGGTCGTGACCGCGAGCGGCGCGGGCGTGCCGCACTCGCACGTGACGAGCGGACACCCGCGCGCGTCGCCCTTGAAGCCGAATTCGCACGCCGCGGGGTCACACGCGGACGCGTCGGGGCAGTCGAGCTTCTGGTCGTCGAGCAGGAGCGCCGTGCGGATGAGCACGCTGCGCTCGCCCGGCCGCACGATGTAGTCGGTGCGGAAGCGGAACGCCGTCTTGATGTCGGGGAAGATGAAGCTCAAAAGATTCTTTTGCGTTTGAAGGAGCGCGAGCGCCTCGAACAAAAACGCGCCCTTGCCCTCGACGCGGATCGAGGCCTCTTTGCCGTCGGATCCGTCGGAGAGCACGCGCACGCTCGACTCGCCGGGCTCGGGGTTCGGCACGAGGAGGTTCGCGACGGGGAAGAGCTCCGCGAAGCGATCGCGGCCGTTGCCGTCTTTGTCGTCGAGCCTGTCGCGGCGCAGATCCGCGTCGATGATGCTTCCGCCGAACACGCCCGGCGCGGGCGAGTCCATCGCGCGCAGCACGGTCACGCGGATCTTGTCGTTTTGAAGCAGAAAATCGCCGACGTCGGCCATCGCGACCGGCCCGCCGATGAGCTCGCTCCGGTGCGCGATCTTCTTGGCGACGAGCAGGCCCGCGTGGTCGTTGCAGCTCGGCAGCCCCGGGGCGAGCGCCAATCCCAACGCGAGCGGGAGGATGCGGGAGACTCGCCTCATCGCTGCACCTCAGAGGTTGAGCTGGAACTGGAGGATGACCGAATCGTTCTTGAGCGACTGGCCGTGGAGCTCTTGCCGGTGCGTGTACTCGACCTGCGTGCGCAAGAAATCGTGAAAGAGGTGGTAGCTCACGCACCCGCCGAGCACCCATGAGTCGAGCTCGTTCTGCACGCCGGTGCTCGGATCGAGCCACTCGAAGCGCGCTGTCACGCCGAGCCTGCGGCGGAGGATCATGTAGCCCGCCTCGGCGAAGAACGCGTACGACGTGGTGTTCGCGACCTGCGAGACGGGCTGCGTGGGCTGCTCGCGCGGGTCGACGCGGTTCGCCAAGAACTCGGCCGCGAAGTGGAACCCGCGCACCTTGAGCAAGAAGTCGCCGCCGACGCCGAGGATGTTGCGCGTGCCGCCGTTCGAGAAGAACACGCTCGCGCCCGCCGCGACGCGGAGCCTTCCGTGATTGAGATCTTGGATTGTTCGGCCCGGGTCGCCGAGCGGCGCGCTCGCGAGCCTCGCCGCGTAGGTGAGCCCGTCGAAGCGGTTGCCGCGGATGGCGGAGTTCTGGATGAAGCCGCCGAAGAACTGATCGTTGCGCAGCACCGCGTTGTAGACGCCCGCGTAATAGCTGAAGGCGCCCTTCGCGACGTGGCCTTCGACGTGGACGCCGACCTGGTGCATCGGCGCCATCGCGCGCACGGCGAGGGGCCTGTCGACCATGCCCGTGTCGCCCGCGCCCGTCATCGCGTAGCGCGAGAACGGCACGTCGTGCGCGCCGACGTACGCCTGAAAGAACTTGTATTGATCGTAGCCGAACCACGCGTCGTAGAGCGAAGCGGTCCCGAGCTCGTCGGAGGCGAACTCGCCCGAGATGCGGAACGGGATGCGCCGGTAGAGCTTGCCGTCGAAGCCGAAGCGCGCGCGGCGGAAGCGGAAGCCCGCTTTATCGGCCGGATCGCCCGCCTGTTGAAAGGCGTCCGAGCCGACGTACGGGATGGCTTGGAACTGGATCAACGTGAGGGGCGAGATCTCGAGCGGCCCGAGGCGCAGCCGGACCACGTCGCGGAAGTCGGGCAGGCGCTCGTCGAACGGGATGTTCGTCTCTTCGCGCTTGCGCTCCGGCGCGTGCGTCGTCGTCGCGGGGCGCTTGGATTTGGCCGCGTGGACGGTCTGATTGTCCTCGGACGCCTCTTTGGCCGAGGCGCTCCCCAAGGCGAGCGCGGACGTGAGGATGAACGCTGCGGCACGAACGAGCGGCTTCATCATGCCTCCAAGGAGGGAGAGATCGGGGCGCACGAGCGCGGGTCTTCGAGGGGGAATCAGGTGAGATCCAAGCGGGTGCGCGCGTCGGCGTACGCGTCGGTGACCGAGAAGACCACGAGCTCGCGGGCCTCGGCGTTGCGGCCGATCCACGTCATGCGGTCCTTGCCTTGGGCGGGCGGAGCGTTGGCGTGGCCGCCGGCCCACGCGATGCCGGCGAGCGCGATGTTGAGGTCGCCCACGGCGAGCAGGCCCGCGCGGTTACCCCAGCCGTTGATGACCGTGTTGAGCGTGGAGGCGCGGTTGCCGATGCTGCCGATCACGTCGGCCGCGAGCGCCGCGGTGTCCGCCCCGGCCGGGCCGCCGCGCGCGCGCGTGACCTTGCCGAGGTAGTCGGTGAGCTTGCCCTGGTCTACGCCCTGCGGCGCGAACGACGGGCTGTGCGCCTTGAGGAACGCGGCGACGAGCGGCCACAGATCGATCGGCGCGGTGCGCGAGAGCCCGGCGCCGAACGTCTGGAGGATCTTGAGCGCGCGGTGCAAGAGGAAGCTCCGCACGTCCTCGCGGGGCGACGCGACGAGCGATTGGCCGAGCACGATCACCGGCGGCTGGCTGCTCGCCGGCACCGCGACCGCGCCGAGCGCGCTCGACACGTGGATCTGAATGCCGCCGAGGCCGTAGCCGTCGGCGAGCGTGTTGATCTGGTCGTGCAGATCGGTCATCTGCGGCGGCAGAGGCGCGGCGCGGATCGATCCGAGATCGAACGGCACCGCCGCGTCGAAGAGCGATCCCGACTTGCGGAGAAGCTCGCGGAACGACGGCGTCATCACCTCGGGCGCGAGCAGATCGTCGAGGCTCATGTCGGCCGCGCCGAGGCCCGCGCCGTCCAGCTCCGCGCTCTCGCCTTCGAGCGCGGCGACCGCGGCCTTCGCGACCTTGGCCGCGTCGGGGCGGTTGCGGAGCTCGGCGACCGCGGCGACGGTGCTGAAGAGGTAGGGCTCGAAGCGGCCGGTGCCGAGCGCGCGGCGCGCGTCGGCGACGGCGCGATCGAGCAGCGTGGCCGCTTGTTGGCTCTGGTTGTTGCGCTGGTAGAAGCGCGCGAGCGCGGTGAGCGCGACGTCGTCCTTGGGCCACGTCTTGCGCGCTTGGAGCAGCGTGGCCTCGGCCTTCTTGGCGTCGCCCGAGACCTCGTAGATCTGCGCGAGCTCGGCCGTGCGCGCGCACTTCCGCTCGGGCGCCTCGGCCGCGTTGATGAGCGTCGTTTGTTGCTCGATCGCGAGCGGGAAGTTGCCTTGCCGCTGGTAGAGCGCCACGAGCCGCTCGCGCGCCTCCTCCGACGCCGGCGTGCGCTTGAGGATCTCTTGGTACGCGAGCTCGGCGCGCTCCGGGTTCGGCAGGTGCTCGTCGTAGAGCTTGCCGAGCTGGAAGTAGATCTCGGTCTGCTTCGCCGGATCCGAGGCGAGCCGCGCGAGGCGGATCCACGCCTGCTCCGCGCCGGGCCAGTCCTCCTCGGCGGCGGCGACGGCGGCGAACGCGCTGAGCGCGTCGGCGTGATCGGGGTTCGCTTCGAGCGCCGCGGCGAGCGCGGCCTTGGCGGCCGCGGAGTCGCCGACGTCGGCGAGCGCGCGTCCGCGGAGGACCTCCATCTCGACGCGCTCGGCGGGATCGGTGACCGCGTCGAGCCGCCGCTTGAGCAGCTCGGCGAGCTCGGTCTTTGCGCCCTCGGCGATGTAGATCGCTTGGAGGCGCTGGAAGACGTCGCCGTACGCGGGATCGAGCTCCGCGACGCGCTCGAGCGCGTTGCGGGCCTCGGCCGTGTCCTTGACTTTGTCCTGCCAGAGGATCGCGGCCTGGTAGAGATCGTGCGCCTGCTCCTCGCGCGACGCGCACGCGTTCGCGGCGGCGGTGAGCGACGCCGCGGCGCCCGCGAACGAGCCGGCGCGCTCGAGCGCGGCGGCCATCGCGAGGTGCGCGGCGATGTGGTTCGGCACGAGCTCGATGGCGTGGCCGTAGAACGCGAGCGAGTCGTCGTTGCGGCCGTCCTTGGACGCCGCCTCGGCGACGCGGAGCGAGAGCGTCGCGGCCTCGCTCGGGCGCTGGGTGCGCTCGATGATTTGGCGATCGACCTCGAGCGCGACGCCGTGCTCGCCGGCCACGCGCGCGTGCGCGGCCATCTGGCGCAACGCCCAAATGCCGCGCGGTTGGTTGCGGAAGGCGATCTCGACCGCCTCGCGCGTCTCCTCCCACACGCTCGTCCTCGCGCGGAGGCGCGCGGCGAGCTGGGCGTGCGCGATGGCCTCGGGGCCTTCGAGCACGCGCGCGATCGCGAGCGCGATCGGCTCGAGCTCGTCGTCGCGCCCCGCGCCCACGAGCGCGCTCGCGACGCGGCGGAGCGTGGGCAGGTGACCCGGCACGTCCTCCAAGATCGCGCGCCGCGTGAGGAGCGCGCTGCCCGCTTCCCCGCGGCCGTGCTCGTCGAGATCCGCGAGGCGCTCGTAGATCTCGAGCCGCTCGACGGGATCGGTGGCCTCACGCGCGCGCGGCAGGAGCGCGTCGATCGCGTCGCCCGCGCCGTGCCCGGCGAGGGCCGCGCGGTGCGCGACGATGGGCGCGAGCACGGCTTCGCCCGCCGTGATCGCCTGCGTCGAAGCGCGCGCCGCGCCCGCGAGATCGCCCGCGCGTTCGAGCTCGAGCGCGGCCTCGAGCGCGAGCCTCGCGGCCTCGGCCTTGGGCGCGCTGCCGACCGCGAGGATCTCCGTCGCGCGGAGCGATCGCCACGACGCGCGATCCGGCGGCGGCTCGGGGGAGATGCGCTCGAACAGCTCGCGGAGCCCAACGTCCGAGGGCCTCGCGCGGAGGGCCTGCTCCAAGAGCGAGGCCGCGGCCGCCGCGTCGTTCTCGACGAGGAGCCTCGCCTCGCGGACGAGGTCGTACGCTTGCTCCATCGCGTCGTCCGAGGCCTCGCGGCGGACGCGGATCCACTCGAGCACGCCCTCGCGATCGCCCGACGCGCGCGCTGCGCGCGAGCCCAGGAAGACCCCGAGCGGGATCTTGGGATCGGCCTCGGCGGCGCGGCGGAGCAGCCCGATCGCGTCGGCCTCGTCCCCCACCGCGCCCGCGCGGACCGCGGCCTCGGTGAGCAAGAGCGCAGCGCGCGGGCTCGGATCGAGCGCCTCGGCGTGCGCCTTGAGGACCGCGCCCGACACCTCGACGCCCGCGTACGCGAGCGCCGCGCGGGTCGCGGCCTCGTCGCGCGGATCGGCGCTGCGCGCGCGCTCGTATTCGCTCGCAGCGCGATCGACCTCGCCCGACGCCTCGGCGATGAGCGCGCCCGCGAGCACGCGCTCGCGCTCGCCCTCGGCGTCCTCGCGCCACGTCGAGAGCGCGAGCGCGACCTTGCCGCCGGAGCGATCGTCGGCGTCGAGCTCGAGCGTGAGCGCCCGACCGACGCCGCTCTCGGGCGATGCGTCGGCGAACGCGGTGACCGGCCCGCGCAGATCGGCGAGCGGCGACGAAGGAGCGGACGCGCGCGCGAGCGCGCGGCCGAGCGCGGCGGACGCGCTCGACGAAGGACCGCCGGCGGCGGGGACGTCGCCTCCGCCGAGCGCGGCGCACGCCGCGGCGGCGATGGGCTTGAGCTCGTCGTCGCCCACCAGCGCCTCGACCCACGGATCGATGTCCGCGCGCGCGCCGCCCGCGAGCGCGCCGAGCGTGACGCGATCGGCGGCGGTGAACGCGTCGGACGACGCGGTCGCGGTCGCCGCCTTCGCGGCCTCGGCGTCGCCGAGCTCGATCGCGAGGCCCGCGAGCGCGCGCCGCGCGGCCGCGGCGTGCGAGCCTTCGAGCACGGATTTGAGGGCCTCCGCCGCGCGGGCGCGCGTCTCTTTGCGGGGCGATCCGAGCACGGACAAGAGCCACCCGGCGCCCTTCGCGAGCGCGGGCGACTCCTGGCCCGCGAGCGCGCCGAGCGCGTGAATGGTGGCCGCGTGATCGCCCGACGTCGCCGCGGTGCGCGCGGCGAGCAGCGCCTCGTAGGGCGAGGCGGGCGGCGCGCCTTTGGGCGAAGGTTTGTAGCCGCGCTCGGCGAGGATGCGATGGAGCGCCTCGTTGAGCGGCGCGAGCTCGGGCACGTCCGGGACGCGGACCTTGGTCGCGGGCGCAGGGCCCGCGTCGGGATCGGGCGCGGCGAGGGCCTCGGCGAGCCTCTGCACGTGCGCGCGGGGATCCGCGGGCACGAGGCGCGCGGCGAGCTCGACGCGCTTCTTTTGGCCCTCTTCGTCCGACTGGCAGAGCCGCGCGATCTCGGAGCCCAAGATCGCCGCGTGGACCCTCGCCGCGGGCGCGACGGTGGCGCGCGCCTCCGCCTCGATCACGTCGAGCACCGCGGTCCAGTCGGCCTCGCGCGCGGACAGGCCACGCGCTTGGCGGTGCGCCATCGGCATGTTCGGGACGAGCTCGCGCGCCTGATCGGCGGCGGCGCGGGCGTTCTGCTCCTCTCCGCTCATCGCGAAGAGCTCGGACACGACGAGCAGCCCGCGCGCGCGCGTCGCTTTGTCGTCGTCGAGGAGCGCCTCCGCGCGCAGCCATTCGGCGCGCGCGGCCCACGCGTCGCGCTGCTGCAAGCGGACGAGCATCGCGCTCGCGTCCTCTTCGTCGGCGAACGCCGAGGGGGGCGGCGCGCGCGAGGGGATCGGCGTGCGGAGCATCGCGGCCTCGTCGGCGCTGCTGACCGCGTCCATCTCGCTCACGTCCGAGACCGCGACCTCCGCCGCGGGCGCCGCGACGAGGCTGGCGGCGGCCGCCGGATCCATGTCGACGGTCTCGGGCTCCGACGCGAGCGGCTGTCGGTTCTGCGCGACCGAGCGATCCGCGGACGCCGAATCGCGACCCACGTTGACAGGTTCGGTGAGATCGCCGCCGAGATCGAAGGACGCCTCGTCGGCGGGCTGCGCAGGCGTGGGCCGAGGCGGAGGGATCGCCGCCTTCGGGCGCGGAGGAGGCGCGGGCGCCTTCGGGCGCGGAGGAGGCGCCGCGACGACCGGCGGCGTGACGGCGGGCTCGGGCACGGGCGTGGGCCGCTCTTCCTTCGCGTCCTCGAAGAGCATGTCCATGATCGCGTCGCGCTCGGGCGTGGGCTCCTTCTTTGGAGCGGCGCCCTCGCGCCCGAAGAGCTGCTTCAACCCGCCGGCCTCGTCCTCGTCGGAGCGGAGGGACTCGGCGAGCAGCGCCTCGGGGATCTGCGCCATCACGGTCGCCTCTTCGCCGTCGGGATCGAAGTCGTCGTACAGGTCGCCGGGCGGCGGGATGGTCGACTTCTGTGCGGGCTTCGTCGCGTCGGGATCCACGAAATCTTCGTCGTGCTTGTCGGTGCTCACCGGACCCCCATGCCGAGCTTCTTGCGCAGCTCGAGGTAGTTGGGAGAGAGGACGAACGCGAGGAGGCGTCGCGCCCTGTCGCTGTCGCTGATGAGGCTCGCGAGGTCGCCGCGCGGGGCGCGCAGCGCGTCCGCGAGGACGATCGAGACATCACCTGCTGCGATCACGCTCATTCGATCGATGCTCCTCAGCGCGGCCGCGGCCCACCTCCGTGGGTCCTGACCGCTCGAAACGATGCGCTGGCACACCTCGGGGATGGCCTTGCGCACCCTGCGTGGGATCTCCTTCTTGACGGACCGCGAGACCTCCGCGAACACCGCGAAGTTCGGCGGCTGCACCGCGATGCCTGCCTCGATGCAGGCCGCGTAGACGAGCGACGCGACGGTGTTCTCGTCGCGCGAGCGCACGGCGTTGATGCCGCGCTTGAGCGAGAAGACCTCGCGCGCGACCGCGGACCGCGCGGCCGCGTCGAACGGCGTCGTGACGGCGCTGCCCAAGACGAGCGCGGGCTGCTCCGACGCGATGCCCGTGACGCCCCTCGGATCGGGGCCGCCGATGTAGAGGTCGAAGTCGCCCGTGAACCCGAGCGCGCCCATCCACTCGGCGACCGCGACGCGGAGCGGGTGGCCGCCGCGCGCCTCGACGCGATCCTTCTTGGTGACGCCGAGCGAGACGAGCGAGGGCCCGAGCGCGAGCATCACGGTCTCGGCGAGCTGCACGAAGAGCTCGGCGATCGGGCCGTGATCTTCGGGGTCGGCGATCTCGGCGAGGGCCGTCGCGTCGAGCGCGATCTGCGGCTGCGCGGCGACGCGGCGGTCGAGCTGGAGCAGCTCCCCCGAGCGCTCGTCGGTGTTCTTGCCGAGCGCGACGAGGCTGCCGAGCGTCGCTTGACGGAGGCCTTGATCGCCTCCGAACGCGGCGATCTTGGCGAGCAGCTCGACGCGATCGGGATCGACCGGGTTGCGCGCGAGCGATCCCACGAGCGTCTGCCGCGCGCGGCCGAGCGTGCGCACCTTGAAGCCCTGCTCGAACGGCGTCGCGAGGATGAAGTCGATCGCCTCGCCGTCGTCCGGGGCCTCGTCGAGGAGCTTGGTCACGGCGGCCTCGGCGCGGACCGGCACGCCGAGCTTGTCGCGCCAGATGGCCATGCCGAGCCGCGCGGCCTCGATGCGGCCCTCGCGCTTGTCGCGCTCGTTCATGAGCGTCTCCAAGATGCTCGTGGCCTCGCCCCACGCGCCCGCGCGCGCCGCGACGCGCGCGACGCGCTCGCGCACGGCGAGCGTCGAGAGCCCGGACTTGTGCAGGCCGAGCAGCACGTCGAGGGCCTTGTCGGGCTGGCCCAGCTTGTTCTCGTAGAGGTCGACCGCGGCGATGCCGGACATGAGCCTTTGCTGCGACGGCGCCTCGGCGATCGTCGCGAGCTTGGCGAGGTACGGCGCGGCCTCGGCGAACATACTCTTCGTGATGTAGACCTGCCCGAGCAGCGCGAGCGCGCCCACGTGATCGGGCTCGAGCATGGTGACGTTCTCGAGCGAGGAGAGCGCGCCGTCGAGGTCGCCCTTCTTGCGCAGCACGCGCGCGCGCTCCCAGTACATCTTGCCGATCTCGGCCTCGTCCTCGGACACCTCGAGCCTCCGCTCGATGATCGCGAGGAGCTTGTCGTCCTCGTTCCGCGCGCGGACGGCGCGGAAGAGTTTGTCGAACGCGATCGACCGCTGCGCGTCGCGCTCGAACGCGCGCTCGAACGCGATCTCGGCGTCGTCCTTCGCGTCGGTGTGCTCGAGCAGCAGCACGCCGGCCTGCTCCCAGAAGCCTGCGCCGCGCTCGTCGTCTTTGCAGAGCGCGCCGAGCTGCGCGAGCGCCAGCGCCTCCTGCACGTGATCGCCGAGCGCCTCGGACGCCGCGCGGATGCCCTCCCACGACGCGATGTCCTTGGGCCGGAGCTCGACCACGGACGAGAACGACGTGCGCGCCTCCTCGGGCTTGCCCGCCGCGAGCTCGGACCACCCCGCGAGCGCGACCGCGTCGATCTTGGCGTCGTCGCCGAGCGCGCCGGACAAGCCGTGCAGCGCGGCGGCGCGGCGGCGCGGATCGCAGCCCGGCGACGCGAGCTCCAGGTTCATGAGCTGCGCGGGCGGCTCATTGCTCTGGATGAACCCCTGCGGCGTCATCGGCTGATCGAGCAGCGCGACCATCGCCGCGGACGCTTCCATCGCCGCGCGCGCGGCGCCGCTCAAGTACCGCGAGGCCTCACGCCGGGCGTGCACCTCGGCCGTGCGGTCCTCGGCGGCGAGCGCCGCGGCGATCCACTCGATCGCGGGCGCGAGCCGCTCCTCGGCCTCGGACCACGAGGCCGCGCGCGACGCGGCGAGCGCGCGATCTTGATCGAGGGTGCGGGCGATGCGGAGCCGCTCGGCGCGCGCGATCGATCGCGCGGCGCCGCCCTCGTCGTCGAGCCTGTCGATCGCGCGATCGACCGACGATCGTTGTTCGAGCGCGGAGGGCCACAGGAGGCGCGCGATCGCCGCGGCGTTCGCGACGTCGCCGTCGCCGCCCGACTCGACGGCTTCGAGCGGGCCCAAGATGTCGCCGCCGTCGCCGCCCTCACCTGCCGCGGCTTCGAGGCCGAAGCGCTCGAGCGCGATCACGGTCGGATCGGCGCCCGCCTCCGCGGACGCGTCGATCGCGCGGCGCCTGCCCTCGACGTTGTCGGGATCGGCGCCGCGGAGCGCCCACGCGAGCACGGTGGCGACGGCGCGCGGCGCGTGCTCGTTCGCGGCGTCGAGCTCGGCGATGGCGCGCGCGCGGTCGCCGGCGCGGTAGAACGAGAGCGCCGCCTCGATGTAGAGCGCGGCGGCGAGCTCGCCGTCCTCCGACTCCTTGGCGGTGGTCGCGAGGATCTCGGCGGCGCGCCGAGGACCCGCTTCGCCCGAGGCGCGCGCGAGCTCGGCGCAGAAGATCCCCGTGACGGGATCGCCGGGCGCGGCCTGGTGCAGATCGACGAGGCGGCTCAGCGCGCGATCGGCGTGGCCTGCGCGCGCGCTGCGGAGCGCGGCGACGAGCCAGAGCGCGCGCGAGAGCTGCGGCTCGGGCTCGACCTTCGCGAGATCTTCGATCGCCTCGGGCGATCGCGGCGCCTTGGGCTTGGGCTCGGCGCCCTCTTCGTCGACCGCGATCGGCTCTTCGCCGAGGCCGAGCGCGTACGCGGCGAGCGCGCGGCCGAGCCACGCGGCGGAGCCGCCCTCGGGATCGCACGCGGCGAGCTTGCTGAACGCGGCCGAGGCGCCCTCGTCGTCGCCGCGGAGGAGCAGGCTCCTGCCGAGCTCGAACCAGAGGCCGGGCTCTTCGGCGGGCTCGACGCCCGAGGTGAGCAGCTCGCGCGTCGACTCTTCGAACCACACCGTCTCGCCGCGGAGCGCGGCGAGCATGCGCGCGGCGCGCGCGGTGACGGCCGCGGGGACGCCGTGCGCCTTGGCCTCGGCGAGGGCCTTCTTGGCGCCCGCGACGTCGCCCGCCTCGGCGCCCCACACGAACGACGCGACGAGGAGCGCGCGGCCCTTGGCGCCTTCGGATCGGACGGACGCGGCGATCGCCTCGATGGACGACGCGAGCCCGGCCGCGTCGCGCGACTCGGAGAGCAGATCGATCTCGAGCGCGCGCGCGGGGATCGACGCGGCGTCGAACTGGAGCGCGTTGCGGACCGCGTCGAGCGCCGCGTCTTTTTCGTCGGAGGCGGCGTCGGCGACCTTGAGCCAGAGGGCCGCGGCGCCGGGCCCGGTCGCGCCGCGCGCGAGCTCCTTCTTGGCGAGCTCGGCGGCCGCGGCGACGTCGCCTGCGGCCTCCAGCGCCGAGAGGCGCGCGCGCGTGATGACGGACGACTCGGGCAAGCGATCGCTCGCGCGTTCGAGCATGGCGCGCATGCCCTCGCCGTCGCTCATTTTCGCCTTGACGAAGGCGGCGCGGAGCCACGCGTCGGCCGCGTATTCCGGCTTGCGCATGAAGCGGGGCACGCCCGTGTCGTCGCCGCGCGCGCCGTCCTCGATGGCCTCCTCGATGAGATCGGCCTGGCCTTCCAGGGCGCGCGAGAGCGCCTCGACGTTGTCCTCTTTGGCGGCGACGGCCTCGAGCACGAGCTGGGTGCGGAAGCGCGCTTTGCCTTCGAGGGCGGCGGCGGTGCCGAGCAGCTCGTAGGCGCGGGCGGTGTCGCCGGAGGCGGCGCACAGCTCGGCGAGATCGACGTAAAGGAGGGCCTTCCACGTGGGATCGGAGGCGAGCTCGGCCCGCGCTTCGAGCGCGCGCATGCGGCCCGCGGCGTCGCCCTCTTTGGCGGCGCACAGCTCGAGCTCGAGCCAGATCGTCGGATCTTCGGGGCTCTCGCCGATGGCTTGTTCGAGCAGCTCGCGCGCGCCCGCGACGTTCTGCTCGTGCGCGAGCAGGTACGACGCGCGCTCCCAGAGCGCCCTGGATCGCTCCTCGGAGGTGACCGCGGCGCGGGCGAGCGCGTCGAGCAGCTTGCCCAAGTTCTTGACGGATTTGCGTCGCGTGAGGATCCGCACCAGCGACTCGAGCGGCTCGCGGAACTGCGGGTCGGCGTTGAACGCCGCGAGGTAATCGCGCGCCGCGGCCGGCTCTTCGCCGTTGTTCTCTTCGAGCACGCCGCACTCGTGCAGGAGCAGGGCTTGAAGGGCTTTGTCTTCTTGAGCCGCCTGCTCAGCGCGGAGCCGCGCCACGAGGGCCGCCGTGCCCTCCGGTTGAACGGCGGGAATCTCTCTTGTCATTGGGCTCGCCGCGCCTCCAAAGGCGTTTTTCGGGTCATGATGCGGGGGCAGAGTAGCGAACGGGAGAGCACGGCGTAAAGGGTTAGTCACGATGGCCCGGCGGGCTGGGTCCCCAACCCCAGCCCGCGCTCTCGTAGATCGGTAGTGAGGAGACTGGGACGCCTTACTCACAAGGCTGGACCGCAACTCTAAAGGGGCCGCGATTATCGCGGCCTGCTGAGCCCGAGACACTGACCACCTGCGGCCGCTTGGCTGCGTTGGCTCCCGCTGGGGCAATGTCTAGAAGGCGTTCCACATGGCGAGGACGGAGCGCCTTCACGGCGCGGGAGATCCGCATTATGCCGGGCGCATGAACCTCTACCAATACACGGTCCCCTCGTTCCTTCGCGTGATCCGCCAAGCCCACACGTGGCTCGACAAAGCAGAGGCGCACGCCGCCGCGAAGAAATTCGATGCGACCAACCTGCTCGGCGCGCGCCTCGCGCCCGACATGTACCCGCTCGTCCGGCAATTCCAGAGCATCAGCGACGGCGCCAAGGCGAACGCGGCGCGGCTCGCGGGCGTGGATCCGCCGTCGTTCCCCGACACCGAGACGACCATCGCCGAGCTGCGCGCGCGGCTCGACAAGACGGCGGCCTTCCTCGAGACCTTGACCCCCGCGCAGTTCGAAGGCGCGGCCGAGCGCACCATCAAGGTGCCGTGGATGCCGGGCAAAGGCATCAAGGGGTGCGACTACCTCACGGGCATCGCGCTCCCCAACTTCTATTTCCACGCGACGGCGGCGTATCTCATCTTGCGCCACAACGGTGTTGACGTCGGCAAGATGGACTTCCTCGGCCCGCAAACGTTCTTCGATATCTGAGCATCGCCGGGCCGCGCGACGGGCGACGTGACGGCCCGTTACTCCCCTTCTTTCTCCGTCATGGCATCCCCGATGGAGTAGCTAAAAGGCCCCGATTCATGATACGAACGGGCCTTCGGAGGTCTTCTCGATGGGCAGCGCCGTCCAGCGTTATATGCGAACCCCGCCCCAACCCTCGATCGGTTGGTACGCGGTCCTTCGGTCGGAGGAGGTGGTCGCGGGTCAGGTCACGCGCTTCAAGTTCATGGATCGCGAGCTCGTCGCGTTCCGTGACAAGGCCGGTGAGGCGGTGGTCTTCGACGCCGTCTGCCCGCACTTCGGCGCGCACCTGGGCCACGGCGGGCGCATCCAAGATGGGTGTTTGCGCTGCCCGTTTCATGGCCTCAAGTTCGATGGTCAGGGTCAATGTGTGGGCGGCGGGCTCTACAAAGAGCGCGGGTTTCACTCGCTCCGCGCCGACAAGCTCACCACGAGCGAGGGCGCGGCCAACATCTTCTTGTGGAACGGCCCCTCGAAGACGCCGTTGTGGCCGATGCCCCTCCACGCGATCGAGTGGGAGGGCTGGTCCAAGCCGGTCACCAACGCGGGGCGGCCGCTGCCCGGCTGCAACCTGTATTTCCCCTCCGAGAACATCATCGACATGACCCACTTCGACAACGTCCACCATTGGGACGTGCGCGGGGTCCACACGCCCGCCCAGGTGAACGGAGATGGGTATTTCGCCCTGGGCATCAGCGTCACGTGGAGGGCGGGCGCGCAGAGCGACTCTGCGATCCTCCGCAAGCTCGGCAATTTCGTGGAGTCCTCGTTCGACGTGGACTTTCTCATCTTGGAGCCGGGGATCGCCATCTCGCACGCGACGCTGCCCAAAGAACAAGGCGGGCTCATCGTGCGGAGCATCATCTGCATCACGCCCACCGGGCCGAGCGACACGCACATTCGAGCGGTCGTGTCGGTCAAAGACCCTTCGCCGAGCCCGCTCAAGAGGGCCATTCGCGATCGGTTCGGCGTGGGCATGCCCGACCTCCTCTCGCGCTGGTTCTTGGCCGTGGCCACCGCGGACTTCAAGGGCGACGCGATGGTCTGGTGCAACCGCAAGCACCTCGAACGGCCGAAGCCCCTCAAAGAGGATGGGCCGCTCATCGCCTTCCGCCGCTGGGCCGAGCGCTTCTGGCCCGAGGACTATCTCCGCGATGCGTCCCCCGCGCCGGTCGCGGCGGCTGGTGGTGGCGGCGGTGAGGCCGAGAACGCCGCAGCCCCTTCTTGATGCTCGCGGCGATCATCGTGGAGCGCGACAGAATCCGTTGACAAGCAGCGCTCCCTCGGTATGCTGCGCGCCCCCATGGTTTCCGCCACTCAACAGAGCTTCCGTATCCGCAGGCACAAGGCGCGCACCGCAGGCAAGCGCCGCAAGCGCGACCTCCGCGCACACGGCACGCCCGCGTTCCCCATCCACCCCGCCGGCTACGACACCAAAGCAGCAGACGCGCTGCCCCAACCCGCCGCCAAGAAGTAGAGACATCTCATGGCCAATCACGCCTCCGCCGAAAAGCGCAACCGCCAGCGAATCAAGAGGACGGACCGCAACCGCGCCGGCAAGTCCGAGCTCCGCACCGAGGTCAAGAAGGCCCGCGTCGCCGCCAACGCCGGCGCGCCCGACGCCGCCGCCGCCATCAAAGCCGCGGTGAGCACGCTCGACTCGGCCGCGTCCAAAGGCATCATCCCCAAGAAGCGCGCTTCGCGCCTCAAGGGTCGCCTCGCCGCGCGTCTCGCCAAGGCCACCAAGAAGGCCTGATCTCTTCGTAACGCGGAGATCCTCAAAAGCCGCAAGGGCCGTGAGCCCGAGCGGCTTTTGGCGTTTCCAGCGCCCTTGAGGGCGTTACTTCGCGTCAGCCCAGCTCTTGCCCGACCCCACGTCGACCGCGAGCGGCACGTTGAAGGGGTGGACCTTCTCCATCACGTCGCGAACGCGCTGAGCGGCCTCGTTCGCGAGCGCCTCGGGCACTTCGAACACGAGCTCGTCGTGGACGGTGAGCACCATGCGCGCGCCCTTCACCACCGGCTCTTGGAGGTGGACCATCGCGAGCTTGAGGAGGTCCGCCGCCGTGCCTTGGATGGGCGTGTTCTGCGCGATGCGCTCGGCCTGCGCGCGCCGCATGCGATCGGTGTTGCGGAGGTCCGAGACCACGCGCCGCCGGCCGAAGAGCGTGTGGACGACCTCGCTCTTCTGCGCCTCCGCCATGGTCTTGTCGAGGAACGCGCGCACGCCTTGGTAGCGCTCGAAATACGCGTCGATGAACTTTGCGGCCTGCGTCCTCGGGATGTCGAGGCGCTTCGCGAGCGCGGTCTCGCCCATGCCGTAGATGACGCCGAAGTTCACGGTCTTCGCTTGTCCGCGCATCACCTTGGTCACGCCCTCCTTGGGCACGCCGAAGATCTCCATCGCCGTGCGCACGTGGACGTCCTCGTTGTTCTGGAACGCGCTCACCAGCACGGGATCGTTCGAGAGGTGCGCGAGCACGCGCAGCTCGATCTGCGAGTAGTCCGCGGACACGAGCACGCAGTCCTTCGGCGCGACGAACGCCCTGCGGATCATCATGCCGAGGTCGGTGCGGATCGGGATGTTTTGCAGGTTCGGATCCTGCGACGAGATGCGACCCGTGGCCGCGACCGCTTGGCTCCACCGCGTGTGGATGCGGCCGGTCTTGGGGTGGACGAGCTTGGGCAGCGCGTCGACGTACGTGCCCTTGAGCTTCGCGATCGCGCGGTGCTCCAAGACGACGCCCGGCAGCGCGTGTTGATCTTCGAGCGCCTCGAGCACCTCCGCGTCGGTCGATCGCCCGGTCTTGGTCTTCTTCGTGGGCTTGAGGCCGAGCACGTCGAAGAGCAGATGTTCGAGCTGCTTCGGCGACGCGAGGTTCACCTCTTGGCCCGCGACCGCGCGCGCGCGCTCCTCGATGGCGGCGAGCTCCTTGGTCATCTCCTTGCCGAGGCCCGCGAGCGCGTCGAGATCAACGAGCACGCCGGTCTGCTCCATCTCGGCGAGGAGCTTCGCGAGCGGCAGCTCCATGTCCGTGAGCAGGCCGATGATTTTGTCTTGTTCGAGCTTCTTCTGCTCTTCGTCGCTCACGCGGAGCGCGGCCTCGATGCGGCGCGACGCGTACGCGGAGCCCTCGGCGACGTCGATCTGATCGAGCGCCACGGGCGCCTGCCCGCGCTTCTTGGGCCCGCTCGGCGCGAGATCCGGGAGCCTCACGTGGAGCTCGCGATCGGCGAGCGTCTCGATGTCGTTCGCGGCCTCGGGGTTCAAGAGGTAGCTCGCGAGCATCGTGTCCATCGTCACGCCCGCGAGCGTGATGCCGTGCTGCGCGAGCACCACCGTCGCGTATTTGGTGTCGTGACCGACCTTGGCGATCGACCGGTCAGCGAGCGCCGGGCCGAGCACGCGCGCGATCGTCGCGATCGAGAGCTGCGGCGGCGCGCCCAAGTAGTGGTGCGACACGGGCACGTACACCGCGCGATCGGGCGAGACCGCGAGCGCGATGCCCGCGATCGCCGCGCGCATGGCCTCGGGCGAGCTGCCGAAGACGCCGATCGCGACGCGGCCCGCGTCCTTGATCGCGGCCGCGTACGCCGCGAGCGCGGCCTCGTCGAGGATCACCTCGCGCGACGCGCTCATCGAGACGGCCTTGATTTCAGCCGCGGGGAGCGATTTCAAGAGGCGCGAGAAGCCGAGCTCGGCGAAGAGCGATCGGAGCCGCTCGATGTCGGCCGCGCCGTAGCGCAGGGTCTCGAGGTCGAGCGTCACGGGCACCTCGGTGTGCAGCGTGACGAGCTCGCGCGAGATCTTCGCGTCGTCGACGTTCTTCTCCAACGACTCGCGGATCTTCTGCTTCTTGATCTTGTCGAGGTTCTGATAAACGCCGTCCATCGAGCCGAATTCGTGGAGCAGCTCGGCCGCGGTCTTGAGGCCCACGCCGGGCACGCCGGGCACGTTGTCGGACGTGTCGCCCACGAGCGCGAGCAAGTCGCGGAGCTGCGAGGGCGGCACGTCGAACTTCGCGATCACCTCGGGCTCGCCGTAGACCTTGTCGCGCATCGCGTCCCACAGAACCACGCGCTCGCCCTCGACGAGCTGCATCAGGTCTTTGTCGCTCGACGCGATCACGACGCGCAGGTTCTTCTCTTTGGCGCGCGCGACGGCGACGGCCATCAAGTCATCCGCTTCGAGCCCTTCGGCTTGAAAGACAGGGATGTTGTAGGCGGCGACGAGCTCGTGGCAGCGCTTGATCTGCACGATCAGGTCCTCGGGCGGCGGCGGGCGGTGGGCCTTGTAACGCGCGTCGATCTCGGTGCGGAGGCGCGGCCCGGGCGCGTCCGCGGCGATGCCGAGGTAGACGGGCTTGCGCTCGTCGACCAGCTTTTGCAGCATGTTCACGGTGCCGAACGTCGCGTGCGTGGGCTCGCCGCGCGGGCTCGCGAGCGGCGCGAGCGCGTGGTACGCGCGGAAGATGTAGCCCGAGAGATCGATGAGGTAGAGGACGTCGGCGGAGCCGGGCGGGGGGAGCGCGGTCGGGCGCGTGGACATGCGCCCACGTCTAACACGGGAGGCCCTTTGACTCCGAGGTCCCGCGTATCTTTAGCGCGGGG
>CAYTJL010000045.1:20948-47594 GCA_964437785.1 uncultured Polyangiaceae bacterium
GGGTTTGGGGAGCTCCGACCCCATCCGCGTATCTTTAGCGCGGGGGGGTTTGGGGAGCTCCGACCCCATCCGCGTATCTTTAGCGCGGGGGGGTTTGGGGGGACCTTTGAGGTCCCCCCATCGTTAACCAGCGTGTTTGCCGAGGAGCTTGGCGAGGCGCGGGACGGCCTCTTCGACGTTCTTTTTCGCGGAGCCGCGGAGCTTCTCGTAGGTGCCGCGCACGAGCGAGCTCTTCGCGTTCTTGCTGCGCGCGTCGGTGATGGCGAGGAGCGCGTCGGCCACGCGGGGCCGGTTCTGCTCCAAGAAGCGGCCTGCGTTGCCCGTCTTTTTGCCCTCGTCCCAGATGGGGTCGAGGTTCTTGGCGAAGTCGGGGAGGAGCTTGTCGACGACCTCGGCGATGAAGCCCGGCTTGATACCTTTGACGGCCGCGTAGCCGGCCTTGACCGCGATCCCCGAGAGCCCGCCCTTCGACGAGACCTCATCGTCGATCAGGGTCACGCAGTCTTTGATGATCTCGGGCTTCTTCTTGGGATCGCTCAGCGTCTCGACCAGGCTCATAACGAGGCTCCTCCGCAGGGAAGAGGCCCCCGTAACACATCCAAGCCCGCGAAGGAAAGGGGGGCAAGGCGGCGAAAAGGACGTTCGCCGCCTCGGTCATGACGAAGCGTGATGAGGTTCGCGGTTACGGGCAGGCTTGGCCGCTCACGTAAACGTCGTCCACGAGCCAGCCGCGGAAGCCGTTGTAGAGGCCGTCGTTCGTGCGGAAGTAGAACTGGATCTGCACGTTCTGGCCGCCGAACTGCGAGACATCGAAGGTGTAGAGGTTCCACACCGGAGCCGCGTTGAAGCCGCCCGACGAGAAGGGTTGATCCGGGCTGCCGTTCGCGTCGAGCTCGGGGTTGATCGTCCCGATCACGTGGACGTTCTGGGCTTGATCGATGACGCGCACGATCATGCTGTCGAACGCGTATTGCTGCGGGTCGACGGCCTCGATCTCGAACCACGACCGGAACTGAACGATGGAGGTGCCGGCGGGGAGCGTGAAGACCGGCGAGGTCAACGTGCCTCCGAGCTCGAGCCCTTGACCACCGTTGTTGGCGTTGCAGGTGCCGCTCACGCCGAGGAAGTTGCCGGTGTACGAGCCGTTCGACGCGTTGCCGAACCAATAGGCGTGTTGGCCGGAGTACGCGCGGGAGATCGCGTTGGGCACGTCCACGCACGCGGTCTCCGCGGGGCTCTGGCACACGTACGAGGCCTCGTCCGCGGCCGGCGTCACGCAGATACCAATCGTGTTGTTGACCACGACAGGGTTATTGCTCTTGCGCTGCCATTGCACCCCGTCCTCGGACGCCGAGACGGTCCAGCCTTGGTTGCCCTCGAAGTTGTCCTCGAAGTCCGCCGCGAGGCAGGTGCCGAACCCGGTCGCGTCGAGCTGGAAATTCACGTTGACCTGACCGTTCGTGACCATCGAAAAATCGCCCGGATCGGTCTTGGTCACCGAGGTGAAGCCCGCCTTCGACGCCGTGAGGAAGAACGTCGAGCAGTTGAGCTCGGGCCCGGAGAGGCCGACGCAATACGAGCCGTCCGGCGCGGTGGTCGTGCCTTTGATGATGTTGTTCTGCGCGTCGCAGCCGACGGTGACGCTCGCGCCGTTGCTCGGCGAGATCACGTTGTTCGACTGCTGCGTGACCGTGCCGCAGATGAGGTTGCCGCACGCCGAGGCGTCGTGGACGCAGCCGAGCTGGGCGTCGCACGAGTCCACGGTGCACGCGATGTTGTCATCGCAGTCGACGGGCGCGCCCGGTTGGCAGGTGCCGTTGGCGTCGCAGGTGCCCGCGGCGTTGCACGCGTCCGCCGCGCCGCACGTGTTGCCGGCGAGCACGGGGTTCGAGCATTGGCCGGTGAGCGGATCGCAGGAGCCCGCGCCGTGGCACTCGTCGATGGCGTTGCACGTCACGTTCTGACAGAGGAGCGCGTAACAGACGCTGAGCATCGGGCGGTACGAGTCCGTCCCGTTTTCGCTCGTGCCGAAGACAGAGTCCGAGTCGTACGCGACGAGCCCGATACCGTGGTTCGGAGAGACGCCGAGCACCCAGTCTTGAACGACGGATTGGATGCTGACCGTGATGGGGCCCGTGTACCCGGCGCCGCCGTTGCTGAAGGTGGTGAACGCGGCGGGCGCGAGCGCCGATCCGAACGAATTCCACGTGGTCGTCGCCTCGTCCCAGGGGGCGAGCGCGCGGTAGGCGTGGATGGTCGAGGCGCCGAGGTTCAGCGTCTCATAGAGCTTGAGGTCGGCCGAGATGATGGCGGCCCCGGTCGGGATCGCGCTGACGTCGAAGCCCATGAGGGCGATGCGGTTCGAATAGAGCGGCCCCGTGACCGCCGTGGGCTTGTTGCCGAAGTTGGTGGTCGGCTGGGTCTCGCGAACGGGGTTGTCGGTGATGTCGCCGAGCCCGCCGCGGAAGATGTCGATACAGGTCGGCTGCACCGTCGGGAGCTGGGCCTCTCCCACGCCCTCGTCCGCCGTATCCCCTCGACCATCTCCCGCGCACCCCGCCGCGGCGAACGCCGCGATCGAGGCCGCACAGACGACGTAACGGAACGGTGCATCCACCATGATCCGAAGATTCATATCGTTCTCCTTACTCCACACGTGCGATGGACAAATCTTTGCCTCGCGCTCGAATCGAACGAGCGCCGTGCTTCTTGGCCGCTGAACGTGACTCGGCCCATGGATGGAAGAGCGCTGTGCCGCCCGTCCTATCTCCCTGCTCCGGCGGGCGAGACGGGCGTCCATCCAGGACACGCAATCAACAAGACACGCTATGCAAAGCGCGTAAGCGCCTCTCCCCGCGGTTGTCGTGCGGGACAAAAACGCGGCCGCACATATCCCACACGGGCATCAAGCCCCGCAAGTGAAATATGAACGAAATATCGAAGATGGCACCTCGGCATCGTGCCGTCGGGGAAGGGCGTCCGAACGAAAACCGCTCAGGTTACCTTGAGTCGGTCCGCGATTGCAAGCGCCTTTTGGGGGCACGTGAGGTGGCTTAGAGCTTAGGGCTCAGCACCCCTGATAGCAGCCGAGCAGCGCGGCGCAGTCTTGGTCTGCGAAGCAATCCATGATGGTGGCCTGGATACACGCCTCGCTGCTCTGGAGGTTGTTCACGCAGTCGTAACACACCTGCGCGGCAGGCGCGCTTTGATCGGCGCAGGTGGGCGACGGCATGCCGTTCTCCATGCACGTCGCCGAGCAGGGCGCGCCCACGTCGCAGATGCAGTGTTGGACGAGCGCGCCGATCAAGAAGTAATTGCCCTGCGGGTGGCCCGTGTCGCAGCACGTAAAACAAGCGTTTTGGGTGAGGCAAATCGAGCAGTCGGTCCCGTCGTCACAGCCGTTGAAGCTGAGCGGCACGCAGATGCTGTTGCCCATCGGGTGACAGACCTCCGGGGCGGAGCAATCGGCGTCGGTGTTGCACCCGATGCACGAGCCCGCTTTGGGGCCGGCGGGGTCCCCGCAGACAGCGCCGTTGTCCTGCGCGCACGAGCCCGCGACGGCGACGTGCTCGTTCAACCCGAGGTCGCACGCGTCCATCGTGCAATCGTTCGCGTCGTCCTCAGGGTCGTTGTCGTCGTTGTTCTGTTGGGTCGACCCGTTGCCGTCACAGACCTGGACCAAGCAATCCCCGGTGACTTGGCCGCCCGCCGTCGGCGTGTCGACAGGCACGTTCGCGGTGCCGCAGACGCCCGCCGTGCAGGTCGCGACGATACACTCGCTCGGCGGCGCCGCGCAGTGCACGGCCGCGTCGACGCATTCGACACAAGCGCCGTTGCCGTCACACACCTTGCCGGCGCCGCCGTCGGCTGTGCAATCGGCGCCCGCCGCGGCATTGACGGTCGAGCACGCGTCATTGACGCACGTGGCTTGGATACAAGCGGTGCCCGTCGACGGGCAGCTCGTCGCGGGGTCCACGCACGCTGGGCCGCCGTCTCCGCTGGAGGTGCTCGTGGAGCTGCTGGAGCTGCCGCCGCCGGAGCCGCCGGGCCCGCCGTCGTGTGGAACAGGCGTTGAGCTGCAGCCGCCCGCGATCGCCGCGAGCCCGACCAAGATAACGATGCTGGAGCGATTCATGGGGTTTGCCCTCCCTCGATCGGCGCGCTTCGGGGCGCGAAGCGCGACGCCTCATGGTCGCGCATGCGCCACGCACCACAAACGGTCGAGCACGAAGGCGGCGGGCGAAGGAGCTGCCCTGAAATCGGGCATTGGGGAGGCAGGGAGGAGGAAGGCAGAGAGGGCTACGCGGGCTTCGGCGCGCGACCCTCCCGGAGAGGAGCGATAGAGGCGATCAGGGCGAGTAGCAGAGGTCGAGCGTGGGGCGGCGCGCGGCGAGCGAATTCTCTTTGGTGCCGATCGTGGTGTCCGCGCCGTTCTCGGAGAACAAGAAGAGGCCCACGTTGGGGAGCTCCCCGCTGAGCCAAGCGTTGGCGGCCAACGTGATGTCGACCGACTGCGCGCCCGTCGCGTTGGAGAACCCGTTAACCGGGAAGCCATTGTAGGTCCCAAAGAACGTGGCGGCCGTCATGGTCGACTCGGTCCACGCCGGCCCAAAGAGGGGCCCCACGATGACGTTTCCGCTCCCGATGTTGAGCTGGTTGTACACGTTGAGGTTGGCCGAGATCGCCTGCACCCCCGCCGGGATCGCGCTCAGATCGAACTGGATGAGCGCCAAGCGCAGCACGCCGGCGGGCACGGAGTTGCCCACGACCATGGTGGGTTTGGAGCCAAAGTTGGCGTTCGGCTGATCGTCGCGGATCTGCGTGTCGTCGCTCGGTGAGAGCGTGACGCAGACGGGCTGGCAAGCGTCGCCGAAGCCGTCGTTGTCCGCGTCGAGCTGATTGGCGTTGGGCGTGTTTGGACAGTTGTCGCACGCGTCGCCTACGCCGTCGCCGTCCGCGTCCTGTTGGTTCGCGTTCGCGATGTTCGGACAGTTGTCGCACGCGTCGCCTACGCCGTCACCGTCCGCGTCCTGTTGGCCCGGGTTCGCCACGTTGGGGCAGTTGTCGTTGCTGCACGAGTCGATGCCGTCGCCGTCTGGATCGGCGACCGCGACCCCGCGGACCTCGAAGACCTCGGCGCACGAGAGGCCGTGATCGTAAATGCGGATGTCGTCGACGTCGCCCTCGTAGCGCATGCCATAGATGTCCGCGATGGGGTTATTGCCGAACTCGAGGGCGATGCCATTGGCTACGTTGGTCGGCCCCGCGGTGACGTTCGAGGATTGGCCGTCGACCCACAGCGTCGCGGACGTGCCCGAGCGCGAGATCGCGACGAAGTGCCATTGACCATCGTTGTACGAGCCGGGGACGAACGCGACCGTGGGGTTCGATCCGCCGCTGTCCTCGTACATTTCGACCGTGATCCCAGAGTATTCGAGCCTCATATCGAAGTAGTTCTCGGCCGAGCCGTCTTGACGATTGGAGAGCAGCTCCTTGTGCGCGCCGGCGCTCGTACGGATCCAATAGGTCGCCGAGAAATCGTTCGTGCCGAACTGGCCCACGCTCGGGCCGAGATACAGAGACGACTGGGTATAATTGTTGGGCGCGTTGTACCCGGGCAGGTGGAGCGCGCCGCTGCCCACCACGCCGGGGATGCGCGTCACGTCGGATCCGATCGAGCCGTCCACGCCGCCGGCCGTGTCAAACGCGGTCGAGCCGCTCGCCTCATCCAACGTCCATTGGTTCTGGAGGCCGGGGACGAGCGCGCCCTGCGCCTCGTCCACCACCTCGGGGGCGCTCGGATCGGCGCACCCTGCGATGGAGAGGAGGGCCGCGAAGGAGGAGAGGAGTTGAAGCCGGCGAGAGAGCATGGAGCGCATGGTGTCCTCGTTGGGGATGTTGTTTGGGTGCGCCCCCTCTAACAACCATCATGCCACGCGCGAACAGGCGGTATTTACGCTCCAATCACGACGCTTCGAAGAGGCATGTGCAGAATGGGCTGTACGGATTTCGGACAGTGTTCGATTTCTGGACAACACACTGTCCGAACCTCGGACAGACAAATACGCCTCATCCGGCGTTCCCTTCTCCCTCTCCAGATTGGCCCGCGTCGAGGCCATAACGACGCATCTTGACGTACATCGTGCTCCGCGAGACGCCGAGCGCGCGGGCCGCTTTGCTGACGTTGCCGCCGTGGTGCGAGAGGGCTTCACGGTAGGCCCTGCGCTCGACGTCGTCGAGCGGGCCGGGGCTCACCCCCGAAGAGGGAGCGATGGTGTCGGCGCGAGCGACGTTGGAGGACGGCGGAGCAGGGGTTTGGATGGTGCGATAGACGCGGCGCGAGATGGTGGGCACGCGGCGGATGATGGTCTCGCTCGGCGCGAGCACGCTCGCCTCGGCCTCGACCAAGTGCATGAGCTCACGCACGTTGCCCGGCCAATCGTGCTCGTAATACGCGGCCATCACCTTGGGATCCAACATGGGTTTGGGCCGCCCGGTGCGGGCGCTCCAGCGGGTGAGACAAGCGTCCACGAGGATGGGAATGTCGCTCGGCCGGTCGCGCAGCGAAGGCACGCGGACCTGCACGCCGCGGAGCCGATAATAGAGGTCCGCGCGGAAGATGCCCTCCTCGGAGGCGCGCTTCAAGTCGCGGTGCGTGGTGGCGACGGTCCGCGCCAAGATAGGGATCGATCGCGTGCCGCCGACCCTCTGCACCACCCTCTCTTGGAGCACGCGAAGGAGCTTGACCTGGAGGTCGAGCGACATGTCGCCGATCTCGTCGAGCAGGAGCGTGCCCTCGCCCGCCAGCTCGAAGAGGCCTGGTTTTCCGGCCGATCGCGCGCCGGTAAACGCGCCTCGTTCATACCCGAACAGCTCGCTCTCCAAGAGCTCGCGCGGGATCGCGGCCACGTTGATGCCCACAAAAGGCTCGTTCGCCCGCTCCGACGCGTTGTGGATGGCCTGCGCCATCATCTCTTTGCCCGTGCCGGTCTCGCCCGTCACCAGGATAGGCATCTCCGATCGCGCGGCGCGACGCGCGATCTCGATGCATTCGAGGAACGAGGAGGCTTGTCCGATGAGGTCATCGAACGCGATGCGCGCCATGCCCGAGCGCTCGTTCGCCGGCAGCGCCCTCGGGATCGACGGGATCGGCTGCGAGCGCGGCTTTTCGCCCTCGATGGCGCGTGAGAGGTGAGCCTCGATGAGCGCCGCCGCGGCCTCGAGCGCGGCTTGGATCTCGGGGCTCACCTCCGCGCGATGGACCGCGACGAGCACCCACGTGTCGTTGCCGGCGGCGATCGCGCGACCCACGTTGATCGGCGCGGCCACGACCTCGATCGGCTCGCCCGAGAGCGCGAAGAGCCGTGAGGAGAGCGGCCCCTCCGCCGCGACGCGGAGGGCGACCCCCATGAGCGCATCCTTGGGCAAAAGCTCCTCCCTACCCCATGACGGGAAAGGGCCTGACGGATCACCCTCCATGACGAGGAGCGCGGCCGCTTCAGCGTCACACAGCTCACATACGATCTTGGGCGCGACGTTCGAAATGTCGTTGACCCGAACGAGCGACGTTAACGTCCGCCCGGCCACCGCGATACGCCGGAAACGCTGCGCCGAGCCCAGGTCCTTGCTCGGCTTCGGAGGCTCGGGCGGCGGCTTGCGTTGAAAAGCTTCCATCGAAGGTGAGCCCGACAAGATACACCAAACCTTTTACAATAGGTAGGCAAAATGGCCCTCCAGGGGTGAATCTCGTCCGGCTTTTGCCTTGTGCGGCGTAGGGCGTACGCCTCATTCCGCACTTTACCTTGGACATAGTAACCGTATCTCCCCGCGGAACTTTTCTTCTTCGTTCTCAACGGGGAGGCGTCTTGTTACGCTCCGCGGAATGCTGAAGAACCTCTGCCTCGATCCGCGCGCAGCGACGCCGCTCATCGTCCTCTTTTCTGCGCTCCTTGCGTTCGGGCCGCTCGGGTGCACCAAGCGAAAGAAGGACGGCTGCGAGAAGGACACCGACTGCAAGGCGGATCGCGTGTGCGTCTCCGGCACGTGCGAAGAGCCCATTCGCAAAGAGCCGCCCTCTACGCGCGCCGGCCAACAAGGCTCGCCCGCGCCCGCGCAGCCCGCGCAGAACCCCAACGCGATGGCCGCGGACGGGCTCCCCGTCGTGATCCCTCCGCCCGGCTCGCCGCCGCCCTCGACGCAGGAGTGGGACGCCGTCACCAAAGAGGTCACCGTCAAAGGGTCGAGCAACCTCAACTGCGAGACCAAGATGCTGCGCGAGTGGCTGCGCGTCAATTGCAAGCCCTTTGGCAAAAACTCCCCCACGAGCGTCCAAAAGGATCACGAAGAGGGGCAACAAGCATACGTGTACTCGAACGCTGGAGTCGTGACGAGCACCGTCGTTCAAGTGGTGCGCGGCAAGAGCTACCGCGGGTCGTACTTTTGGATGGCCGGCGCCACCGCGTGGGGAGAGGTCTTGAACGTGAGCTGGCCCGCGGGCGCCGACAGGCCGAGCTTCTTCTTCAGCCAGATGTAAAGGCTCCTGAAGGCGCAGCAACGTTAGGGCAGATTCATCCTCGCGAATCGCTTGCGCTCCCAGCGCAGAGCACGCGCTCAACCACGCACGCACCACACGAATCCTCCGAACGAGGCCACAGGCACAATCGCTGCTACGCACGCGCGTGTCGACGTGTCTCTGTCGAGCCCCGCAGCCGCGCGGCGGAGGGCCTTGTCATGCCGGTTGGTTACGTCTGGGCGCTCACCGCGCCCAAAGAGCCTCTCGCTCGGATCGATCGCACATGGGGTGATCCTGCGCCGGGCTTTGCGCTCGTCGAGGTGCACGGCTGCGGCGTCTGCCACACCGATCTCGGCTACGCGAACGGCGGTGTCGCGCCCAAAGCACCTTTGCCGCTCGTGCTCGGCCACGAGATCGTGGGGCGCGTCCTCGCGGTGGGCGACGAGGCGAAGGCGGCGCTCGTGGGGCGCCGCGTGCTCGCGCCTTCGGTCTCGCCGTGCGGCGCGTGCAGCGCGTGCGCGCGCGGTCGCCCGACCTCGTGCCCGCGCGGCAGGATGCCCGGCAACGACGCGGACGGCGGCTTCGCGACGCACGTGCTCGTGCCCTCGCGCGATCTGATCGCGCTCGATCCGCCGGGATCTCCGGGGCACGGACCGCTCGGCGCGGCCAAGCTCGACGCGTGGGAGATCGCGCCCGTCGCCGACGCGGCGACCACCGCGTGGCAAGCGATCGTGCGCGCCAAGCTCGAAAAAGACGAGGTCGCGATCTTCGTCGGCGCGGGCGGCGTCGGCGGCTTCGGCGTGCAGCTCGCGCGATCGGTGGGCGCGCACGTGATCGCGCTCGACGTCGATCCCAAGCGGCTCGCCGCGCTCTCCGATCACGCGGGCGCGCTCATCGACATCCGATCCTTGAACGCGCGCGCGATCCGCGACGCGGTCCGCGGCGCGATCAAGCAGAACGGCTGGTCCGGCGCGGTCGTGCGGGTCTTCGAGACGAGCGGCACCACGGCCGGACAAGAGGCGGCGTTCGAGATGATCGAGCGCGGCGGGAGCCTCTCGATCGTCGGTTACACGCGCGACAAAGTCGCGGTCCGGCTCTCGAACGCGATGGCGCTCGACGCCGAGATCTACGGCAATTGGGGCTGCGATCCCGCGCTCTTCGACGGCGTCGTGCAGCGCGTCCTTTCGGGCGAGGTGCGCGTGCGCCCGTTCGTCGAGCAAAGGCCGCTCGACGAGGCGAGCCGCGTGCTCGACGAGCTCGCGGCGCACGCGCTCGAACGCCGCGTGGTGCTCACGCCCGACCGGCTCAACAAGACATCGTGATGGAGGCTCTCATGGGTGCTCACGAGCTCGTGCCCGAGTACGAATTCAAGGCGATCCGCTACGCGATGCGGCCGGTCTACGACGGCGCGAAGAGGCCCGTCGAGGGCCTCTACGCCGCGTGGATCCAGCTCGACAACCCGAGCGAGATGAACGCCTACACGACCGAGGCGATCCGCGAGGTGATCCTCGCGTTCCGCAGGGCGAGCGACGATCCCAAGGTGGTCGCCGCCATCTTCACCGGCGCGGGCGACAGGGCCTTCTGCGCGGGCGGCAACACGCGCGAATACGCCACGTATTACGCGGGGCACCCCGCGCGCTACCGCGCGTACATGCGGCTCTTCAACGACATGGTGACGAGCATCCTCACGTGCGACAAACCCACGATTTGCCGCGTGAACGGGCTCCGCGTCGGGGGCGGCCAAGAGATCGGCATGGCGTGCGATTTCTCCGTGGCGCAGGACCTCGCGCGCTTCGGCCAAGCGGGCCCCAAGCACGGCTCCGCGCCCGACGGCGGCGCGACCGACTTCCTCCCGCTCTTCGTGGGCATCGAGCGCGCGATCGAGAGCTGCACGTTGTGCGAGCCGTGGAGCGCGCACAAAGCGCACCGGCTCGGGCTGCTCACGGAGATCGTCCCCGCGCTCCGCGTGAACGGCGCGCTCGTCCCGAACCCGCTCGTCGAGACCGCGCGCTACGTCGATCCTGCGACGGGCCGCGTCGTCCACGGCGAGCCGCTCGAAGGCGACGCGCTCGCCGAGGGCAAGCGCGTGCTCGCGGCGGGCACCGTCGATCTCGCGCCGCTCGACGCTGCGTGCGACAAGCTCGTGACCAAGCTCGCCGCGACCATGCCCGACTGCTTGACGCGCACGCTGGAGAGCATGCGCAAGCACAAGCTCGAGCACTGGGATCGCAACCGCGAGGGCAGCCGCGCGTGGCTCGCGCTCAACATGATGACCGAGGCCAAGGCGGGTTTCCGCGCCTTCCACTACAAACCCAAGGGCGCGCGCGAGATCGACTTCTATGCGCTCCGCAGGGCCATCGCCGAGGGCCGCACGTGGGACGAGGACCTCCTGCGATCGTTCGGCGTCGACGACGCTTCCACGATTGGCACGATCGGCCGCGATCGCGGGGGCGCGACGTGAGCGCGCTCGTCGCGGTCGATCGCGCGGCGAGCGGCGCCGTCGCTACGATCCGCATCACCGCGGGCAAGGGCAACGTGCTCTCGCGCGCGGTCGTCGCCGCGCTGTCGCGCGCCGTCACCTCCATCGGCGAGGACGCGAAGGTCCGCGCGATCGTGCTCGGCGCCGAGGGGCCGGATTTCAGCTTCGGCGCGAGCGTCCCCGAGCACGCGCCCTCTGTGGTCGGCGCGATGTTGCCCGAGTTTCACGCGCTGTTCCGCGCGATCGCGGCCGCCTCGCTGCCCGTCGTCGCCGCGGTGCGAGGCCGGTGTTTGGGCGGCGGGCTCGAGCTCGCGATCGCGGCGCACCATCTCGTCGTCGCCGAGGACGCGAAGCTCGGCGTGCCCGAGGTCACGCTCGGCGTGTTCCCGCCCGTCGCCGCCGCGCTGCTCCCGTTCCGCGTCACGCAGCCCGTCGCCGACAGGCTCATCACGCTCGGCGAGATCGTGAGCGGCGTGGAGGCCAAGGCGCTCGGCGTCGCCGACGAGACCGCGCCTGCGAGCGAGGTCGACGCCGCCGCGATGCTCTGGGCTGAGCGGTATCGGCCGCTCTCGGGCGCGGCGGTGCGGTTCGCGACGCGCGCCGCGCGGCACGCGTGGAACGAGGCGCTCGGCGAAAGGCTCACCGCGCTCGAGCGCATGTACCTCGACGATCTGATGGCGACGAGCGACGCCAACGAGGGGATCAACGCATTTTTGGAGCGGCGCACGCCGCGCTGGAGCGATCGATGAGCGCCGAGGAGGCCCGCGCGATCGCGGCGGAGTGCGAGGCGATCGCGCTCGACATCGACCTCGGCAGCGTGCGCGCGCACCAAGCGCGCACCGGCCAAAAGGCGATTGGGCATCTCCCCATCTACGCTCCCCGCGAGGTGATCGAGGCCGCGGGGATGTTGCCCGTGGGTGTCTTGGGCGGCGGCGATCGCATCGAGATCATCCGGGGTGACGCGTACTTTCAATCGTACATCTGCCAGATCCCGCGGAGCGTCGTCGAGATGGGCCTCACCCACCGGCTCGACTGCTTGAGCGGCATGATCTTCCCGGCCATCTGCGACGTGATCCGCAACCTCTCGGGCGTGTGGCAGCTCCTCTTCCCCGAGAAATTCGTGCGTTACCTCGACGTGCCGCAGAACCTCTCGTGGAGCGTCGGGGGCATGTTCTACGTGCACGAGCTGCGATCGATGGGCAAAGCCCTCTCCGAGGTCGCGGGCAACGAGGCCACGGACGACGCGCTCCGCGCCGCGATCCAACGGCACAACGAGAACCGGCGGCTCCTCCGCGCGCTCTACGATCTGCGCGCCGAGAGCCCGCACCTCGCGCCCACGGCCGAGGTCTACGTGGTGATGCGCGCGGGCTATTCGCTCCCGGTCGAGGAGCACAACGCGCTCCTCCGCCGCTACCTCGCCGCGGCCAAAGCCTCCTGTCGCGCGCCGCTCGATCAAGCGCGCATCGTGGTGATTGGCACCTTCTGCGAGCAGCCCCCGCTCGGTCTCCTCAAGACGCTGGAGCGCTCGGGCTGTTACATCGTCGATGACGATCTCATCTTGGGAGCGCGGTATTTGGGCGAAGACGTGAGCGAAGCGGGCGACCCGTGGGAGGCGCTCGCGCGCGCGTATTTGGAGCACGGCGCGCGCACCTCGTCGCGGTATGCCATGACCAACGAGCGGAGGGGCGACTACCTCGTGGATCTCTGCAAGAAGAGGGGCGCCGAGGGGGTCATCTTCTGCGCGCCGAGCTTCTGCGACCCTGCGCTCCTCGAACAACCCATGTTGGAGGGCGCGCTCGACAGGGCGAACATCCAGCACATCGCGTTCAAGTACCAAGAGGGGACGGCGCAGTTTCAAGCCATCTCGGAGCAAGCCGGCACGTTCTCGGACTCGATCCGGCTCTGGAGCGAGGCATCATGAGCGACGATCAAGCGATCTCCAAAGAGCCGTCGATGGTCCGCCAAAAGGAGCTCATCGCGGGCCACTACGACGCGCTCGCCAAGGCCCCTCACGAGGGGCGCAAGGTGGCTTATACGTTCGTGCCGGGCAACCTCACCGAGCTGCTCTTGGCGTTCGACGTATTGCCCGTGCTGCCCGAGATCAACGCGCTCCAATCCGGGATGCGGAAGCGTTCCGGCGGCTACATCGCCGAGGCCGAGAAGCTCGGGCACAGCGAGGACGTGTGCTCGTACGTCAAGTGCGACATCGGCATGATGAAGACCGGGCTCGGCCCGACGGGCAAGCCCATGCCCCCGCCCGATCTTCTGCTCCTCTCGTACACGGGCTGCTTCACCTTCATGAAGTGGTTCGAGCTCTTGAAGCAGGAGTTCCCGAACGCCGAAATTGCCATGCTGCACGTGCCGTATCAGGGCACGGGCGTCATCACGGCCGAGATGCGCGACTACGTGGTGAAGCAGCTCCGCGAAGAGGTGGTGCCCAAGCTCGAAAAGGTGAGCGGCAAGAAGCTCGACGAAGATCGGTTGAAGGAGCTCTTGACCCGATCCGCCGAGGCCGAAGAAGATCTCGTGTGGGTGCTCGAAGCGGGCAAGCGGAGGCCCTCCCCCATCGACGGTTACTTTGGAGGGGTGTTTTACATCGGCCCCATCTTCACGGCGTTCCGCGGCACCGAGGAGGGCAAGGCGTTTTACAAGCTCCTCCGCAGCGAGGTGCAAGGCCGCATCGACCGGCGCGAAGGGCCGATTACGCCGAGGGGCCCGCTCGACGAGCAGCGGTATCGCCTGGTCGTCGAGGGCCCGCCCAACTGGACGAGCTTCCGCGACTTTTGGGAGATGTTCGCGGCCGAAGGCGCGGTGTGCGTGGCGAGCACGTACACCAAGGTCGGCGGGCTCTACGATCAAGGCTTTCGGCACGACCCGACGCGCCCCTTCGAGACGCTCGCCGACTATTGCCTCGGCTGCTACACGAACCTGAATTTGCCGTCGCGGACGGCGCTCATCGCACACTACGTCAAAGAGTATCAGGCCGACGGCTTCATCGTTCACTCGGTCAAGAGCTGCAACTCGTTCAGCGCCGGACAGCTCTTGATCCTGCGTGAGATCGAGCGGCGCACGGGCGTGCCCGGCGGCTTCATCGAGAGCGATCTCGTCGACCCCCGTTATTTCTCGCCCGCGAACATCAAGAACCGTGTCGAGTCGTATTTGCAGATGATCGAGCAGCGGCGGAGCGGCGGCAAGAGCGGGGAGCGCGCGGCGGAGGTGAGGCCGTGAGCGCGGTCTGCTTCGTCGGCATCGATCTCGGGTCCACGACCACCAAATCGGTCATCGTGGACGATCGCGGCGAGGTGCTCGGCAAAGGCATCACCAACAGCCGCTCCAACTACGACCTCGCGTGCGAGATCGCGCGGAGCGAGGCGTTCGTCGACGCGGAGATGAGCCGTTATCGCCGCGCGCTCACCAAGCACCCTTTGCTTGGAGGCCACGCGGGCCCGCTCGGCACGTCGATCGAGCGCTCGTTCCGGCACCGCCAATACACGCGCCAGCTCGCGTCGCTGCGCGCCGCGTGCCTCAAGGCGGCCAAAGGCTCTTCGGCGCTGGAGGCGCTCTTGGGCGAGATCTTCGACGTGATGGAGGGCACGGCCGACAAGCGCTTTCGCGGCATCGCGGGCGCGGAGCGAACCTCGGAGTTCTTCCGCGACATGGCCGGCGCCGAGCTGCAGCGGCTCGCCGAAGCGCGGGTGAGCGGGCGCGGCGTGGGCTTCGAGGACGTTGTCGGCGCCTTCGACAAAGCCATCTTGGAGGTGGAGAATCAGCGCGACGATCTCACGTTCGAGGGCAACGCCCGCGCGGCGCTCGAACGCACGCTCCGGCTCTACGCGAGCGCGGGCCCCGAGGTGCGCGCCGCGGCCGAGGCCGCGCTCGACGAGGTGCTCGCCGCTCCGCACGTGGCGCGCGCGAGCGTGGGCACGGGCTATGGCCGCGCGAGGTTGCCTTTCCCCAAAGCGATGATCCGGTCCGAGATTTTGTGTCACGGGCTCGGCGCGCACGCGATGTTCCCGCGCACGCGCACCGTGCTCGACATCGGCGGACAGGACACCAAGGCCATTCAGGTGGACAAGGACGGCATCGTCACCAGCTTTCAAATGAACGATCGGTGCGCGGCGGGCTGCGGCCGGTATTTGGGCTACATCGCCGACGAGATGAACCTCGGCGTCCACGAGCTCGGGCCGCTCGCCGAGACGGCCACGCGAAGGGTGAAGATCTCGTCCACGTGTACGGTGTTCGCGGGCGCGGAGCTGCGTGATCGGTTGGCGCTCGGGGAGAAGCGCGAGGACATCCTCGCCGGGCTCCACCGCGCCATCATCCTCCGGGCCATGTCGATCTTGGCGCGATCCGGCGGGGTTCACGAAGAATTCACGTTCACGGGCGGCGTCGCCAACAACCCCTCTGCGGTGAGGGCGCTGCGCGAGCTCGTGACCGAGAGCTACGGCCAAAGGACGCTCAACATCTCTCCTGGATCCATCTACACAGGCGCGCTCGGCGCGGCGCTCTTCGCGTTGCGCGAGATGTCGCGCGAGGACGTGGAGCGAGCCAGCACCCCTGTCGTCGAGGAGGCGCGCGCATGAGCCGAACGTTGATGACAGCCGGCGTCGACGTCGGCACGAGCGGGATCAAGGTGGTTATTGTCTCCGTGCCTCCCGACGGGGAGCCCAAGGTCCTCGCCAAAGCGGCGGAGCGGCTCCGGCGGCGCGACCCCAAGGCGGTCGTGGATCATTGCGTGGCGGAGGCGCTCGCCTCCGCGGGCGCGGCCAAGGGCGATGTCCAGTACGTCGCGTCGACCGGCGAGGGGCATTTGGTCGAGGACAGGAGCGGTCACTTTTACGGCATGACCACCCACGCGCGCGGGGCCTTGTTTTTATGCCCGGAGGCGCGCGGCGCGCTCGACATGGGGGCGCTCCACGCCCGCGCGATCAGGATGGATGATCGCGCCAAGGTGATCGCGTACGCGATGACCAACCAATGTGCCTCCGGGAGCGGTCAGTTCATCGAGAACATCGCGCGGTATTTGGGCGTGACGCTCGGCGAGGTGGGGGAGCTGTCGAAGAGCGCGTCGTCGCCCGAGAAGGTGAGCGGCATTTGCGCGGTGCTCGCCGAGACCGACGTCATCAACATGGTCTCGCGCGGGGTGCGCACGGCCGACATTTTGAAAGGCATTCACCTCTCGATGGCGGATCGTCTGGTGAAGCTCCTTCGGACCGCGCGCATCGAAGGGGCGGTGGCGCTCACCGGCGGGCTCGCGGCGGACGTGGGGCTTTATACGGCGATTGAGCAGGTGCTCGCGGGCGACAAAAGGGCCAAGGTCACGCTCGTCACGCACCCAGACGCGATCTTCGCGGGGGCGATCGGCGCGGCGCTCTGGGGTGCTGTTCGCTATCGAAAGCTCGCTCGGCTGCGCGCGACAGAAGGAGAGATGACGACATGAGCGCAGGGGATCTCTTCCAGGCGGGGAGGATCGAGACGGACGATGTCGTGGTGCGCACGCTCAACGAGCGTGATCTCGACGCCATCGTGCGGATCGACGCGAGCGACACCGGGCGTTCGCGGAGGGAGTATTACCGCGACCGGGTGGCGGCGAGCCTCACGAACAGCAGGCTTTGCACGTCGCTCGTGGCCGAGGTGTCGGGCGCGGTGGTGGGGTTCTTGATGGCGACCACGTATTATGGTGAGTTCGGCGTGCCCGACCCGACCAGCGTGATTGACGCGCTCGCGGTCCACAAGGACTTTCGGCGGAAGAAGGTGGGCGCCGCGCTCATCGGTCAATTCCTCATGAACGCGCGGGCGCTCGGGGTGAGCAAGCTGCGGACCGAGGTCGCGTGGAACGACGTCGACATGCTCGCCTTCTTCGACCGGAACGGCTTTGGTCCGTCGGGGAGGCTCGTGCTGGAGCGCGACATCGGTTGATCAGCGCGCGAGCACGCGCAGGCTCTCCATGTCCCGCTCAATGGGCAGCGCCGTGAGGGCGGTCGCCCGGCCTCCGACGGATCCTTTGAGCGCGGCTTGCCGGAGCCTCGTCGCGTTGTTCTCACCGCTTAAAAATGCTCGAAACGCGCGCGCCAACGCCGCATAAACCCTGTCTCGGAGATCGGGGAGGCTCGTAAAAGGAGGCACCGCCGTAATCGGAGAGCAGTGGCCGGCGAACACCGATACTCCCGCATCAAACACCTGCCTGCCAAACGACGCGAGATCGTCTTCGAGCGCGCGAGCGCGTGTATCACAGGCATAGACCCACACGCGAGCCCCCTGAAAGACACGCGCAAACCCGTCCGGCTCCATCCAAGGAGGGCCGCTCGACGACCCGCGCACGGAGCCGCCGCCGTCATGGCCCAACACGATGGCGACGGGCGTCTCTCGAATCGCCGCGGCGACCTCCTCCGGGTTCGGGTGCTCGTGATGAAACGCGGCGTTGGGCCGGTGGCGCTCTTCGAACCAACGCGCGAAGAGGTCGTTGGCGGCCGTGGCGTCATCGCCCAAGAGCGAGACGAGGACGTAGCTCACGTCTCCTTCTCATCCTTGGCGAGCGAGAGCACGAACGCTTTGGTCGCGGCTTTGACGAACGCGTTGGCGAGGCGCCGATCCCCTCGAATCGAGGCGAGCACGTCCCCCGCGCGGATCGGGCTGCCGTCGTCGTCGATGGAGACGACCGTCTCCGGGCTCATCCCCGAGGCCACGAGATCGCGGAGCGTGTCCCAATAAGGGCTCGGCTCGTAAAAGTGTTTGACGGCCTCATCCCGCTTTTTGCGCTCGACGCGCGTCGCGCCGGCGTCGTCGAGCGACACGTCGAAGAACTCCTCCGCGATCGCGAAGGCGTGGTGATGCGTCGCGATCCAGAGCTGATCGACGTCGGGCGGCCCGTCGTCGCCGAGCACGCTGTCGCGGAGGATCTTGGCGAGCGGTTCCATGAAGGTAGCGTGAAGGTGCGCCTCGGGCTCTTCGACGTGGGCGATGGGATACGGCGTGATCACCCGCTGCGCCAACAAGAGCACGATCTGCTGCTCGCCCGAGCCCAAGTTGCGGAGCGGCAGCTCGCCGTGGATAGGGTGCTGGAGCCGAATCTGCTTCTCGCCGTACGTGCGGCTATCCACGGGGAAGAGCGCGATACCGTCGGAGGGTGCGCCGAACAACCCTGCTTTGGAAAGACGTTTGCTGAGGCGGTGCGCGGCCTCGCGCTCGGCTTTGTCTTCCGAGAGGAACGCTTGATAGAGGGCGCCTTGGGGGTCGTCTTCGGCGCCGGGCACGCGGTACGCGGGGCTCCTTTGCAGGAGGCGAGGAATGGCGAGCTCGTCGAACAAATTCCAGGGTGCTGTGTTCTCTCCGTAGGCACGACATTCGATCTGAGAGTCGCTTGGAAGCCTCAACGTTACAGAAAGCCACACAGGGCGCGCTTTATCGACCCCCTCCTTCACGTCGACGGTCAGCGAGATCCGCATTTCGGGTACCCCGTCCCGTCCCACGAGGCCGCGGCGGAAGTCGTCAGGCCGGAGATCGAGCTCCTTTTGGGCCTTGGCCAACGTCAGCTCGGTAGTGGTAGTGTTAGTGCGAATCGTGTAGAAGAGCCTCACCACCTGCAGAGCGAGGCGCGCGGCGCGAAGGAGGTTGGATTTGCCAGCGCCATTGGGACCATGAAGCACGACGAGATCGGGCAAATCGTCGAGCGTGACATCGTGGAGGCTGCGATACCCTTGTACGGAGAGCCGCCGGATTGCGGTGCGCGCGCCCATGCCCGACCTCAATATCCCCACACGTATTCGGCCTTGGCGAAGGCGCCCATCTGCATCTTCACGTCGCCCACCAAATACAGGTTGAACCGGCCCGCGACCCCCACGGTGAAGGCGCGCGTCACCTGATAGTCAATCCCGAACGGGATCTCGAAGGTGAGCTTGGGCTTGTGGCAAACCACACACCCCGCGTCCAAGCTCATGAAGTCCGCCGCGCCCGCGAGCAGCCCAAAGTAAGGCACCCACCGCAGCACGTCGATGATGTAGTGCGCGCCCACCGCCCCTTGAAGCACGTTGAGCCGCCCGAGCGGATAGGCGGTCGTGTTGAGCTCGGCCACCAGGTTGAAGGTGTCGTTGATGCCATAGGCGACGTGAAGGCCGCCGCCGAAGCCGTGCGGCCGCGTCGCGCCGAGGAGCGCCGAATATCCGAACGTCCCCCCGACGTGCCACTGCCGCTCGTACGCCGCGGCCGGACGTGCCGTGAGGACGCTCGCGCCGAGCGTGACGCCGAACGCAACGAGAGCAGCGAGGACGGGACCGTGAGAGCGGCTGCGCATAAAGGAGGAGTGACCGATGTAGCAGGGTTACGCCGAGCGCGAAACGTCGACCTCAACGAAACCGCGGCGCTGTGTTACCGTAGGACGCTTTTTGCCTCGACGCATGCAACCGGCGTCGCATGAGATCCGTAGTCCCTACGAGACCGATGAACAACGCCCCCCGCCCGAGCTTGCACCACGAGATCCACGACGTCGCGGCGCGTGTGATCGACGGTGACGACGCCGACGGGCGCGTGCGCGAAGCCGACGAGCACGCCGCCGCCGGTTGCTCGATCTGCGCGAGGGCGCTCGTCAACGCGCGCGCGACGGCCGTCGATCTCGCGGTGGGCACGACGAACAGCGCGGGGCCTCCGCCTTCGTCGATGTTCAATCGCCTCCGCGAGCGCGCCGCAGGAACGCTCGCGTCGCGCAAAGAGGCCGCCGCCGGAAAGAAGCCCGGCCGCATCTTCGACCCGAGCGCGGCCGTCGCGCACCTCCACGTCACCGCGCCGGGCGAGAGCGAGCGCATCCGCGAGGTCGACGATCTCGCCGCGGCCAAGCCCGGACCCGACGATCGGTGCGCGCGTTACCTCGCCGAGGTCGCGCCGATCATCCGCTTCCCGCTCGTGTTCGTGAGCGTGGTGCGCGGCGATCGCGTCGGCTATCGCGCCGAGATCGGGCGCGCGCAGCACTGGCCCGACTTCGTCGAGCTGCGCCGCGAGATCTCGTATTGCACGCACGCGCTCTCGACGGGCGCGCCGTATTGCTTGGAGGACGCGGGGAGCGAGCCCTTCTTCCGCGGCAACAAAGCCGTGCGCACGTACAACGTTCGCGCGTACGCGGGCTGCCCGATCGTCACCTCCCGCGGGATCGCGATCGGGAACCTGTGCGCGCTCGACTTCGCGCCCCGCACGATCCACGCGAGCGATCTGCGGATGCTCTCGCTCTACGCCGGGCCCGTGCTCGCCGAGATCGAGCGCGATCGCCTGCTCCGCGAAGGCAAGCCCGATCCGCGCTACGCGTTCGTCGAGCCCTCGACCATCCACGGCCTGCGCCTGCGCTCCTTCGTGTACCGCGAGTCCTTCTTCCGCGCGCTGATCGACGCTGCGCGCGCGCTCAACACGTCGCACGCGCGCCCAGAGAAGGCGGCGCTCATCACGGTGGGCGGCGCGGGCGTCGAGGCGGTGACCGAGATCGCGAAGCCGGGCGAGCCGCTCGGTCGCCTCGCGGGCGGGGACCTCGGCCTCTTGATCGGGGGCGCGTCGATCGACGCCGTCGAGGCGCGCCGTGACGAGGTCGCGAGCACGCTCAAAGACGCGCGCGTCGGCGTCTTCTTCGAGAGCGGGTGAGGGGTGCGGATTTTGTCCTTTCCCCTTTGACCCGATCGCAATTACCTTGCATCCAAAGTCATGCGAATCCTCGTGTGCGAAGATCAAGAGACCATTCGCAACATGATCCTGACCTTGGTCGGGGCGAGCGGTCACGAGGTCGTGGGCGTAGGCCTCGGCGCGCAGGCCGTGGAGCAGGCCATCGCGGAGCGCTTCGACGTGCTCCTCCTCGATCTGATGTTGCCGGGCGCGCTCGACGGCTTCGGCGTGCTCGAGCATCTGCGCGCGAACGAGAGCACGCGCGCGCTGCCCATCGTGGTCATCAGCGCGATGGACGATCCCGAATCGCGCGCGCGCGCGGAGAAGCTCGGCGCGACCGAGTTCTTCGGCAAGCCCTTCAGCCCGACCGAGCTGCTCGCCGAGATCAATCGGCTGGCGGCCGCGCTCGCCGGTTGAAGAGCGGCGCGTCTCGCGGTACGAGCCACGGCAATGAAGCTCCGCCGATCACTCGCGATCACGCTCGCGCTCACGGTGCCCCTCGCCCTCGGCTGCGAAGAAGAGAAGAAGAAGCCCGAAGGTGACGAGAGCTCCGCCGTCGACGCGGGCCCCAAGAAACCCATCCTCGACAAGAAGCTCAATGCGGCGATGGCCGCCGCGGCCTCGGCGACGGCTCCGGTCAAGCAGCAGGACGGCCCGCCCGAGCGCGGCGTGTTCGCGCCCGGCCAAGCCGACAAGCAGCTCCCGCCGGGCACCGACGCGAAGATCGAGGTCTATCAGCAGGGCGCCGAGCCGCGCTTTTTGCTCAAGTACGCGCCGCTCGCCGAGCAGAAGAGCACGATCACCGTCGACTTCCGCATGGCGCAGAGCGCGCTCCCCACGCTCGCCTACAGCCTCGCCATCAAGCTCGACAAACCCAAAGAGGGCGACAAAGACAAGAAGACCGACGGCCCCTTTTTGGTCGTGGCGAAGCTCGTGAAGGTCGAGGCGGTGGGCATGGCCCTCCCCAAAGACGCGGCCGACGATCTCGCCAAGATCAAGGGCATGGAGATCAAATACGAGCTCTCCCAAGCCGGCGTCGTCAAAGGGCTCACGACCACGCTGCCCAAAGGCGCCGACGCCGAGAAGCTCGAAGGGGCGATTCAATCGCTCGCGTCGGCGATCCAGCTCTTGACCATCCCGCTCCCCGACAAGCCCGTCGGCAAGGGTGATTATTGGCTGGTCACGGACAGGGCCAAGGCGTCCAACGTCGACGTGCTCCGGTATCGCGTGTTCCGCGTCGAGTCGATCGACAAAGACAAAGCCGCCATCGCGGTCGAGATCCGCAACTACGCCACCAAAGAGGAGGCCGACCTCGGCTCCGGCGGCAAAGAGGCCAAGCTCGCGCTCGAGCTGTTCGAGTCGCAGGGCAAAGGCCGCGTCGAGTGGATGGCCACGTCGCTCCTGCCCTCGCAGGGGAACGAGTCCTATCGGGTCCAAGCGCGGCTCGTCCCGCCCGGCGGCGGCCAACAACGCATGCTCATGCAGTCGGAGATCGCCGCCAAGGTGGCGCCCCAAACCGACGACAAAGACAAAGAGAAGGACAAAGAGAAGAAGAAGTAGCTTTACCTCTCCTCTCACCCCTTCTCTTTCTCACCCTCGCCCGCGCCCTTGACCTCGCGGAGCAGCTCCTCGATGCGCGCCGTCGCGTCGGGCCCCTCGTCATAATAGAACGTGAGCGTGGGCGCGTAGCGCAGCGAGAGCGCCTGCGCCACGTCGCGACGGAGCTTGGCGGACGCGGCGCCGAGGCCTTTGAGGGCCGCCTTGGGGTCGCCCGCCTCGGTGCGGATATACACCTTGGCAGACTGTAAATCGTCCGTCACCTCGACGCGCGAGACGAGCACGCCCGCGGCGCGCGGATCCCGGAGCACCCGAATCGCCGCGGCGAGCTCCTCCTGCAACCTGCCCGCGACGCGCGTGGACCTTTTCACCGTCATGCTCTCCTCACCTGCCTCGCCGGAGCACACGCCCGAGCTTACGCGCCAGCGCGTCGGGCGAGATGGGGTAACTCACCACGTCCGACGCCCCGCCCGCAACGAGCGCGTTGATCCGCTCCGTCGTGAGCTCCGCCGCGCACACAACCACCTTGAGCCCCGCCCGCGTGAGCGCCGCGAGCCGCTCGCGCGCGCTCTCGAACGCGGCGCCCGCGTCGAGCACCGCGACCTTGATCCCTTGATCCACCAGATCTTCGGCCGATCGCGCGACGACGAGCGAGATCTCGTGAGCGTCGAGCCCGGTCTCTTCGAGCTGCGAGAGCTCCCCCGCGAACGGCACCCGCACGAGCCCGACGCGGCGCCGCGAGAGCGCGGTCGGCATCGTGGGGTCGTTCGCGGACATCGAGGGAGCGCGCGCGGGCTCCGAAGGAGAGGGCTTTTGCCACTCCGGCGCCCGCGCCACGCGATCGCCGAACGCGTCTCCCTCTTTGCGCGAAGGCAGGTGAGCCTCGGTCCCGCCGGGCGCGACAGCGGCCAAGAGGCGAGCGCGCGCGTCGGCCGCGGTGAGCGGCCTGCGCTCGGGGATCTTGGCCAAGAGGTCGAGGCGCAGGCGTTCGAGGAGCGGTGGGACAGGCTCGCTCTCGGGAGGGCGCTTGAGCGGCGGCGGCGGCGAGAACATGTGTCGAGCGACGATGTCGATGGCCGAAGGACCGGAGAAAGGAGGCTTGAGCTGGAGCAGCTCGGTGAGCACACAGCCCAGCGAATAGAGGTCCGCGCTCGGGCCCACCGAGAGCGACCTGCACTGCTCCGGGCTCATGTACTCCGGCGTGCCGGCGATCATGTCTTTGGAGGTGAGCGTCGGCCCGCCGTCCTCGACCTCGACGTGCGCGAGCCCGAAATCAACCACCTTGACGACCGTCTTGCCCGCCTGAAACCCCTCCCCCCGCGGGTCGGTGAGAAATACGTTATCAGGCTTCATGTCGCGGTGGATGATGCCGCTGTCGTGCGCGACCGTGAACGCTTCGAAGAGGCTCTGCATGATCCAAACGACGTCGGCGATGGGCGGGGGCGCCATCACGCGGTGCAAATGGCTCCCGAGCGAGGCGCCGCGCAGATACTCCATCACGATGTAGAGGAGGCCGCCGTCGTCCCCGTAGTCGGTGACCCGAACCACGTTGGGGTGATCGACGCGCGAGACCGCGTGCGCCTCGCGCCCGAACCTACGCACGTAGTCGGGCTGCGCCGCGATGTGCGCGTGCATGGTCTTGACGGCCACGGGCATCCCGAGCGCGGTGTGGCGAGCGCGGTAGACCTGGCCCATGCCGCCTGTGCCGAGCAGCTCGATGAGCTCGTATTTCCCGGCGATCACCATCCCGGGCTCGGCCACACGCACCTTGCGCATGGCGTCCGAGAACGCCGGAGACGCGAGCGTGGTCCGCTCGTTGGTATTGGCGCCCTCGCTCACGTGACGATCTTCGTCGGGAGAAGGCCCGGTGGGAGCGCCTGGGGAGGGCGGTGAAGGCGTAGCGCCGAGCGCCGCCACCGTAGGATGGCTCCAGAGGGGCTCTTCGCTGTCGGGATACGGCTTGGTGGTGTTGCTCATGGCGCCTTGGGAGGAGGCGTCTCCCGGATGCCGAGCGCGAGCGAAGCTTGGAACGGCAAAAGGCCCGTCTCGGTCCACGGGCTCGCGCGGAGCGAGAGCCCGCCGAAGATCCACGTGCCGGCCTCGATGCCCGCGCCGAGCCCGCCCAAAAAGCTCTTTTGCCCCCCGTCACGGAACACCAAATGAGCGTCGAGGAGCGCATAAACACGCATCCACGAGAGCGGGTCGACGCTCCCGCCCGCCAGCAAAAAGCCCTGCGCGACAGGCACCGACGTGTCGGTCACCGCGCGGACGCGCGCGCCCACGTTGGCGAGCCACGTGAACATCCCCGCTGCGCCGCCCAACGCCAAAGCAGGCTCGAACCGCACGGGGCCCGCGTCCGCCGACGTGGGGACGCCGACGCGGAGCGAAGGCGCGAGCTCGAACGTGGAGTATCCCAAACGCAGCACGCGAACGCGCGCGCCGAGCCACGCCGCGCCGTCGGCGCCCGACACGTTGGTGGTGCTCGACCGGATGAGCGCTTCGAGCCCCACGGGGCCGACCGCGCCGCTCGCGCGGATTTGGCCCTGCACCGCCACGGGGCCGCGCTCCACGCGTGGCAGCGCGTTCCCGAAGACGGGCGGCGCCTCCGTGGGGGCGAGCGCCACGCTCACCGCACCTTCGTTGGCGGGCGTGGGCGAGATCCAAAGCACGTCGGTGACCGACGACGGCTGCCACAAAGGCACGTACGCGCCGATGTGCGGATACCGTTGCTTTTGCGAGGCGGCCTGCGGGGCATCCGCGAGGGCGACGTCGGCGGTCCCCAAGACGGCTCCGCGGCCGTCGGCGACATCCACCTTGACCTTCCCCAAAGCCCCCTTGGGCAGCGCGACCGAGCCCACGTAGGCCCCGTTCGGACCGGGCTTGAGCGGCGCTGTGATGACGCCCGAGGGCCCGTGCGCCCGGAGGACGGGCGCGACGCGCGCGGGGATGTCGACGCCGGCGAGCCCCTCGAAGGTGACCTCGACCGAAATGCTCGCGCGATCGCCCGCGATCAACGGCTTGATGAGCGCCTTGGCCTCGACGTAGCGGATAGGCACCTTGGACTCCGCGCCCGTGTCCGACTTGAGCCGGATCGCCTTGGGCGACAGGCTCCGAAGATCGATGACGGGCGGCGGCGGGCCGAACGCGCCTTGATCGATGGCGAGCGCCACGCCGTTCGGGGTCTTGAGCGACAACGTGCCATAAGGGCTCACGACGAGCTCGCCGCCTAGAGGCCCGTTGCTCTGCGCCTCGCCGCTCGCCTCCACCAAACGAAGGCGCTTTTGCGCCGCGACGCCCAAATACTCCTCCTTGTCGATGGCGCGGACGTGGAGGTAATAGGTGTCGATAGGCATCTTCTCGGCGTGGAAGACGTGCGTGTCCGGCGGCACCTCCTGGCGGACGAGGATGTCGCGGAACTCGGGATCTCGCGCGAGCTCGACGCGGTACGCCGACGCGTTCTTCGCGGGCTTCCACTGCACGTGGAGGACGCCGCTGCCGCCGCGCGCGAGCTCGATCTGCTCGGCGCCCGCGACCTCCCACTCGGGCGCGGGCGGCAACGGACGGGGCTTTGCAGGAGGGGTGTTGCCGACGAAGCGCGTGCCGTAGTTGGTGGGCACCTCGACCGCTTTGCCACCTGCTTTGACGCCCGCCTTGCCGTCGAAGACCGCCACCGTGGTCCGGTCGCCCTTGCGTTGAACGACGGTGTCGCGCGAGAGGGCGCTCACCTGCCCACCCCCCTTGACCGACACCTCGACGGAGTCGCCGCGGAGCGCCGCGAGCCCCGCGCGGAGCTCCCCCGCCTCGACCTCGACCACCGCGGGGGGGGTGTGCGAGACGCGCGTCCGGCTCGCGGTGCCATAAATGACGACGAGCGTGTTGGGCGCGAGATAAACCCTCGTGCGATCGATGAACTCGATATCGGCCCTTCCCTTGTCGAGCGTATTGACACCCGCGTTGGTGTAGAGCGGCATCCCGGCGGACGCGGCGCCCCAGCCCCCGCCCGCCGGGCGCGCGCGGACATCGGGGTTGATGGAGCGAAGGGTCGCGTCAGGGAGCGTCGTCACCTTCTCGGGCAAAACCAAGGTGAGCCCCTCCGGGAGCGGCGTACCTTGTTTGCAGGTGATTCGATTATAGCGGTGGAGCAGCCCCACGTGCTTGGGTGAGCCGTAGACCGCTTTGGAGATGTCCTCACAGGTCTCGCTCTTTTGGACGCCCCACTGGACGACGGGCTCGGGATATCCAGGCGTGGGACGCGCAGGATCACCGGCTGCGTGCCGAGTCAGCAGCAACAAGGCCGTACAAGCTCCCGTTCCAAACGCGCGGCGCACGAGGGCGACTCTACAGGAGTGAAATGCGGGTTGCAAGGAAGGGCCCGATCGCATACCACGGGAGTCGATGCGGTCCAGGGTGCGCGCCCTCTTCGCTGTCTCTTTGGCCCTCTCGTGCGCCGTTTTTGCCGCAT